>DHAA01000100.1:0-59813 GCA_002397275.1 Thermacetogenium sp. UBA4966 | reverse complement strand
CAAGAACTTTTAAACGGTTTCACCCCGCAGCCTGCGGAAATCGTACCACAGCGGGCTCGCCACGAAGATGGACGAATAGAACCCCGCGATAACGCCGATCAGCATAATGGCGACAAAGCTCTTCAGAGAGGCGCCGCCGAAGACCAGCAAGGCTATCAGTGCAAAAATAACGGACATTCCGGTGTTGATCGAGCGCACCATAGTCTGGCGAATGCTGTTGTCAATCAGTTCATGGAGATGTTCGTTTTTGTCGCGCTTATGCATATTCTCACGGATGCGGTCAAAGACAACGATGGTGTCGTTGATTGAATACCCGACAATCGTCAGCAAGGCGGCGATAAAAGCCCCGTCCACCTCCAGCCCCAGCAGGGAAACCAACCCCACGGTCACCAGAATATCGTGGACCAGGGCGCTGATAGCGGCGATACCGGAGAGCAGCTCGAAGCGGATAGTGATGTAGACGATCATCAGGGCGAAGGCGATCACCAGAGAAAGTATCGCCTTGTTGCGCAATTCCTTGCCGATCGTAGGCCCCACGGTCTCATTGAGCAGCGGTGTGAAACCGCCGAGCTTCTTTTCTATGCTCTGCAGCAGGCCGGTGCTCTCCTTCTGGGAGAGATGCTTGGTGCGGATCATGATCACATTCCCCGAGCCCTCCTGTACTACGCTGGCTTCAGCAAGACCGGCATCCTTCAATACTGCGCCGACATCCCCGGTGTCCACTTTCTGCTCAAATTTGAGCTCAAGCATGCTCCCCCCGGTGAAATCAATGCTCTTATTCAACCCTCTGACTCCCAAAGAGATCAAACCGGGAACGATCACCAGCAGGGACAGAAGATACCAATACTTTCTTATCTTGATAAAATTAAAATTCACGTTTTCCACCTCCCTCTCTAAACACCGTATGCCTTAGGATTAAGTACCAGCCGCGATCTGGCCACCAGATGGAGCACAAAACGGGTAAAGGAAATCGCCGTAAACATGCTCACCAGGATACCCAGGCTGAGGGTAATGGCAAAGCCCTTGATCGACCCGGTTCCCAGGAAATAGAGCACCCCCGCGGCGATCAAGGTGGTGATATTGGAATCCAGAATAGCCCGGAAGGCATTATGGAAACCGGCGTCAATGGCCGCGCGCAGAGTCTTTCCTGCCCGCAGCTCCTCCTTGAGGCGCTCATAGATAAGGATGTTGGAGTCTACCGCCATGCCGATGGATAGAATGACACCCGCGATACCGGGAAGCGTCAAGGTGGCGTTGAGCAGCATGAAGATCCCCACCACAATCAAACCGTAAACGACGAGAGAAAAGCAGGCGATAAATCCCGGCCACCGGTAATAGAGCAGCATAAATAAAAAGATAGCCGCCAGACCGATGACACCCGCTTTCAAACTCAGGTTTAAAGATTCCTTGCCCAGGGTGGGCTCTATGCTCCGTTTTTCCATGAGCTCAACGTCAACCGGCAGGGCGCCTGAGCGCAGCAGCAAGGCCTCTTCCTGCGCCTCTTTCAGCGACTCATACCCGCCGCTGATCTCCGCGTTGCCTCCTGTAATCGGCCCGTTGATCACCGGCGCGGTGAGCAGCCTGTCGTCCAGGTAAATAGCCAGGGTCTTGCCCACGTTGGCGGTGGTCACCTCTCCGAAAATTTTGGCGCCCTCTTTGTTAAATTCCAAAGCTACATACGGCTCGTCTGTATTAGGTTTCAGCTGGGCTTTGGCGTCTTTCAGGTCTTTCCCGGTTAAAACAGTTTTGCCGTCCTCTGTGCGGAATTCCATATGAGCCGTTTTCCCCAGCAGTTCCAGGGCCTCGTCCGGATCCTTGACCCCGGGAAGCTCCACAACGACCCGATCGCTGCCCTGCTTTTGCAGCAGGGGTTCGGTCAGCCCGTAAGCATCGATCCTGTTACTGAAGACACCGATCAGCTTATCCACGGAATCTTTCGTTACCAGGGCGCCCTCCGTAGCTTTGGCCTGATAAACGACATGCACCCCCCCGCGCAGATCCAAGCCCAACTGCCCCTTCAGTTTTCCCGCGATGGGGTTCGCCAAAAAGACAGCGGCACAGATAATCGCCGCCACCATAAAGAAAAACAATAGCGTTTCCGGCCAACTGATCCCGGACTTTTCTGTCGGCGGCCCGGCAGGCGCAGTCTGTGGTTTTTTAGATAACTGTCCTGTCCTTGTCAGTTTTTTACCCTTTTTACCTGCCACTTAATTCTCTCCTTCCCCTGAATTTAAACCAGTTTATTGCCATTTATCTCTAGTGCAAATGTGCAGCCTAAAAACTCTGCCGCCCTCCTGCACATGAACATCCTGCTCAAAAATATTTCAAAGTAATCCATCACCGGGCTGATCTGAGGGTCAATGACCAGTTCCAGAGTAAGGTGCTTCTCTTCCGCGTTTACCCTTAAAAAAGAGCGCTCCACCGCATAGTTTACCCGGTCATGGATATCAATACCAATGCTTTGTTGGTTGCGCACCCTTGTCCTGTGGACATCCGATTTGTCCGCCAGTATCAGCGCCGCGGCTACATTGTTGACCGGCTGGCCGGTTCCTTCATCATGATTCCCGATAGCCGCCACCACGGTAAACAGTTCGTCAGGGCTCATCCCTAATTCATCCAGTATATAGTAGGCAAGTATCGCCCCGGAAAGATGATGGCCGTTCCTGTTCACCGCATTCCCCATATCATGGAGATAGCCGGCGATAGCGGCCAATTCCGCCTCCCGCCCGGGAAAGCCGAGGCGCCTCAAAACATTGGGGGCGATCTTGGATACAAGGCCTATATGGCGGAAGCCATGTTCGGTGTAACCCATAACTTCCAGGTTCCGGTTCCCTGTGCGGATCAGGGTTTTTACGATATGATTCTCTTGAATCTCTTCTAGTGTAACATAATTCTCCTGCACTTAGCCGCTCCTTATTAAATCTTTTCCAAAAATTAATTTCGCTATTTATCCTTTAAAATCCTTTTATCTGTTAGCATTTTCCGGTTGTACTATGCGGAATACCGCCGGAAAAAGGCGTCTTTCTCCTCCTGAAAACGGCCGTCCTCAATAGAGCGCCGTATTCTTTCCATAACGCTCAGAGTAAAATAGAGGTTATGAATGGTCAGCAAGCGATGCCCCAGTAGTTCGGCGGCGTTGAATAGATGCCGCAGATAAGCCCTGGTATAATTCCGGCAGGTATAGCAGCCGCAACCCGCTTCTAACGGGGAAAAATCACGCGCATACCTGGCGTTGCGGACAACCAATTTCCCCTCCCAGGTAAGAGCCGTTCCGTTGCGGGCGACCCGCGTCGGCAAGACGCAGTCAAACATATCGATCCCGCGCTCCACGCCCTCCCAAAGGCAGTCCGCGCTCCCCACGCCCATCAAATACCTGGGCTTGCTTTCAGGCAAGAGCGGAGTCGTCAACTCTAAATTTTCATACATCATCGCTTTCGGTTCACCGACGCTCAGCCCTCCGATAGCATAGCCGGGAAAATCAAGCGCGGTGATCTGCGCGGCGCTGCGCGCCCTCAGCTCCGGATAGACACCCCCTTGAACGATCCCGAACACCGCCTGCCCGGGGGCATGAGGAGCGTGCAAACAGCGCTCCGCCCAGCGGGTCGTCCTCTCCAGCCCGGCCAGCGTATCCTCGTAGGAGCAGGGGTAAGGGGAACACTGATCAAAGGCCATGGCGATATCGGATCCCAAAGCAGCCTGGATCTCCATAGACTGCTCCGGGCCGATGAAATGCCTGGACCCATCTACATGAGACCTGAAATAGACCCCCTCATCTGTGATCTGCCGCAGGGAAGACAGGCTGAAAACCTGGAACCCCCCGCTGTCTGTCAGGATCGGCCTCCGCCAGTTCATGAACCTATGGAGCCCCCCGGCCTCCCGGACAATCCCCTGGCCGGGGCGCAGGTAGAGGTGGTATGTATTGGAGAGGATAATTTCCGCGCCCAATCCCTCAACCTCTTCCGGGGTCAGGGTCTTAACCGTAGCCTGAGTGCCTACAGGCATAAAGGCCGGGGTATGGATTTTACCCCTTCGTGTGTTAATGACGCCCAGGCGCGCCTTGCCTTCAGCTGATTTTTTTAATAGTTCAAAATTAAATGATTCCAAACTAAACCTCCTCAAAGGATCAACATGGCGTCCCCATAGCTGAAAAAACGATAGCGCTCCTCTACAGCCGCCCGGTAGGCAAGCATCACCCGCTCATAACCGGCAAAGGCGCAGACAAGCATCAACAGCGTAGAACAGGGAAGGTGAAAATTTGTAACCAGGCCGTCGATCACTTGAAAGCGAAAACCAGGGTAAATAAAAATACTGGTCCAGCCCTCACCGGGGTGCACAACCCCATCCTTCTCGCCCACACTCTCCAGCAAACGCACGGTGGTGGTTCCCACAGCGATAACACGCCTCCCGCTCTGCCGGGCGTCGTTGATCAAGGCGGCGTTATGAGCGTCAAGCCTCCAAAACTCGGCGTGCATGCGATGCTCCTCCACCCTGGGCACATGCACCGGCCGGAAGGTTCCTAGCCCCACATGCAGTACCACAAAAGCAGACTGCACACCCTTATCTTTCAGCTGTGCAAGGATCTCTTCTGTAAAATGCAGGCCGGCTGTGGGCGCGGCCGCGGAGCCAAGGGAGCGGGCATAGACCGTCTGATAGCGCTCTCTGTCCATCTCTTCCGTAGGCCGCTTAATATAAGGGGGCAGGGGTATTTTGCCGGCTTTAAACAGCTTCTCCCAGAACTCCCGCCGGTCTGCACAGAGAAAAGTGATCAAGCGCCCTCCGCTCTCCGTACGCTCGCCGACGATTGCCCGCAGATCATCGCCGAAAGCGATCTCCTCCCCCTCCCGGGCATGACGCCCCGGCCGCGCCAGCGCCTCCCAGAGGCACGGGCTCTTTTCTTTCAAGAGCAGCAACTCCAATTTACCCCCGCTTTTAACCCTCCGGCCTAAAAGGCGCGCCGGAAAGACCTTGGTCTCGTTAAAAACCAGCAGGTCCCCTTCTTTCAGGTAATCGAGGATATCTTTAAAATATCTGTGACTTATCACGCCGGATTTTCTATCGAGCGCCAACATGCGGGAGGCATCCCGCCGCGGCGCCGGATACTGGGCGATTAATTCCGCAGGCAGATCATAATCAAAGTCGCTTACCAGCAATTTATTTCCTTTCCTTGTACAAGCCTTTTAACAAAGATAAACATACTGTTTATTATACGCTTCTCCCTTTCAGAGCGTCGTCATAACGCTCCTGTTCACTGTAGAGGCAGCCGCAGTACTGCTGGCGGTAAAGCCCCATCTCCTTGGCCTGCCTTCTCCCCTCGCTGAAACCCTTCCTCCAGTCGAAGTACAGAAAGGGCGCCCCCTCCCGTGCAGCCACTTCTTCCCCGATTTGGCGTATCAGGTCATGCTTCTGCCAGGGGCTGACGAGAAGAGTGGTGGTAAAGCCATCATACCCCTCGGCCTTCGCTCTGGCGGCGGTCTCCCCCAGGCGCATTAAATAGCAGCAGCGGCAGCGCTCCGTCTCTTTAAAGGAGACCTGCCGAAAGTAAGTCTCCGGGTGATATTGCGGCGCCACCATAAGAGGCGCCTTCAGCCGCCGCGCCATTTCCTCCGCCCCTTCCCGCCTCCTGGCGTACTCCTGAAAGGGATGGATGTTCGGGTTATAATAATATCCCTTAATAGAATACCCCTTTTCACATAAATCCTGAACCGGATAAACGGCGCAGGGGCCGCAGCAGATATGCAGCAATACCTTCATTCTTGATCATCCCCCGCAAAAAGATTCCGCTGCCTTTTTTCCTTTTCCCCGGGCAAGGGGATCCCCAGGTGGGCATAGGCCAAAGGGGTCGCTACCCGCCCCCGCGGCGTGCGCTGCAAAAAGCCCATCTGCAGCAGATAAGGCTCATAGACATCCTCAACCGTGCCGGACTCTTCTCGGGAAGCGGCGGCCAGAGTTTCCAGCCCCACGGGACCCCCCTGAAACTTGCGGATCACAGTGTCCAGGATGATGCGATCCACCTTGTCCAACCCGGCCTCATCCACATCCAGGCGCTGCAAAGAGCTCCTTACCAGGTCCCTGTCCACCGACGCCGCGCCGCTCACCTCTGCAAAATCACGAATGCGGCGCAGCAGCCTGGTGGCGATGCGCGGCGTACCCCGGGAGCGGCCGGCAATCTCCATCGCGCCTTCTTCACTCAATTCTATCTCTAAAAGCCGCGCCGCCCTCAATACAATTTGGCGCAGGTCCTCCACCGGGTAGTAGTCCACCCGCAGAATGATCCCAAAGCGATCCCTGAGGGGCATGCTGATCAAACCCGCCCTGGTCGTCGCCCCCACCAGAGTAAAAGGGGGCAGGTCGATTCTAAGCGATCTCGCCCCCGGTCCCTTCCCGATCATGATGTCCAAATTGAAGTCTTCCAATGCCGGGTAAAGGATCTCCTCCACCACCCTGGGCAAGCGGTGGATCTCATCAACAAACAGAACGCCGTCGGGTTCCAGGTTGGTCAACACCGCGGCCATATCCCCCGCCCGTTCTATAGCAGGGCCGGAGGTGGGATAGAGCCGCACTCCCATCTCTTTGGAAATAATATGTGCCAGCGTGGTTTTACCCAAACCGGGCGGGCCATAGAGCAAGACATGATCCAGGGCTTCTCTTCTCCGGCAGGCGGCTTCGATGAAAACCTGCAGGTTTTCCTTGAGCTGCTTTTGCCCGACAAATTCCCGCAGCGAATGGGGCCTCAGAGAACTTTCCGCTTCTTTCTCCTGGGGAAGGTCAACGGCAGATACAATTCTCTCCTCCATATTTCTACATCTCCCTCCCTAATTCCCGGAGTGACAGTCGCAAAACTTCCCCCACAGAAGCGCCCTCCGGGATAGCGGGCTGCAGCTTCTGCAGCACACCCTCTACCTCCCGGCGGCTGTAGCCAAGGGAAAAGAGGGCCTGAGCAGCCTCGCTGCAAACAGGATCGCCGTAATCCTTTTTCCCATCCCTTGCCGGAGAAAAGGGCTGCGGAAGTTTTCCTTTCAATTCCAGGATCAGCCGCTGCGCCATCTTTTTCCCCACTCCGGGTACCTGCAGCAAGGGTTCCACCTCGCCGCGCTCCAAAACAGCCGCCAGGTCGTTCCCCCGAAAGGTATCAATCATCATTAAGGCCACCTTAGGGCCAATCCCCCGGGTTTTAAGCAGCAAGCGAAACATAGCCCGATCACGGAGTGATGAGAAGCCATACAGCTGAAGCGTATCCTCCCGCACATGGAGATGCGTATAGAGTTCTATCTCTTCCCCGATCACAGACAGCTTTTGCAGCAAACCTGCAGGGACCGCAATTTCATAACCGACCCCCTGCACTTCCAGTAAAACCTGCTCATCTTCTATAGCCAGGACATTTCCCTTCAAATATGAGATCACAGCTCCTCACCCCGCATTCTGCCTTTATCCACCAGTCTGGATGTCGTCCGGGAAATATAATAATGGCAAAGCGCGGCGGCCAGAGCGTCGGCGGCGTGATCCGGCCGCGGAATCTCCCGCAGCCTTAAAATCATCTGCACCATGCGCTGCATCTGGCTTTTATCTGCTCTGCCATATCCGGAAATCGTTTGTTTGATCTGCAGAGGGGTATAGGCAAAAACATCTATGTCTTGATGCACCGCAGCCAGGATTACCGCGCCCCGGGTATGCCCCACAGTGATGGCCGTGCGGGCGTTCTTGCTGAAAAAAATCTCCTCGAGGGCCAGCGCCTGCGGCCGCAGCTGCCGGCAGATAGCGGAGACGCCGTCATAAATAGCGGAAAGGCGCTCCGGCAGATCATGTTTCTTATCGATATTAATAACGCCACAGTCAATCAGACCGGCCCTGCCGTCTTTTATTTGGACCGCGCCATAGCCTGTGGAGACAACGCCGGGGTCAATCCCCAGAATAATCATCAATTAAGACCTCCCCCTTCGAGGATTCGCCTTCCCGAGCCCTGTTCCTTCTATTGCCCGGGGGCTTGTTGCGGCTCCCCCTCCTCGTGATGCACCTTGCCTCGCGCCAGAGAAGCGGCGATCCCCAGAACGCAGAGAACGGCAAAAATAATAAATGAAAGGCGTATGCTCTTCAAAAAGAGCGGGAAGTTACTGGGCGCCACCTGCATTCCCCCTAAGAACACGGAAAAAATGAGAGTGACGACCCCCATGCTGAACATCTGACCAAGCAGGCGCATGGTGCTGATAATTCCCGAGGCTACGCCATAGTACTTTTTCTGTACCGCGCTCATCACCGCGTTGGTGTTCGGCGAAGAGAACAACCCAAACCCAAATCCCAGCAAGACCAAACAGGCGATCAAATAAGCCGGGGACGTATCCTGGGAAAGTGCGATGAGCATCGTCACCCCCGCGGCCGAAAACCCCATCCCCAAAGATGCCACGAGGCGCGGTTCAACCCTATCCGAAAGCCTTCCCGCTATCGGGGAAAAGACAGCCTGCACCAGAGGCTGGCAGATCAGGATCAGTCCGGCCATTACTTCCCCATACCCTTGAACATATTGCAGATAAAGGCTCAGAATAAAACCCACGGCAAAGGTGGCGCTGTAATTGATCAGAGCCGCCAGGTTGGAAAAGGTGAAGGCCAAATTGCGGCGGAAGAGCCGCATCTCTAATACAGGGCTTTCCACCCGCAGTTCCCACCAGATAAAAAACAGCAGACCCGCTATTCCCGCGGCAAGCAGCAGAAAACCAAAGGGCGAGGGAACCTTGGAAAAGCCGTACATCAATGCCAGCACCATGACGCCATAGAAGAGCGAGCCCGCCAGATCGAATTTTTCTCCCGCGGCCTCCACCCACTCCCCTTTCAGCTTGCTGAGGACAAGGATGATCACTATGATTCCGAGTACAACAGTCGCCATAAAGATACTTCTCCAGCCCAGGTAATGAGTGAAAAATCCCCCCAGTGTGGGGCCCAGAGAAAGCCCCAGGTACACCGACGCCACGTTGATCCCCAGCGCCTTGCCCCGCTCATGGAGCGGGTAAACGGAGATGAGGATGGCCACGCCGGTTCCAAAGACCATGGCGCTGCCTAACCCCTGCACCACCCTGGTCGCCAGCAGCAGGTGAGCATTCGGGGCGAAAACAGCCAGCAGCGACCCCACCGTAAAAGTGATCGTCCCGTAGAGAAAAATCTTTTTCCTGCCGTAGATATCGGCGATCCTGCCGAAGGGGACCAAAAAAACGGCGGAGGCCAGCAGATAGGAGGTGATCACCCAACTCAGATAAACCACGCCCATGCCGAACTCCTTATCGATCGCCGGCAGGGCGATATTCATCGAAGAACCAAGAAACGGCGTAATAAAAGAACTAACCGAGGCAACCAGTAATGCTACTTTTTTAGCTACATTGTTCGCGGCCAAATTTTACTCCTCCGGATGGTATTTTCTACTATATAAAAAAACACAATACTATTATATCTGATCTTGGCCCTCTCTGCCTCTTCTAAAGAGGCTCAGTCCGTTTTGACAGGCAGGGTCAGCAATATGGAAAACCGGCTTCCCCGCCCCTCGCCGGGAGAGGCGGCGACAATCGTCCCGCCCTGTTCTTCGATCAGTTTTCTGCTCAGGTATAAGCCGATTCCCGATCCCTCGGTCTCCGCCACCTTTTTGGCTCTTCCCCGATAAAAGCGGTTAAAAATTTTGCTGATCTCCTCAGAGGGAATACCGATTCCGCTATCTTTTATATTTATCTTTATATAGCTCTCCATCTTTTCCATAGACACATTTACCGTTCCCTCTGCGGCGCTGTACTTAAGCGAATTTTCCAGTATATTGATGATCGCTTCTTTTGTCCATTTGCTATCATGGCATACAGGGATGTTCTGTAAATCCTGCATTTCGATCTCTACATTCCTCTCCCTCGCTCTTAAATAAACCTCATTCACCGCTTCGATAATCGTTTTTTTGATATCCGACCGCTGTATATTTAATTCTATCATTCCTGTTTCCATTTTTGATATTTTGATAAGAGCATCGGACAGCCATTCCAGTTTAGCGATCTGTTGTTTTGCCCTGCGCAAGAATTCCCCTTCTTCTTGCGGGCTGAGTCCGCCTTCGAGCAAAAGGGCATTGAAAACTTTAATAGAGGAAAGGGGGGTTTTGATCTGGTGGGAAATATCGGTGACCAGCGAGTGAAGCTTCCCTTTTTCTTTCCTGATCTCTTCAAAACCAAGCTCCATTCTCCTCGAAATCTGGTAAAACTGCGATTCTAGGCGTGAGAAAACGCCCTCTTCATCTTCCATAAGACCGGGATGCTGTCCGTCCATAATTTTATCCGCGGCGAAAGAAAGGTGATCAAGCTTGCGCACCAGATATTTTCCCATAGCCAGGAACAAGAAAATATTGACGATTACCAAAAGAAGGACCGCGGCCACATCGGTCACGATAAACCCTTGATAGCCGCTCCATGCAGATATTCGCGCAGGGTTTCCCATCTCCGCGGCGAGGCGAACACTATTTATAATAAGCAGAGATCCCGCCGCGGCAAGAGCGGCTATCAGAACGAGGAACAGCTTTTTAAAAATGGGATCTTTTCTGAAGATCACTGGTAGACACACCCTTCCATCCAGATATAGCCCGCTCCCCTGATTGTTTTGATGTATTGCGGATGCGAGGGATCATCTTCAATCTTTTCACGCAGCCGCCTGATATGCACCTGCAGAGTACTCTCGCTGATAAAATCGCCTTCGATATCCCATAGCTCCTTAAAAAATTGTTCCTTGGCCATGATCTGACGGGGGTTGCTCGTGAAGTATTGGAGCAGCTTCATCTCCGTCCTGGTCAGGTAGATCTCCTCATCATTTTTATATACCCTCATCGTGTCGAGATAAATCACGATCTCCTTCGATACCAGCTTCTCGTATCCTTTGAGCGCCTTCCCTCTCCTTAAAACCGCCTTGATTTTCGATACCATCACGCTCACGCTGAACGGTTTGGTGATATAATTATCCGCCCCCATGTCATAACCCATCACAATATCTACTTCCTGATCGCAGGCGGTGAGAAAAATAATAAAAACATCGCTCCGCTTCCTGATCTCCCGGCAGAACTGAAAACCGTCGCCATCCGGCAGGGCAACGTCCAACACCACAAGGTCAACCTTATGCTTATTGAATAGCTCTCTTGCTTCCCTGACCGATCCGGCTGTCAGCACCGTAAAGCCCTCTCTTTCCAGCTTAAAAGCGACGCCCCTGCTTAAAGACTCGTCATCCTCCACCAGCAGTATTTTTATTGAGCCGCTCATCGTCCCGCCTCCTTTTTGACGTGCACTTTAATTATATCGCAACAGAACCGTCCGGCCGGCAGATCCCATCAAACGGAAAAAAGCGCCGCGGCCGCAAAGCCGGGCGCTTTGATCAGAATTATCGCTATTCCACGCTTCTTATAGCCTCGGTTATCTCCAGTTTATTCACCTGCGCCGCGGGACCCACAGAGGCCAGATAGCCGATGCCGATATTGACCAGGATCACCAGCAAAAAAGACTTCCACTCCAGGAAAAAGTGTTTATTGGACAGGGTATAGTAACTAAAATAGGCGTTATAAACAAAGATCCCCAGTTCTATCAGCAGGGCCAATATACAGGAAAAAAGCGCTGAAATCGCCCCATAGAGAACCCCTTCAAATCTTAGCATCCCTTTGAACTGACCGTTGGTGAGCCCTAAAGCCTTGAGGATGCCATGCTCCCGCAGGCGAGAGATGATATTATAATTAATGTTGTTATAGATGCTTAGGCCGCCGATAGTGATCAACACCAGCGCGACGGCGGCGTAGAACAGGATATATTCACGTTCCGCCTTCTCTTGATCCCGCAACAGCGCGGCCCGGTCCTGCACTGTGGTTCCGGGGATCAGCGCCGCTGTTTGCTTGACTTTTTCTTTCAGGGTTTTGTAGTCCGCCTCACTGTATGCATCCTGCAAATCGATGCTCATGATGCGATAGGTGTCTATCCCCGTTACCTCCTGGAATACCTGATCAGGTATGATTATATAAGGGGCGTCGTCTGTCCCTAACCAAAACTCATCCTGCTCCGGCAGCGTTTCCGTGATCGCGGCCACTGTGAATTCCAGGTCGGCATATTGCTCCCGGTACTTGTTATACTGGTGGATGAGATCCCAGTTATCCAGGGATTTCTCATACCCTTGACGGGGGTAAGTGACTCTGACGACATCCCCCGCCTTGATCTTAAGGACGGGTTCCATCCTCGTATAGCCTTCGCCCCAGAATGTTCCTTCTTTATTTACCTTGGGAACATAGAGCACAGCCTGCGGCCGGGAAGCGTTTTCAGCCGACGTATTCTCCTTCAGCGACAGGTCCCTGCTCAGGGAATCCCATTGCGGCTTGGATAAGCCCATGACCGTATTCCTGATCACAAGCTCGTCGCCGCTGTCTCCGGGGAAAGAAAATCCCATTCTGTCTTCAGGCTTAGAACTCGCCTCCCCCGGCTTCTTATCAAATTCTGTCAGCCTCTCATCCATCTTTTTGACGTATAGATTGCCAAAATCACCATTTAATTGGCTCTCAGCGATTTTCAGGCGAGAATAGAGAAGCTGCGCCGCAAAAACCTCGTTGACCGCAGGCAGTTCGTTATACTCCGCGATCTGTTCCCCGGTATAGCCGAGCGTCATCGGCGCCGTATTGTTAACGTTCAAGCGCAGTTCATCATTCTCTCGGGGATTTTTATCGGCGTAGAAGAGGTTCTGCTCGCGGCCGAACATCTCCAAGGTGAAAGACCTGACCATAAACAGTGTGCAGCCGATGGACATGGCGATCAGAGTAAACACGACCGCTTTTTTGTTTCGCCTTAAATTCTTGACGGTCACCCTCTTCGTCACATCCAGCAACCCATCCAGACGCCCCTGCCGATCAGCAAATCGTATTTTTTCATCCTGCGTGCTGCGGTTGACGGCTTCCAGCGGAGAAAGGAGCGCCGCCATCCGCGCCACCCGCATCCCCGCGGCCAGCACCGCGGCCAGAGCAATCAAAAGAGCTAACTTGACAGCCGGAAGGGAAATTACAATAATGTCCAGGGGTAAATTCCCGAACCCTTCCAAGGCGTGGAAAATAAATACATCTGTCGCCGCCCCCTTAAATAACTGCACAAAAACCGCTGCGCCCGCTAGCCCCAGCGCCGCTCCGCCGACATAGATTACGGCGATTTCGGCCAGTATGATATAGATGATCTGGCGAGAGGTGGCGCCGATAGCCCGCATCATGCCGTAGTCCCTGATTCTTTTTAAGGCTGAAATACTGTAAACGCTGAAGATCACCATTCCCGCCACCAGCATGAGCATCAGGGAGAGAAGCACCAGCTCCCGGTCGAGTTCACCGGTCTGCCCCATAGCCGACAGCAGTATTTCATTGGGCTCGATATTTTCACTGCCGTCACCCTGCAAGCCCATCGCTGCGGCGAGCTTATCGATTTCTTCATTTATCCCGACACCTTGCTTAAATTCAACCAGAGCGCTGATCTGGCCGTCTTTTTCCGATAAGATCCCTTCATTCAACGCTATAAAAGCATCCAGCTGACCGGTCGCTTTCTCCTCCATACGGTCTTCGATGATCCCCGTCAGAGTATAGCCCCGCTTCTCGCCCTTTTCCACCAGGTCTATTTGCAGAGTCTCTCCCACTTTATGCGGCAGTCCCAATTGATCCAAAACCCAGCCTTCTAGGGCAATCTCATCCGGTTGAGTGGGAAGGCTCCCTTCCTTTATACGGGTATTTTCCATATATAAATTATTGCTGTCCGCTGCCAGCAAACTCACCGCTAACCCGTCGGGGGTGTTCCATTGATCGAAATAGACAAGAGCGGCCACCCTCTCCGCATTCCGGTAAGCCCTGGCCTTTTCCAATTGCTCCGCATTAATTCCGTGGTAGATCACATGTTGCGCGCCCTGATTTTTGGAGTGCATCACCTGTGAGTTTTTTGAACTTTCATTCAAGGAACCGATGGCCACAATGAGGAAAACGCTGAGAACAACGCTTAACGCCATGGCCAGCGATCGCTGCGGATATTTTCTTATATACCGGCAGGCTATTCTGATATAGGTTCGCAAACCGCTCCCCCCTGCCCGATAATTTTTCCATCTTCAATCCTGACGACGCGGTCGGCCATCTGGGCCAGTGTTTCATTATGGGTAATCATGACCAGGGTCTGATGGTACTTTTTCACCGACTGTTTCAATAAATTGACCACTTCCAGACCGGATTTGGAGTCAAGATTGCCGGTCGGCTCATCAGCCAGCACGATGGAAGGCCGGGTGGACAGGGCTCTGGCGATAGCGACGCGCTGCTGCTGTCCGCCTGAAAGCTGATTGGGCAATACCCCGCGCTTGTCATAAACGTGCAGGCTCTCCATCAGATCGCTGATGAAATCATGATCAACGGCTTTAGCATCCAGTTCCAGGGGCAGGCATATATTTTCCCAAACATTGAGCACCGGGATCAGATTATAGGCCTGAAAAACAAAACCGACCCTTCTCCTGCGGAATACAGCTAAATGATCGCCGTTCATGGCATAGATGTCCTTCTGACCGATAAAAACCTTTCCTTGCGTAGGCCGGTCCAAGCCGCCGATCATATGCAGCAGCGTGGTTTTCCCTGAGCCGGAGCTGCCGACAATGGTCAAAAATTCTCCTTCTTCCACCGCTAAGTCTATCCCATCCACGGCTCTTACCGCGTTACCGCCGCTTCCGTAGATCTTCTTCAAGCCTTTGGTCTCTAAGATGGTCATCGATCACTTCTCCCTTCAGCTTTAAGGATATCACCCGCAGCTTACAATCCGCTTTAGTATTTCTTACAATTTTGTAAGCTTAAATCAACACAAGGAGAAGCGCCCAGCAAAAGTTCGCCAACATTCACTTGACTTACCCCATTCCGAGACAAATAAAAAAAACACCCTCTTTTGAGAGTGCTACTACCCGTTTCTTTATGTAAGCAGTGGGATTGTGGATAAATTTATAAAAAGAAACTAACCCGTAATACGAGCTTGTCGGGTACCGGGCAAGGGAAGCGGTGGCGGCACATATCAGGCATAGTGCAAGTGTTTCCCACAGCCCGACCCTTAAAAACCCTATGATATTTTCGACGTGTGAAGTGTATGGGAAAGCGAAGCTGTTTGTACCGCGCAGTATTCCGTGAAAAACGGATGATCGCAGCAGGAGCAGATAATAGCCGGCGGCAAGCCCTCGTCTGGTATGCCACTGGTTCATAAGGATGACGCCACAAGCACCGATCAGCAGATTAATAGCAAAGATAAACAGCGCCGATGGCAATACTGGCAAATCTTCTAGCCAAGTTCCTGCATTAAAGCGTATTATTCCCGGCGGGAGCAAAAGCGCGGAAAAAAACCAGATAGATATCAACAGGCCAAAGGTTAAAGCGATGGTTGCTCTTATCCTGACGGCTAAACTCTCGTGCATTAAAAGGCGAGTCATTTTTGTACCCTCTAAATAACCACTGAATAATTCCGAATACGCATCCCTCTTCGCTATCATAACCCTTTTACCATAGGGTAGCAACCACCCTGTATAACGCCTACCACCATGAGCCATTATTACACCGCGGAGTCAACCATGATCTATACGGCGGTGATCATCCTGCTTGCCGTTCACCTAAAAGCCGGAACGCCAAGAAATACCGCAAGGGCATGGAATACGGCTCTGCACGTCGGGGAGGCCCCGCAGACATCAAGCCGTATATGAACCCGATATTTTTTTGAAAACAACGTGCAACTGCATCAGGTTCGGCTTGACAAAAAACCTTGTTTTGCCGCTGCCGGAGCCGCGATGACAATGATGTTTTTATTCCTCGCGTACTAAGCAAAGGCAGAAAATCAGGGCGCCACAAACGGCAAGAGAAAACCCGCGAAAACGTAGTGTTTCTGCGGGTTTTTAGGCGTCTGGCGTTAGTGGTGATTTATTACGATACTGTGAAACCAAGAAATATAAAATATCAGATGACTTTAGCAATCATTTGAATAAGATTATAATACTTTCCGTTTTCAGCTTCCCTCATCTTTATATCTTCCTCGATACCTTGCCAATAGCTGGTATGCCATTCATCCCACGACTGTTTACAGCAGAGCATTTCACGAACGTCAATAATTTCAATACCCTTTTCTGTTTCCCATAAGTTTTTCCACCAATCGAGAGAATGAATAGTCCTTGCCACCTCACTATTCCAAAACGGCTTCATTTCATCAGGGACATTTTCCCCAAATTCATACTTTATGCCGGGAATCGCTATGGCGATACAACCGCCCTTTTTCACAAAAGGAATGAGCGACGGAAGCATTTCCTCCGTATCACCAAAGTGATGGTAAGCGTCCACGGTGAACAACAAATCAAAAAATCCATTTGCGAAAGGCAGCCCCTTGGTCGCGTCTACGGAAATCGGAACAGCCTTATCATCAATCCCGACAGATTGAAAACGCTCATAGTTTTCAGTTGGTGAAATCCAAAGATCCGCGGCGAAAACGGGCGCGCCATATTTTTTCACCAAATAAAGCGTGGAAAGACCGCACCCACAGCCGAGGTCAAGGATTCGCATATTCTCATTGATGTTTAGGTGCGACGACAATTCCTCTGATAACCGCATGGCGTTTGGCCCCATCATTGTGGCTTTCAGGAACTCAACATTTTCATCATTGGACATAAACTGGTCTGTAAATGGATACATGGTATTCTTCCTTTCTGATTTTCGCCCTACAGAAAGAAATAAAAAAGGCACAGTATATAACTGCGCCACAGGATTACACCATTATCAACAAATGGATGTACATTCAGTCTGTAAGGCAGTTTATTACAACACAAACAAAAGCAGCAGGGCTGCTCATTTTGCATTTTCTAAACTATAATCCTTATAGAATGACCGACATCCATACACTCCCTAATATTAGCTGAAGTAAAGGTAACATAAAATATAACGTAAGTCAATTGCACATTACCCCAACAACTGCATCTATTGTTTATATTTGTTATCTAGTTATAATAACGATGCCCGAAAGCCTTTTAACATAAAACCCGAAACATCAGCCGGAGACTCGCTTGATCATAGTATCATGCGCCTTGTTTTCTAAGCAGTCGTCTAAAGGGGAGAGTGTTTCTATGTCTTTATATTTTTCCTGCAGGGCGGTCAAAAGCAAATAATCCGTCAGCCTGGGGTTCTTAGGCAAGAGGCTTCCGTGAGAATATGAACAGAACACATTTTTGTAACGGGCGCCCTCAAAACCGTCTTCGCCATTATTGCCGAAGCCTGCTATGACTTTTCCCAGCGGTGTTATCCCTTTGCCAAGATAGGTCCTCCCGGCGTGATTTTCAAAACCGATAATTCGATGGTCCCCCCCGCCGTCCTTTAAGAAATCGCATTCAAACAACAGATTTCCGATCATGCGGTCTTCACCTTCGACGGTCCAGAGGTTCAGGGCATCCAGAAATTGCACATCCCTGCCCTCCGCAGTTCGATAAAATTTTCCCATGAGCTGGTAGCCTCCGCAGATGCAGATAAACACTCTGCCTGCCTCAATCGCCTCTTTAATCTCATTTCCCTTTTGGCTGATCAGGTCCTTTTGGATGATCTCCTGCTCATAGCTCTGCCCGCCCCCTAAAAAAACTATATTATAGTTTTGCGCCTGGAAAGCGTCGCCCAGAGTCACGGGAACTACATGCATACGGATGCCGCGCCACTGGGCGCGCCTGCGCAGAGCGATGATATTGCCGCGATCGCCATATAAATTCAACAGGTCGGGGTAAAGGTGGCACAGTGTTAACTCGTACATAGCTATTGCCAGAACTCCTTTAAATTGAATTTCTTTTTCAGGAATTTCCGCATATCCAGCAGAGCGGTGTAGGTCGGCAACAAATAGAATGTCTCCCCCTCTTTCATCGAGGACAGACCTTTCTCGATTAATGCGCCATAATCCTTGATTAGCTCTATTTTTTTGGTGTCCAGCCCGGCATATTTTAAGCGCAGCGCCATATCCTCGGCTCTAATCCCGGAAACAAACAGACCGTCTATCCGCTCCGCCGCAGCCGAAAGCTTTTCAAAATTAACATCCCATAACCAGGATACATCCGTTCCGTCCGCCAGATTGTCATTAATGGCGAAAGCGAGGCGCATCGTCTGCTCGTCTGTGACCAAATAATCGAGCACCTGATTGAAGCCGGCAGGATTCTTGACAAGAATGACTTTCAACTCCCTATCCCGCGCCTTGATCGTCTCCATCCTGCCAAAGCCGTTTTCAAAAGAGGCCAGAGCATACAGGATCTTATCCATGGAGATGCCGAGGGACACCCCGCAGGAAATGGCGGCCAGAGAATTATAAATATTATACAGCCCCGGCAGGTTGATCTTGGCAGTATATGCATTGCGGCCGTCGCAGGAAGGCAGCAAGCCGTCGTCAACAGTGAAGCGGATTACGGAATGGCTGCCGGTTATCGCCTCGACTTGGGTACAGACCACGTGGCAATCCGGCTTGCGGTAGCCGCAGCCGGGACAGGCAAAACCGCCTAAATGACCGTAAACCTTGTTGGTATATGTGTATTTTGTTTGGCAATACAGGCAATAGGAAGCATCTGCATTCTCCGACGCTTTTGCATCGAGATAGGCCTCCGGCGCGAAACCATAATAGATAACGCTCTTTTGGGAGTCTCTTGCCAGAGAGACGCAGAGGGAATCATCCGCGTTGAGAATCAAACGGGTTTTCCGAGTCTTGGAGATGCCTGCGGCAACGTCCTTCAGGGTGCTATAAAGCTCCCCGTAGCGGTCCAGCTGATCCCGAAAAAAATTAGTGACGACAAGGATGTCCGGCTCTAAAAAAACGGTGACCGCCTTAAAGGCGGCCTCATCAATCTCAATCAAGGCCGTGGAGACAGAGGAGCGGCCATGCAGATTTACAGACTGCAGAAATGTCGTAGTAATACCGCTGAGCAGGTTAGCACCTGATCTGTTGGCAATATAGGAAGTTCCCGTTTCCTTCAGTATTTGTTCAATGATGCGGGATGTCGTGGTCTTCCCATTCGTCCCGGTAACCATGATGATATAAAAGTTAGAGGCAATATCCTTCAAAATACCGGGGCACAGTTTATTGGCAATCTTGCCCGGAAGTGATGTTCCGCCGCGTTTGATCATTCTCAAACCCTTAATAATAATCTTTGACAGCAGAATAGTAGAAGTCAGTTTAATTCCCTTCATTATATATGAACTCCTTTACGCAACTGCCGAACTGCCCGGTGATTAAAATCCGGTTAGAAAGGTTGTATTCTGTTTTATAATTTGGCTGAAAACAGCTTATTGACTATCTTGGGGTTGGCTTTCCCCTGCGTCTGTTTCATCACCTGTCCTACCAAAAATCCCAATGCCTTTTTCGTGCCGCTGCGGTAATCCTCAACAACCTGCGGGTGAGCGGCAATCACCCCATCAATGATTGCGGCAAGCGCCTCCTCGTCGCTGATCTGAAGAAGACCCTTCTCCTCAACGACCTCTGCCGCTCCTTTCCCGCGGGCAAACATCTCTTCAAAAACAGTTTTGGCAATCTTGCCGCTGATCGCGCCCTTATCCATGAGTATGAGCAGCTCTGCCAGATGCGACGGAGGCACTTTCGATTCCCTGATATCTATATTGTTGGCGTTGAGCAGGCGCAGAAGCTCCACCATCACCCAGTTGCCGACCCTCTTGGGGTCATGGTAACACTTGATGCACTCTTCAAAATAATCGGCCAAATCCCGGGAAGCGGTCAGAATTTCGGCGTCATAAGCAGGAAGCCCGAATTCTTCTATAAAGCGCCGCCGGCGAGCCTCGGGCAATTCCGGCAGCCCTTCTCTGATCCGATCCACCATCTGCTCATCCAAAACAATAGGGGGCAGATCAGGATCAGGGAAATACCTATAATCCGAGGCTGTTTCCTTAGTCCTCATCACCAATGTTCCGCCGGTTTCCTCATTCCAGGCGCGGGTTTCCTGCTCTACCCTTCCGCCCGCTTCATAAAGACGGCGCTGCCTGGCTATCTCACTATCCAGGGCACGCTCTACCGCCCGGAAGGAGCTTATATTCTTGATCTCCACCTTGGTATTCAAGACGCCGCTTCCCGCGGTACGGAGAGAGATGTTGGTATCACAGCGCAGGGAACCCTCCTCCATCTTACAGTCGGAAACATCCAGGTAGCGGAGTATTTGCTTCAATTTTTCTAAAAAGAGGTGCGCTTCCCGCGGTGTACGCAGATCCGGTTCAGTTACAATCTCCAGCAGCGGGACACCCGCTCTGTTCAAGTCAACCAGGGAGTAACCGGCGTCTCCCTCGCTATGCAGGAGTTTACCGGCGTCCTCCTCCATATGCACCCTGGTGATCCCCACCCTGCGCACGCCCCCCCCGGCCTCCAGGTCCAGGTAGCCGTTACGGCATAAGGGCAGGTCATACTGGGATATCTGATAGGCCTTGGGCAGATCCGGATAGAAATAGTTCTTGCGATCAAACTTGCAGAATGAAGCTATCTCACAATTCAAGGCCAGTCCCGCCTCTACGGCGTATTTCAGCAGGGAGCGGTTCAAAACAGGGAGCACCCCCGGCAAGGCCAGGCAGACGGGGCAAACATTGGTATTAGGCTCGCTGCCGAACTCGTTGGGACAGGAACAGAAGGCCTTGGTCCTGGTGAGCAGCTCCACATGCACCTCCAACCCGATTACAGCTTCATATGCGGACATCTATATTCACTTCCTTTTGCGGGCTTGAGCGAAGCGTCCCCCTGTACAGGGGGACGCATCTCGTGATAAGGGGTATTCTGCTCAAAGGCATGAGCGGCCTGCAGCAGTTCGCCCTCCTGGAAAGCAGGCGCGATCAGCTGCATCCCCACCGGCAAACCGCCGGCAAAGCCGCAAGGCACGGAGATGGCGGGAAGGCCTGCTAAATTGACAGGTATCGTATAGATATCAGCCAGATAAAGGGCCAGGGGATCATCCAATTCACTTTCCAGGGGAAAAGGCAAACTGGGCGCGGTCGGAGAAACAAGCAGGTCGAACTTGCGGAAGAGCCGCCGATAATCATCCCTGATCAGTGTCCGCACCTGGAGGGCTTTCAGATAATAGGCGTCATAGTAGCCGGAACTCAAAGCGTATGTTCCCAGCATAATACGCCTCTTCACCTCCGGGCCGAATCCCTCGCTGCGCGTTTTCATATAAAGATCCAGCAGATCCGGTTCTGTCCCCGCCTCGCTGCCGGCCCGATAACCGTAGCGGACGCCGTCAAAACGAGCCAGGTTGGAACTGGCCTCGGCCGGGGCGATAATATAGTAGACAGGCACCGCATAATCTGCATGAGGAAAGGAACACTCCTCAACGACCGCCCCCAGCTCCTCCAATTTGGCGATCCCTTTTTTGACTGTTTCCGCCACAGCGGGATCAATCCCCTCGCCGAACATCTCACTAAGCACCCCGATCCTCTTACCTTTTATCTCTCCGGTCAAAAACGAGGTATAATCGGGTATCTTAACCGGTGCAGAGGTAGAATCGAGTGGATCATGCCCGGCGATGATGTTGAGCAGCAGAGCGCAATCCCGCACATCCCTCGTCAGAGGGCCGACCTGGTCTAGAGAAGAGGCGAACGCCACCAATCCGTAACGCGAAACCAGGCCATAGGTGGGCTTCATCCCGACAATTCCGCAAAAGGAGGCCGGCTGCCGGATGGAGCCCCCGGTATCGGAACCCAGGGCGCAGATCGCCTCGCCCGCGGCCACAGCCGCGGCCGCGCCGCCGCTGGAACCTCCGGGAACACGGCTCAAATCCCATGGATTACGCGTCGGGAAAAAGGCGGAAAACTCCGTTGAAGAGCCCATGGCGAATTCATCCATGTTCAATTTCCCGAGGATCACCGCTCCCTGATCATGCACTTTTTCAACAACAGCAGCGTTATAGGGAGGGATAAAGTTCTCCAGCATCCGTGACGAGCAGGTGGTGCGCACGCCTTTTGTGCAGAGGTTGTCTTTCAGCCCCACAGGAATGCCCGCCAGGCGCCCTGCATCTTTCCCCTCCCTCATTTTGCTGTCCAACACCCTGGCCTCAGCAAGAACGTTATCCCTGAGCAGTGTCACATAAGCCTGCACATCATTTTCCACCAGGTCAATCCGCTCAAAAACCGCGTTAGAGACCTCTTCAGAAGAGACTTCCCCTTTTCTGATCAAATCCGCCAGCTGATGAGCGGTGAATTCACATATCTCCATTGCCAAAAACTCCTTTTTAAACCTGACTGTTGGATTATGCCGGACATTGGCCTGACGCTCTCCGGCGGCAAGCTTAAAGGATACGGGGAACCCGGAAGTAATTTCCTTCACGCCGGGGAGCGTTGCCAAGGATATCATCCTGCGCCAAAGGAGGGCGCCGCTCATCCTTACGCCATACATTTTTAATCGGCAGAACATGATAGGTCGGCTCGACGCCATCTGTATTGATGCTGTTTATTTTTTTGGCATAAGCCAAAATAGAACCGAGCTGAGCTCCGAACCTGTCGATTTCCTCTCCGGTCAGGGCCAAGCGTGCCAGCATAGCCACATGTTCCACTTCTTTTCTGCTCAATTTCACCGTTAAACCACCTCGCTCAAAAATCGTTCTCAAATCCACGCATAATATACAATTATGTAGGAAGAAAAGGAATATCTGGTATTTATAGCCTCGCTTCTTTTAGTATAGCAAAAGAGTTAGATCACCGCAAGATAAAGGTTTTGCCTGTCGCTGAGCAATCATCAAAGAAACGAGCCCGGAGTGGTAAATGTCTGCTCTCTCTCAGGTCCTACGGACACTAAAGCCACCTTTACCCCGGTGATGTCTTCCAAAGCCTGCAGGTAGCGACGAGCTTCGGGAGGCAGCCGGTCAAACTGATGAATGCCGGAGATATCATCCTCCCACCCCGGCAACTCCTCATATAGGGAACTGCTGTGATAAAGATCCTCTAAATCAGCAGGCAGGTGAAGAACTTTATTCCCCTTGATCTCATAGGCATTGGCTATTTTAAGAACTTTAAAACCGCTGAGAACGTCCAGTTTGGTAATACTCCAGCCGGTAAACCCGTTAACGCGCGCCGCATAACGGGCGATAACCGCATCGAACCAGCCGCAACGGCGGGGACGGCCGGTAGTGGTCCCATATTCGCCGCCCTTGACACGCATCTGTTCGCCGATTTCTCCTAATTCCTCGGTAGGGAAAGGGCCTTCTCCCACTCGAGTGGTATAGGCTTTGATAACCCCCAGGATCTCTCCCACCGCATGCGGGCTGATACCCAAACCGGAAGGAATTCCTCCGGCCACGGTCGATGAAGAGGTAACATAAGGGTAGGTTCCGTGATCAAGATCCAGCAGGGTCCCCTGCGCTCCTTCAAAAATGACGCCTTCGCCTCGTTCCAGGCGTTCCGCCAGCAACTTGGAAACATCATCCACATAGGAGGCCAGCCTTTCTGCCAGAGGACAGAATTTTTCCAGTATTTCTTCCAGGTCATAACCAGGGCGCCCGTAAACCTCTTTGAGGATACAGTTCTGTAAAGGCAGCGTCTCTTCCAGCCAGGAGCGAAAGCGCTTATAGGTCACAAAGTCCATCATGCGCAGCCCCCGGCGGTAAGCCTTATCGGCATAAGCAGGTCCGATACCCAGCCCGGTGGTGCCGATCCTCTTATTCCCGCAGCGGTTTTCCAGAGCATTGTCCATGGCCTCGTGGAAGGGCAGGATCACATGGGCGCGGTTGCTGATGCGCAATCCGGAGGTGTCAACCCCATAAGCCTGTAAACCGTCCAATTCCTCTGCCAGTACCCCGGGATTAATAACCATACCGTTGCCCAGAAGACAAAGGACCCCCGGGTGAAGTATGCCCACGGGCAGATGGTGCATCTTAAACGTTTTGTTTCCCACCACTACTGTATGCCCGGCGTTAGGCCCGCCCTGGAACCGGGCAACTACCTTAAACCTGCCGGTCAAATAATCCACAATCTTGCCTTTTCCCTCATCCCCCCACTGTGCTCCCAGTACTGCCAGGCTCTTAATTCCCTTCATCCTGCATCACCCTTTAAGTAATTTAAATTACTTTTTTGGTACTGCCGCTAAAGCAGTTCACCATTATGCCGGCGCCGGCGGCATGCGCACCGGCAGCCCCCGACGCTTCAAGTACTGTTTTATATCGGCGATAGTATAGGCGCCGAAATGCAAAATAGACGCCGCCAAAACGGCATGCGCTCGGCCGACTGTGAGCGCTTCAGCCAGGTGCTCAAGTTTTCCCGCCCCCCCGGAAGCGATTACCGGTATGGAGACAGCCCCTGCCACTGCAGACAGCAATTCAAGATCATAACCGGATAAGGTTCCGTCGGAATCCATAGAGGTGAGAAGAATCTCACCGCCTCCCGACTCCTGCACCTGTACAGCCCATTCTATCACATCCCGGCCTGCAGGGTAGCGGCCGCCGTGGCTGTACACCTCCCAGCAGGAGGATGACGACCGCTCTGCCTTCCTGCGGCGGGCGTCGATGGCGACGACTATACACTGGCTGCCGAAATGATCCGCTCCGGCCTTGATCAGATCCGGATTCTTTAAAGCGGCGGTATTGATAGATACCTTATCCGCTCCGTTTTGCAGAAGCTTCCCTATGAATTGTACCGAATCAATCCCTCCGCCCACCGTAAAGGGAATAAAAACAGCATCCGCTGTCCTGCTCACCACATCCAGAATGGCGTTTCTGCCCTCCACGGAGGCTGATATATCAAGGAATACCAGTTCGTCGGCGCCTTGCCGGTCGTAATAAGCGGCTCTTTCCACCGGATCCCCTACATCCTGCAGATCTAAAAAACGGGTTCCCTTGACTACCCGGCTGCCCAATACATCCAGACAGGGGATAATTCTTTTGGCCAACATAGCTATCCCTCCCCTTTAAGCAAAGAAGGATCTTTTACAATATTAAGAAAATTGTTTAACAGCCGTAAACCGGCCGGCCCGCTTTTTTCGGGGTGGAATTGCACCCCCATCAGATTCTTTTCGGCCACGGCCGAGGTAAAGCAATTGTTGTAATCAGTAACGCTCAGCGTAACCTTTTCCTCTTGCGGCTCTACAAAGTAAGAATGAGTAAAATAAAAATAAGTCCCTGAAGGTATTCCTGCAAAAAGCGGATGGCCGCGCCGCGGCAGAACCTGATTCCAGCCCACATGCGGCACAGGCAATCCGGGCGGAAAACGCTTTACTTGACCTGCCAGAACGTCTAGCCCTTGAGCAAAAGAACCGTCAGCCTGTTTTCGTTCCTCACTGCCGGTAAAAAGCAGCTGTAAGCCGAGGCAGATACCGAGAAAAGGTATGCCTGCATCTATACTTTCCCTCAATATTATCGGCAAATCCTTGTTTTTCAAAATCGTCATAGCCTGTTCAAAAGCGCCTACGCCGGGGAAGATTATCCCTTTGGCTTGTGCGATGACGGATTGATTATCAGTTACCGCGGTTTCCGCGCCGACTTTTTGCAAAGCCTTTTCTATACTCCTCAAATTGGCGCTGCCGCTGTCGACGATCACGATCTTGGAGTTCATAGCCGTTCCTTCCCCTCAAGCGGGTAATCTCCGGAAAAACAGGCATCGCAAACTTCCTCCCTGGGGAAGGGCGCCAGGGCCGCCTGCATTCCGGAAAGGCTAAGGTAATGAAGGGTGTCCGCGCCGATATGGCGGCGGATCTCTTCCACAGAATGGCCGGCCGCGATCAATTCTCCCTCTCTGGAGGTGTCAATTCCATAGTAGCAGCAATGAGTGACCGCCGGCGAACTAACCAGCATATGCAACTCTTTCGCCCCCACATCTCTGAGCATTTGGATGATCTTTCCGGATGTGGTGCCGCGCACGATGCTGTCGTCGAGCAAGATCACCCTTTTACCCGCCAGCCTCTCCCGGACCGGATTGAGCTTGAGCTTAACGCCCATCTCGCGCAGCTGCTGGGTAGGGCGGATAAAAGTACGCCCCACATAGCGGTTTTTGATCAGCCCTTCGCCAAAAGGCAGGCGGCGTGCGGAGGCATAGGAGAGTGCTGCGCTGACCCCTGAGTCCGGCGCCGGAATCACCAGGTCCCCCTCGAGAGGATATTCCCGCGCCAGTTCTCTCCCCAGGGCATAACGCGCCTTTTGCACATTGAGGCCGTCGATGACGCTGTCCGGCCTGGCAAAATAGACGAACTCAAAAACGCACAAAGCCCGCCTTCCCTGTTGATGAGATTGCAGTGAAGTGATCCCGCTTTCATCGATCATGACAATCTCACCCGGCCGTACGTCCCGGATAAACTCTGCTCCAACGGTGTCCAGGGCACAGGACTCGGAGGCCAGTAGAAAAGCGTCGTCTAAGCGTCCCAGGCAAAGCGGCCGGATGCCGTATGGGTCGCGGATCCCGTAGAGCCGATTGCCCGTAGTCAAAATAAGAGAATAAGCTCCGCATAGTCTCCTCATCGTTTCCTGAATCCCCGCGGTCAGGTCCCCGCTATCGTTGCCTGCGATGAGGCTGACGATCAATTCGCTGTCGGAGGTGGTCTGAAAGATCGAACCGGACTGCGACAGCTCTCGGCGCAATTCGGCATAGTTTGTGAGATTGCCGTTATGAGCCAGGGCGATCATCCCCCGCTTATAATAGAAGGCAAACGGTTGAGCATTTTCCAGAGAGCTCTCCCCTGTAGTGGCGTAGCGGACATGACCTATAGCGATATGTCCGCTAAGGCTTGACAAGCTCTCCTCTGCAAAAACATCGCCGACAAGCCCCATCCCCTTGCGGCAGGTTATGCGCTCCCCATCCCCAACGGCGATACCGGCGCTCTCCTGGCCGCGGTGCTGGAGGGCATACAAACCATAATATGTAAGACGCGCCACATCGAGCCCCGGGGCGAAAATGCCGAAGACGCCACAGGCCTCACGCGGTTTATCTTCTTTCAAAAGAAAGAAGCAATGCTCCCCCGCCATACTTTTTCCATCTCCTCAACAGGCATGTCGATCAAAACACCGCGGTCCGCAGCGCCGCGCATCAGCAAACGATCCCCTCCGGCAGCGCCGATTACCCGGCAATCGACACCCTGGGCCGCGGCGTTGTCGAGAACCGCCGGGAGTCTCCCCGGCGCGCAGGACACGACGATGCAGGACTGCATTTCACCAAAGAGAATATTGTCTTTCCGCCCGTTGATAGGAAGAGCCACATCCGCGCCCAGCTTTCCGGCAATGCAGCACTCGGCTAAAGCAGCGGCAAGCCCTCCGTCGGCACAGTCGTGAGCGGATTTGATTAACCCCTCCCTCACCAGTCTGCGGCAGCATTCTTGAACCCTTTTTTCCTGCTCCAGGTCGAGGCTGGGAACAGCTCCCGCCTCTATCCCATGAATAAAAGCGAGGTATTCGCCGGCGCCGAGTGTCGGCGCGAATCTGCCCAGAAGCGCGATCTCGTCTCCCGGATCGCAGAAGGCGCCGGTAACATACTTGCTGATATCAGGAAGCAGCCCTGCCATCCCCACCACCGGAGTGGGATAGACCGCCTCACCGTTTGTTTCATTGTAAAAGCTCACATTACCGCTGATCACCGGGATACTCAAGGCTCGGCAGGCCGCGCTCATCCCCTCGACAGCCCTGGTGAACTGCCAAAAGATTTCCGGTTTCTCGGGGCTGCCGAAATTCAGGCAGTCTGTGAGCCCCAGGGGTTCCGCTCCCACGCAGGAAAGGTTGCGGGCCGCCTCAGCGACCGCCATAGCTCCCCCCTGATAAGGATCCAGGTAGCAGTAGCGGGAGTTTCCGTCAGCGGTCAGGGCGAGCCCCTTGGGAGTTCCTTTAATACGCAGCAGGGCGGCATCCGCGCCGGGACCAACCACGGTATTCAGCATAACCATAGAATCATACTGGCTATACGCCCACTCCTTGCCGGCGATGTTTGGCGACGCCAGCAAACGCCACAAAACATCCGTGCAGTTATCCGGTTCAGGAACGTCGTCCGCTCTCCAGCGGCGCAGCCTCTGATAATACTCCGGCTCTCTCTGCTCCGGGTAATTTACCGGTGATTCGGTCAAAGCCTTGACCGGTATCTCCGCCACAGCAGTTTCTCCATCCCGAATGCGGTATATCCCGTCGCCGGTAACCTTGCCGATCACCACAGCTTCTAAACCCCATTTGGCGAATAGGCGCTTGACCGCTTCCACATGCTGCGGCTCCAGCACGAGCAGCATCCTCTCCTGGGACTCGGAAAGCATGACCTCATATGGAGTCATCCCTTCCTCGCGGCGGGGAACCAGAGAAATATCAAGCTCCATGCCGGCGCCGGCCCTGCCGGCCATTTCAGCGCTGGAACTGGTCAGCCCTGCGGCCCCCAGGTCTTGAATGCCGACCACATAACCTGCCTTCATCACCTCCAGGCAGGCTTCTATAAGGAGTTTTTCCATAAAGGGATCCCCCACCTGTACCGCGGGGCGGCGCTCTTCGCTCTCCTCGCTCAGTTCCTCGGAGGCGAATGTGCATCCGTGTATCCCGTCCCTGCCTGTCCGAGCGCCGACAACCATCACCAGATTACCCGTCCCTTCAGCATAACCGCGCCTGATCTGGTCATGGTCCACGATACCCACGCACATGGCGTTGACCAGGGGGTTGTCCTTAAAGCTGGGGTGGAAAAAAATCTCCCCCCCCACGGTGGGAATGCCAAGGCAGTTCCCATAACCGGCGATCCCGGCCACCACCCCGGAAAAGAGGTATCTCACCAGGGGATCGGAAGGATCCCCGAAGCGAAGAGAGTTCAAGGAGGCAATAGGGCGAGCGCCCATGGTAAAGATATCACGCACAATCCCCCCCACCCCGGTAGCCGCTCCCTGATAGGGTTCGATAGCCGAGGGATGGTTGTGACTCTCCATCTTGAAGACCAGCGCCTGATTGTCGCCGATATCGACGATCCCGGCGTTTTCCCCGGGTCCCTGCAGAACATGCTTTCCCTCTGTAGGGAATTTCTTTAAAACCGGTCGGGAATTCTTGTAACCGCAGTGCTCCGACCAGAGCACCGCGAAAATCCCCGTTTCCACATAATTGGGTTCCCGCCCCAGGATCTCACAGATCTTGTCGTATTCTTGACAGGTCAAGCCCATCTCCTGCCATGCCGGCGTCATTTTTTCATTCATTATGCTGTCACCCTCTTCTGATCAGGAAAACCCCACCACTGGAGCAGGGAAGAGAAAAGGAGTATCCCGTCGGTGTTCCCCAGTATTTCTTCGCAACAGCGCTCCGGATGAGGCATCAATCCCATTATATTCCCATTTTTATTGCATACCCCGGCAATGTTGCCCACCGCGCCGTTGGGGTTGGCCTGCGCGGCGCTCTCTCCATTCTCCAGACAATAGCGGAATACAATCTGCCCGTTTTCATCCATTTGCTTGATGGAATCAGGGTCGGCATAGTAGTTCCCCTCGCCGTGAGCGATAGGGAATCTAATCACCTCTCCCTGGCGGTAGCGGTTGGTAAAAGGGGTCGCCGCGTTTTCCACGCGCAGGAAAACATCATGGCAGCGGAACTGCAGGCTTTCGTTGCGCAACACAGCGCCCGGCAGCAATCCTGCTTCCAACAGGATCTGAAAACCGTTGCAGATCCCCAGTATGAGCCCCCCTCTTTCCGCGAAACGGATCACCTCATCCATCACCGGGGCAAAACGGGCGATAGCTCCTGTCCGTAGATAATCGCCGTAGGAAAACCCTCCCGGTATAATGACGCAGTCCACACCGGATAGCTTTTTCTCCTGATGCCAGATGTAGGTAACAGGATGCTCCAACACCTGATCAATAACATGATAGCAGTCGGCATCACAGTTGGATCCAGGGAAAACCACCACCCCAAACTTCATGGCGCTACCTCCTGGAGATCGTAATTATATTCCTCGATCACCGGGTTGGAGAGAAGCCGATCACACATTTCCCGCACTTCCCTGTCCGCCTTCGCCCTGTCCGCAGTGTTCAGAGTCAGCACAAGATACTTCCCTACCCTGAGGTCATCCACACAGTCGTATCCCATCGCCAGCAGACCGTTTTTAACGGCTTTGCCCTGTGGATCGAGAATCACCTTTTTCAGCATTACATGTATACGAGCTTCAAACAACCTATTCTCCTCCTTGCAGCCTTTTCCAGATTTCTTCGTAGGCAGGGATTACCCCGCCCAGGTCACGCCGGAAGCGGTCTTTGTCCAATTTTTCTTTTGTATCACGGTCCCAGAAACGGCAGGTGTCGGGAGAGATTTCATCCGCCAGGATGATCCCGTCCGGAGAGCGGCCGAACTCCAATTTAAAGTCCACTAAAATTAAATCTTTGGAAAGAAGATAGGCGCTCAGCGCATCATTTACCCTCAAAGCCAGGCTGCGCAATTCCCGTTCCTCTTCACCTGAGGCAAAACCCAGAGAAAGGATTTCGTCCCGAGTAACGAGGGGATCATGCAGTTCGTCGTCTTTCAGGCAGAAGTCGACGATTGGCTGAACGAGAGTCAAGCCCTCGGCAAGGCCAAGCTTTTTACAAAGGCTGCCCGCTGCGATATTGCGCACGATCACCTCCAGGGGAATGATCTCCACCCTTCTGACCAGCGCCTCAGTCGGGCTGATCAGTTTGACGAAATGCGTCGGCGCCCCCGCAAGTTCCAGAAGTGAGAAGAAATGAGCGGAAATGCGGTTATTCAGCTCTCCCTTGCCGGGTATGACATCCTTTTTCAGGCCGTCGAAAGCCGTGGCCTCATCCTTGTATTCCATCCAGCAGAGATGCGGATCGGATGTTTGATAAAGCTTTTTGGCCTTCCCCTCGTAAAGGAGACCCCCTTTCTCCGGCAAGGGAACATGGTCTCCCAGAGAGGCGTCACGCAATTTTTTCTCCCATTGCTGAAGAGGGGGCTCGCCCAGCCCGGTGCGCCAGAAGATGTAGGGAACACGCCGCAGATAATAGCCGGCGTCCAGCAGAGCGTCAATCTCTTCGGCAGAGAGGTATTTTCCAATCTCCGGATCTGATTTGAGCAACTCGGTAAAATTCTCATCGGGCCAGGCACGCATCGCCTGCCGCTGCACCAGTGCGTAGGCGTCCTCGCGGCGTAGCCCCTTCTCCACAAGAGCAAGCAAAAGACGCTGGCTGAACACCAGGCCATGCGTCCTCTCCAGGTTCTGCCGCATATGCTCAGGGTAAATGAGCAGCCGCTTCATTACTTCGGTAAAGCGGATCAGCATGTAGTAGAGAAGCGTGGTGCTGTCGGGGATGATGATGCGCTCCACAGAGGAGTTGGAGATATCCCGCTCATGCCAGAGAGCGGTGTTTTCCAGAGCAGCCAGAGCATTCCCCCGCAGAACACGGGAAAGCCCTGTGATACGTTCACAGGTGATGGGATTCCGTTTGTGCGGCATAGCGGACGACCCCTTCTGCCCGGCGGCGAAGCTCTCCTCCAGTTCCAAAACTTCGGTCCGCTGCAGGTGTCTGATCTCTGTGGCGAACTTTTCCAGAGAGCAGGCGGTAATGGCAATGGCGCTCAGATATTCGGCATGCCGGTCCCGCTGCAGGACCTGAGTGGAGATCCGCGCCGGGACAAGCCCCAGCTTGCGGCAAACATACTGCTCAATCCGCGGGTCGATATGGGCGTAAGTTCCCACCGCTCCCGCCAGGCGCCCCACATTGATCACCCGGCGCGCACTTTGCAGCCGGCGGCGGTCCCGCCCCAGTTCAGCGTACCAGAGGGCAAACTTCAGCCCGAGGGTGATGGGTTCGGCATGAACGCCGTGCGTTCTCCCGATCATCGGGGTATCCCTGTATTCCCTCGCTTTTTCAGCCAGCACTTCCCGCAGCCGATCCAGCGCCTCCAGAATCAGATCCATGGCTTCCCGCATCAACAGAGAGAGAGCGGTATCCACCACATCATAAGAAGTGAGACCCAGGTGGATGTATTTCCCGGCGTCCCCCACCGACTCGGCGACACAACTGATAAAGGCGATCACATCATGTTTGACAACCGCCTCCAGCTCGGCAATACGCTTCACGTCAAAAGACGCCTTCACCTCGATCTCCCGGACAGCTTGTTCAGGGATCTTGCCCAAAGCCGCCCAGGCCCGGCAGGCTTGGATCTCCACGTCCAGCCATTTGCGATAGCGGTTCTCAGTCGCCCAGTGCGCCCTCATCTCCGGCAATGTATATCTATCAAGCAAAATTCCAGCCTCCTTCTGTACCTTTCTTCTAGAACCCTTCTTAAGAGACCTCTAAGAACCCTCTTCTAATTCTCCCGCTCCATCGCCATCAACTCTTCCATTTTTTTAGATATCGCCTGCCTAGGCTCCCCTTCCTCCGGTTAGTATCCCTCAACCCCAATATTTAAACAAGCGGGAAGACGGCGCCTCTCTCATCTAAATAAACGTAGGGCCCCCTTGCCGACACCTTGATCCGCGGCGCCCTCTTGGTACCCTATTTGTGCCCTATGGGCGTCTATTGGCGGTAGCTTTTTAGCGCCTTGTATGAACAAGTCTGCATGATGCTAAGTCAATTTATTTTACAACAATTCTCTCAATCAGTAAATTGGTTTTGCCTTGAGCCTGTCCCGTGCCCAGAATCCGAATTGTATTATATCAGATTGTCACCGGAAGATATTTCTTCCGGGATAAGCTCCTCTTACCGGTAAAGAGAATATACATAGAAATATAGAATGTTTGAATACAAGGGAGCTATACGTATGATCACGGTCAGTCTCTGCATGATTGTCAAAAATGAAGAAGAAGTGCTTGGGCGGTGCCTTGATTCCGTCTCCGATCTGGTCGATGAAATCATTATCATGGACACCGGGTCCGATGACAGCACAAAATCCGTAGCAGGCCGATATACGGTGCTCATCTTTGATTTCCCCTGGATTGACGACTTTGCCGCCGCCCGAAACGCTTCTTTCGCCAAGGCCGGCATGGATTACATCTTCTGGCTGGATGCCGACGATGTCCTGGAAAGCGCAGACCGGGAAAAATTTACGGTTTTAAAAAAGAACCTTGATCCGGCGGTGGATTCGGTAACCATGAATTACCATCTCGCCTTCGACGAATACGGCAATGTTTCCTTCAGCCTAAGGCGCCATCGTTTGGTAAAAAGGTCCAACAACTTTCGCTGGATCGGCGCGGTTCATGAATACCTGGAAACATGGGGCAACATTTTCCACAGTGATGTGTCCGTAACCCACAAAAGCATCCGCCATGACAGCGACAGAAATCTTAGAATCTATGAGAAACGTCTTGCCCGCAAAGAAGAGTTTTCGCCCCGGGATCTCTACTATTTTGCCAACGAATTATTGGAGCACCAACTATATGAACGGGCCGTGCAGTTTTATGAACAATTCCTTTCCAGCGGAAAGGGCTGGATTGAAGACAACATTTCAAGCTGTGGAAAATTAGCCGATTGTTATCATCAGCTGAGCGACTGTCAGCGCGAGTTAGAGGCGGTTCTGCGTTCATTCCGCTATAGCAGCCCCCGGCCTGAGTTTTGTTGCCGCCTCGGCTATTATTTTCTGCAAAAAAACGATATACCCTCGGCTATCTTCTGGTATAAACTGGCCACTCAGCTGGGAGAAAAAAAAGACCAGATGGGTTTTTGCAATCCCGCCTATTCCACATGGCTTCCACACTTGCAGCTCTGCGTGTGCTACGCCCGTATGGGCGAGCATAAGCCAGCTTATTTCCATAATGAAATTGCCCTCCGCTACCTCCCTAATAATGATGATATTTTGAATAATAAAAAATATCTTGAATCCATTCTCTCTTCCTCCGGGGATGCATAATTACCGCCCTGTGTTCTTTACAATAAATAAATCATTAAATATAGTAAAATTTAAACAATTAAGTAACACTTTAACTTATTTCTCATACAATATAGAAGAACAAACCAGCTTACAAACATACCATTACCAAACAAATAGTAAAAAATGTGAATAATAAGGAGGCACTTCACATGAGATATAAGGTTCCATTTGGCTATACGATGCCCAGCCATCTTAATTGCAATCAATATGGGGTAACTTGCTGTTCATGCTGTCCCCCGCAAAACACAAAAATATTGTGCCAGCGAGGAGGCGCCGGCCCAACCGGTCCCACAGGACCAGCCGGACCCCGGGGCGTTACCGGACCTACCGGAGCAACAGGCCCCACCGGACCGACCGGCCCGACCGGACTAACCGGTCCCGGCGCGATCATCCCGTTCGCATCCGGCACGGTAACAACCTTGACTACGGTCTTGGGCGGCCTGGCGGGGACACAGGCTCTTCTGAGTTTCGGCAACAATGACACCGCATTAATTGTTGGCGGACTGATTGATACCACAGGCAGCAGCAGCATGGCTTTCTCCATGCCGAGAGACGGCGCCATCACTTCGATGGCCGCGTATTACAGCGTCGCGGTGGCAGCGTCTCTTATCGGCAGTACCGTTACAATCACCGCTCAATTATACAGTTCCCCCACTCCGAACGACAGCTTTGCCCCTGTTCCCGGCGCTACCGTCACTCTTGCTCCGCCGTTAAGCGGACTAGTCAACATCGGCACAACTTCAAGCGGCCTGACCACAGGTCTGTCAATTCCCGTTACTGCGGGTACCCGTCTGCTGTTCGTACTTTCCGCCAGCGTCACCGACGGTTTAGACATTGCCACGATACTCACCGGATTTGCCAGCGGCGGCCTGACAATCGCTTAATTCCGATTCTTCGGCCTATCAAAAAAAGCCATATTTCAGATACTGAAGTATGGCTTTTTCATATTTTAAGGTCCGCCCACCACCGCTCGGGTTCCGGCTCCAAAAATTCCTCAATTCTAATTGTAGCCCTGCTCCCAGATCGAGGTGAAAAGTATTTATCCACCCCGCTGTACCAGTCTTTTATCGACGGCTTTGCCGAGCAGTTTGTAAATAGTAGCTGCGATCGGCACTCCCAGCAACACTCCGGTAATTCCCATTAGTCCGCCTCCGATAAGAATCGATGCCAACACCCAAATCCCCGGCATGCCTATACTGTCTCCCACCACTTTGGGATAAATCAAGTTGCCTTCAAGCTGCTGCAAAATTACGATGAATACGATAAACGCCAGCGCTTGCAGCGGATCGACCATAACGATCAGCAGAAACCCTACCGCTGCCCCTATATAAGCACCGACCAGCGGAACCAGCGCAGTGAGCCCGACAACCGATCCGATAGTAACGGCATAAGGGAAACCAAAGATCAGCATACCGATGGTACAGAGTACACCCAAAATGACGGCCTCTTTAAACTGTCCGACGATGTAACCGGAAAACACCTGATCAGCGATCTTTAAATCATCATATAATCTTTCACGTTGTTCAGCACTGATATAAGCACTAAACAACTTGGCAAAACTAGCTTTGATCTGTCCCTTGCCGAACAGAATATAAATACCGAATAGAACTCCTAACAGAAAGTTCACTATTTTAGATAATACTGATGAGAGCAGGGATGCGGTTCCGAAAGCCCAGTTGCCGAGCAGTTCAAGGCCTTTCTTGATGATCGTCTGGCTATCCATATCCAGTGCCTCTACCTGCTGCTGCAATTCAGGTACAAGATCAGCATGCTGATTTATCCACAACAGCAGATTATCGTACACGGCAGGAAATCCGGCGATTAGTAGGCTGGTGGACTCTACGAATTGGGGAATGATTACACGCAGCAGCAAAAACAGGATCAGAATGATGGAGAGAATAGACAATAGTATCGTCATTCCCCTGCGGGTACTATTGATTATCCGATTATTGCTGTCAGGAAAATATATTTTTTCATATCTGAAAACTAATATATTGAGGACATAGGCGACTCCGGCCCCGAGCAGCAAGGGTAAAATAAGCCTATATAGAAATTTGCATATACTCACAACCCCCGAAAAATTCAGGACTATTAGCAGGGTTATTCCTATTAGAATAATGGCTTTAAAAATAACTTTTGATTGTGAATCATCTGCTCTCAACTCTACACCCCCCTTCAACGCTATATAGACCTGATTGGATGAGGGAAGCAAACGAACCGTTCCTTTGCTTCCCTTCACTTCCTTATATAACTGCCTGCATCAGGTCCCCTATCTGTATCTGGTCGACTACATCCATCCCCTGGATCACCCTGCCGAAGACGGCATACTGCCCGTCGAGCCAGGAAGCATCTGTTTTGAGGATGTAAAACTGAGAGCCGGCAGAGTCGGGATCCATAGCCCGAGCCATGGCCACCGCTCCCCGCAGATTGTTGAGCTGTGGGTTAGTCTCTAACTTGATCGACCAGCCGGGGCCGCCGGCGCCATTGCCCATGGGGTCACCCCCCTGGACCACCCAATCTTCGACCCTGTGAAACTTGAGCCCGTTGTAAAAGCCGGACTGCACCAACTTATCGAAGTTGGCCACTGTGATCGGCATCAAATCGGGGTAGACCTCAAGCACGATTTGCCCTCTCTCGGTAGCGATAATGACTTTATGAGGCGCTTTTTCCGGCTGTTCCGGTATTTCGGATTGCTGATTCTGATTTTTGGACAATTGTTTTCCTCCTTAAAATTAACTTTTCCTGCATTCTACCCCAACTTAATAATTATACCATACACTATTCGCCAACCTTCCAGTACATTAAAGGATTTTCAGCAAACTCCTTAAAACACACATCAGTATAATCTACATCCACCCCCAAGAACCTCTGAAAGCGATTTTTCTCTTCTTCCCTTGATTCATCTGTTTTTCCATCATGATTATTGATCACTGTAATGAGGAGATCATGTTGGAGATAGCTTTGAATACGCTTGATCAAATACTTAATATGCATATCCACATCAGAAAAGGAATATCAGCAAAAGATGAGATGACCCACATCTCTCAGCGCTAATTCAGCCTTAACCCAAACCATCCCGAGATAAACATTGGTGAGGCTTTTGAAATAAGTTGGCGGAACAACCAAAGTGGAAAATTGGGAACCACAGAGATGGCATATGGTAGGATATGTAGCGGCTTCCTGAAAAGGCGTTAGCTCAATATGGTGTTGCAGGTCGGGCAGTACAGCCAATTAAGAGACCCGTGAAGTTTATAGAGCTTTATCGATTGCTCAGGCTGTGAATAGCTTCTATCTGTTGCATTGGCGAAATCTATCCCATAGTCCAGCCCAAATTCGTGTGAATGGAGAGTCAAGGCATTATCGATGAGGATATCATAATTAGTGCTGACGATAATCGTCTCTCTTAGTTTCTCCTTTCTGATCAGATTTTGAACAAGCTGTCTATGGTACTCTTGAGGCTGTTTGTCCAACTGATCACTGATCACTCGAGTCATCAATTTGACCCCTTTTTCAGTGACAGGTTGATGAATAATTCGTATTTCTAAAAACTACTAAATTCCGCTCAATCACCACCTCTTTAGACTAGATTTTTAACCAGGGCCGTATGTCAATATATGGCTTAGAGCCCTTGATTAGGGATTTTTTTCAACCGATCTCTTTATTCTTTCATTCTTCACGGCTATGCTATTAAAGTAGGTAAGCGGACAACTTACTCAGTTAAGCACTCCGCCATACGTACATTAAGCATACTTCTTGCTTATGCTCTTTTCTCATTATGATAATGCACAACATTGAAGTATGGCTTTTTTATATGTCAAGGTCCGCCCACCACCGCTCGGGTTCCGGCTCCAGAAGTTCCTCAATCCTTTTCTTAATTTTGGGACGAAACTTCTTCTCTGACAAAAGCCTTTGAATCGGATCGCTTCTCAGCTCCAGAGGAAACCGCCTAAGCTCCTCAAGGATCTTTGTATACAACTGCCTGGTCACATTATTTGACGGTGAACGCTTTAATTCGTTGACCAACGCCAGTAATGTATCCGTGTCCTTCCTTCGCATTAGTACATCTACAATCCTAACTCGCGTATGGACATCGTCAAGTTCTTCTGCCGCGGGCAATTGATTGTAATAATGCAATAACCCCTGATATGCGCCTTCATTATCAAAACAAATAAAAGTGTGCAGTGCCTCTACAATCCTGTTTAGGCGGCTTCGGTCAGAATCATATAACTCAGCGAGCATACCGTCCACGTTCTGATTCTTTAATCCGGCTATCAATTCATCTGCATTCAGTTCACCTTCTTCCTGTTCATCATCATCAGAAAGTTCAATAATCTCCGCCTCATCATAATGTGAACACGCCTCGCGATTTCCGTCATACCTTTTTTCCATATATAAATCATTACAGTTGGCAAAACTACAGTTCTCATAGATTTCCTCTTCAAATGGTGAGAATGCCTCGTCCCGCATACATACGCCTAAATTCTCCACACCCGCCTCCATAAAAAAATAATTGCAATGAAAACAGATTTTTTCTAACTCCCTTTTCAACAACTTCCCCATCTCCTTCGCTTAGAAATATCTCCGGTCCGTGAATAACCACCGATATCTTGTTTCGTTATATTCAAATTCAATCCTGCTTCAATCCTTCCATTACGCCACCATCGCGTTGCGATTAATCCCCTCAATCACCGCCCGCAAATCCATGAAAACCGCTGTATCGTCAAACAGCTCGCTGACCCCGCCCATATCGGTGAACGGGCTTTCCTGCAGCACGGATAAGTCTTTCATCATGCCGTTTCTGACAATGTAATTGACAATCTGCTTCACGAAGTGCATTTGCCGGCTGTCCAGCCCGGCGTCATTCAAGAAGCGGGAGAAGGCTTCGTTGGCGGCCCTCTGATCCAGCCCCACGATGGAACGCACCAGCTCGCCCAGGGGTATTTTACCGTACTGCGTGTCGTATTGTTCTTTCGTGCCCAATTCGTTCCACAGGATGCTTTCCAGGGAACGCACATCCTCCGCTGTCAGCGGCTGATTGCCCTTCAGCTTGGCGATGGCCGGAATATCCTGATGCTGCAGGATATAGTAGTTGACCTTCTTTTTGTAGTTTGCCAGATCGTCGTTGTCCAGCTGAGATTCTCGCCACTGCATGGACAAAACGTCATCGGTGAAGTCGGTATCATAGCGCACCCGCTCCCTTTCCGGTATAAACTGCATCAAATCCCGCAGTTTTAACCGCATATCCTCATAATCCGCAATCCCTGCACGCTCCAGATAATCGTTGTGCACTATTTGCTCAATCAAATCCTGCTCCCGTGCAATAGCCGGAATTGTGCCGTACTTGGAAAGCTCCGCCGCTTTGTGAAGCACATCGTTTTTGGCCCGTTTGCTGCTTTTCTCGGTCAGCATTGCCAGCTCGATTTGATAGATAAGCATGTCAAAGCGCGCCGCGGAAACATCATCTTCTGTAGGCAGAACCAGCGGGGCGATATGCTCCGCGATTTGCAGCGTGTTTTCGTAAGTCAGTGAAGCGAAGTCCTTTTCGGTCTGATACTGATCAATGATGCGCAGGTGTTGCTTGACGGCAAAGTTATCCCGCGGCAGCGCCTTGATCTGCGCCACTAAATTCTTGACCAGCTCTTTGCGGTACTCCTGAAGCTTTTCTGTCTGGAAGGTAATCTCCTGCAATTGATACGCCATCCTGAGTTTGATATTGAACAGCCGCTCCTGCAGGGTGGTTACGGCTGCCGCCTCGCGGCCTTTGGCCCCCGGGCGGAAAAACTCGAAGTTTCCGCACAGATCGAAAATGAAAAACCGTTCTTTATCCTTGCCGTCAAGCAAGCCTTGGCAGGTACGGGTGCCGCGCCCGATCATCTGCCAGAACTTGGCGCGGCTCATCACTTTTTTGAAAAAGACGAGGTTGAGGATCTCCGGCACATCGATGCCGGTGTCCAGCATATCCACCGAGATAGCAATCTGCGGCAACTTGTTCCTGTCCGAAAAACCATCAATCAGGCTTTGGGTATAGTTGGTGTAATTATCGATCACCCGCGCATAGTGGCTCGGATAATTCTGGTATTCCCGATTCCAAACCTCAAGTATTTTCTCGGCGTGATTATGATTCTTAGCAAAGATGATAGTTTTACCGATTTTCTCGCCGAAATCCACCCGCTGTCCGTGCGTCATCAGGATATGCAGTGCTTTTTTGATGGTATCCTGATTAAAAATCCATTCGTTCAAGGCGCTGGAATCGATGCTCTCCGGCAGATTGCCGTCCTCGTCGGCAAAGGTGTTTTCGTATTCTTCCTGCTCCTCGGGGGTAAGCTCCACGTAGGATATTCCCTTGGTCATGAATTTCAGCTTGGTTTCAATGGACACAAAATCCACCAGATAGCCATCCCGCACCGCCTGCGAGAGCTCGTACCCATAAGTGGGCACACCGCTTTCCAAATCAAAAATCCCATAGGTGTTCTTATCAATCTCATCCTTGGGCGTAGCGGTTAGACCCACCAGCAGCGCGTCAAAGTAGGTGAAGATATCCTTATACTTATTGTAGATGCTGCGGTGAGCTTCATCCACGATAATCAGGTCAAAGTGTCCCGGTGTAAACAGGCGCTCACCCTGCTCGTCCCGGGCGCCGTCGATGCAGTTGATCATGGTCTGATAGGTGGAAAAAACGGCGCGGGCGCCGGCATCCTTTTTGCCTTCGGTGAGATTGCAAAGGGAAAGGCTGGGCAGCAGATTATGGAACGCCCGCTTGGCCTGGGTCACCAGGGCGTTGCGGTCCGCCAGAAACAGCACGTTCTTCACCCATCCGTGACGGATAAGCACATCCATAAGGGAGATGACCGTCCTCGTCTTGCCGCTGCCTGTGGCCATCACCAACAGCGCTTTGCGGCGGTTGCGACTGTCGAGGGCGTCGCAGATAGCCTGAATGGCCTCTTTCTGGTAATAACGGTCTGATATCTTGTCTTTGATCCGCACCGCTTGAAGCGGGGTTCGGCCGCGCATTTTGTTGAACTCCTTTTCCAAATCCCGCTTGGAATAGATGCCGGAAACCGTGCGCTCGGGATAATACTTATCGCTCCAAATGCGGGTTTCATACCCGTTGGTCATAAAGATAATAGGACGCTGTCTATGCTTTTTCTCTAAAAAATCGGCATACAGCACCGCCTGCTGACGGCCCTTTTCCACATTAACGCTGGTGCGCTTGGCCTCAATCACCGCCAGCGGCTTCCCGTCATCGCCCAGCAGAACATAGTCCGCCGCGCCTTTGCCGGATTTGCTTGGCATCTCGTCGATGGGATACTCATCCACCCAGTTGTCCCCCCGCCGCCAGCCGGCGTCCTGCAGCATCACGTCGATATACGCCCTGCGCGTCTGCGCTTCGCTCATGTCCATCGGCTTGACGGTATAGCCCCGTTTGAGCTGACGGATCCGCTTGGCGGTAAGGCGCTCGCGTTTGGGGAAGTTTTGGTCTAGCAACATCTGGAAAGTCACTTTCTCGGCAACGGGCGGAATGACAGGCGCTGGCGCGGCCTGCGGCTTGCCCTCCGGCAGTGACTTGTCAAAGGCAGTTTCCACATAGTTGGCGCTATAACAATATGCCACAAAATCCAGAAAGCTGTGCAGGTTTTGCAGGGCCAGCACCGCCTGATCTTTGGTGACCCCCCTGGGGTTATGGGCAGCGCTGTTGCCCACCCGGCGCAGATAATCCAGCTTGGCGCCCATAGCAGCCGGTATCAGGTCTTGGAAATCATCTGTGCTGATGAGAGTGACCAGCTTGTCCGCATAAGGCTTTTGCAGAGACCCGTCCACACTGTACACCCACTTGACCGCAAACTCCAGCGCCGTGCGGCAGGCCGCGGCGCACAGCGCAGGCGAAATGAGCAGCGCCCGTTCCGCCGAAACAGCCGCCTCGGCAAAGGGTTCAAACTGCGGGTCGTTTAATAAGAAATCAAAGTTGGTGCGCATGGCGGTCACCTCATCTTTTTATGTCAGAATATCTCGCCCCGGAAGCACTTCTGCATCAGGGATTTGTAGTTCAGCTCCAGTTTGGCAAGGGATTGTTGGAGCAGAGATTTTTGCGCTTCGACTTGTTGGACGAAGTCGGCGAATTGGTTTTGAAGGGACAGGGGCGGAACCACAACTTCGATAGCTCCAATTCCATACTGACTGATTGTATATTGCCCCGCAGATGTCTTAATCTGAGATCTCATCTGTCTTTTCCCGTAGCTGCTGTTAAGTAAAGAGCTAGCAAAACAACCTTGAAATTTATCCTCATCAAAGCGAACCCTGATAATATGATCGTTATGAAAAACATCCTCATTTATATTTTTGAAGACCGCACATCGACCGACATAATCAGGGTTGCCATTTACACGGGCAAAAAGAAAATCGTTATCATGTAATAAATATCGCATCTTTTCGTCTTCTGTTAGCAAAATTCTATTGGGTTTTGTGTAATCAATATAACCATTCTGCAATTCCACCAAACGCAAAACAATGCTCCCGGTCGCATCATTCCCTCGCCGTACCATTCCGTTATTTGCATGTGTAATAACAGTTCGGAGAAATACTTTTTCCCATCCCTTCGGGTTGGTCACCGGATCGCCGAACATCTCAATAAACTGCGACTTAATCAGCAAATCCAGCTTTTTAATCTGCGCCTTACGCTTTTCAATGAGGGCATCGGTGCGGTCAAGCACATCAGCGATTTTACGCTGTACCGGCAAGGGGGGCAGGGGGATACTCATTTTCCGCATTGCTGCTTGATTAAGCTTTGCTCTTGTTGTTCCATTAATCAGAGGCATAACATCATAAAACATAATGGCATAACACAGGTAATCAACATCCAGCATCTCTTTTGGTTTTAAAACATGGGCATGGTTATTCACCCAACACTTTCCGGAAACACGATAGGCAATGGGCTTATCTTTTGACCCGAAATTACCGCCATCCTCTGCTAAAAGTACAAGTTCATCATTAAAGATGTAGTCATCAACATAGCCCTGAATACCATTGGCACCATAATATGGATATATTCCTGCTTTGCGTTCCGAAACCGTTATAGGAACACGCATGTAATCTAATACTTCACACACATCCCCCAGTCGTACCATTTCCCACTTACTCATAATGTTTAGCTCCTTGAAATTCAAAGTTGTTGGTGGAAAATGGCTCTGCTTCACCATGTTTGTAAAACGCAATAGATGCAACATCACACCTTAATATGATGTGGATACCATAACTATAGCTATAATACCACGGCTTACCGTCTTTAATAAACAATTCTTCATTTGAAGTAAAAGCCCGAAGTTTATTAATATCATTTCTATGACACTTTGATTTTGACCAAAACGGCTTAAACTCAAACATCACTAAATTGTGTTTATTACAATTTCTTCGGTGAATAATAAAATCTGGTATAGCATATTTTATATAACTATAATACTTTGGAACAATACCATTCCTTTGATACTCCGCATCAAAATCGTGTTTTGCATATTGATCAGCGAAATCCACTTCATAGTAATGTGCAAATTTATGGGAAATACTGCGTTCATCGACTTGGCGCTCCAGCAAATCATAGTCTCGCTCATAAAGTATGGATAACACATGCTTTATTTGCGCCTTCAAATCATCTAAAGCTATTATTCTCTTATCATCAAGTCCTACGCAATTTCCAGTTTGCGCATTCTGAGGACAATTGGGACAATGATTTTCAATCACTTTATCGCCGCCTCCAACTCTGCCAGCCCGGCGGTGATCTCCTTTTCCAGCTCGTTGATCTCTACCAAGATCTCCAGCGGGTGGGGATACTCCTCCTCCACATAGGTACTCTGCTTGTACTTGTTGATGGAAAGGTCGTAGTCGTTTTCTACAATTTCATCCTTGGGTACAAGGAAGCTCTGCTCGGTGCGCTCCCGGCTTTCTTCCTTCTCCAGCGCATGAAAACGCTCCACGATATCGGGAATGTCGCTCTGCTCCAGTGGCGTGCGCTTGTCGTCCAGGCTGTAGCCATCCGACTGCATGTCGTAGAACCACACCTTGTCGGTGCCGCCCGCGCCGGTTTTGGTGAAGATAATTACAGCGGTGCTCACTCCGGCATAAGGCTTGAACACGCCGGAGGGCATGGAGATGACCGCCTCCAGCCGGTGGTGTTCCACGATTTCACTGCGTATCTTGCGGTGCGCCTTAGAAGAACCGAACAGCACTCCGTCCGGCACGATGGAAGCGCAGCGGCCGCCGTTTTTCAGCATGCGGAGAAAGAGCACGAGGAATAGCAGTTCAGTCTTCTTGGTCTTGGTTACCTTGATCAAATCAGTGGACACAATATCATAATCCAGGCTCCCCTTGAACGGAGGGTTGGTCAGAATTTTAGTGTATTTTCCCGTATCGGTGTTCTGGTCGGAAAGGCTGTCCTTATAGACGATATGCGGATTGGCGATGCCATGGGTCATCATGTTCATGGCGCCGATGCGCAGCATGGTGCGGTCCATGTCGTAGCCTGTAAACATGGTGTTGTCATAATGGGCTTTGGCCTCTTTGTTGTAAAAAATATCATTGAGATAGCGTTCTTTCAGGTATTCCCCAGCTGCCACCAAAAAGCCGCCGGTACCGCAGGCCGGGTCGCAGATCACGTCGTCGGGCTGCAAATCGAGAAGCTCCGCCATCATGCGGATGATATGGCGCGGCGTACGGAACTGGCCGTTAGTGCCCGCGGTGGAGAGCTTGGACAGCATGTATTCGTACAGGTCGCCACGCGCATCCTGCCTGTCCCGCATTTTGTCGATCACTTGATACATCTCGTCCAGCGCGGTCACGATTTTCTCCAGCAACTGAGGGGTCGGCACCTTAAAAATGGCATCGTTCATATATTTGGCATAAGTACCGCTGTTGCCGTTCAATTTCTTGATAAACGGAAACACCTCGCCCTGCATCGTCTGATACATGACTTCCGCAGGCTTGTCCCGCAGCACCGACCATTTCAGATGCTCTTTGCCTGTGAAAATGCTGCTGTAGGGGATCCCCAGCATGCCGCTTTCCTTCTGCCGGATGTTGTCGGTCAGGTCAAGATCGCGGATAAACATAAGGTATGTAATCTGTTCGATAACGTCCAGGGGGTTGGTAAGCCCGCCTGTCCAGAACATCTCCCAGAGTTTGTCTACTTTATTTTTCAGCTCGCCTGTTATCATATCCCTCTCCCTTTATCCACTGTTGCTTAGTATATTACTTAGGAACTCTTGCTGCGGCCGTCCTTCGGCTTTTGCGCATCCTCTGGAATCACCCAGGCATTGCCGAAGCGAACCGCTCCTGGTACGCGGCCCTTAGCGCAGAGCAGCTGCACCTGCCGAGGCGTCACGCCCCATTTTTCAGCCGCTTCTTTTGTCGTCATTCCGTTCATGATTTCAGAATCTCCCCTGGAAAGATATGCTGTTATAATTATATCGCAGGTACGAAATATAGACAATCACAAAAATATAATGGGTATAATGGGGGAAAGGCATCTCACCCCACTATCAAGGATTTTATCCAACTGCTGCTACCGAATATCCAAAATATTTTTCTCCGTGTATCGAAATCCAATCATAATTTGTTATACTATAAGAAGGAAGAATTGAAACGGGTTATTTTTACCCCCATGCTGGGCATAATTATTTAAAAATCTATGTCCTGCGGGAGGGTTTCATAACGAAATACATAATAAGGAAGGTGAAAAAAATGCCAGCACCGATTAAAAAATCAGATATGCAGGATGCACGAGAACGTGCAAAAGCCCTGCATAGAAGTATTTCTAATAGAATGGTTAATGCCGGCATTTCTCAAGAGAAAGTTGTTATGTCTGTAAAAAAAGAAAAGCGTTATGTCCGCGGCTCCCGCAATTCTAACAGTTGTTGACACAAATATTCTTGTACCGGCACTTTATCTGTATACACCAATATCTCACTTTTTAAATGAAGGCAACATCATTCTTATATGGAATAAGTTTATTTACAATGAATATAGCGAAATCATCTACAGATTAGCACCTATGTCCAAAAAAGCAGGAGTACGTCCAGAAGAAGCAATTGAACTCTTAGAGCTTTACGCCTTTATGGGTCACAAAACTTCAGATATGCCGGCAAACTTTCGAAAGATCTCACATGACAGAGATGATGATAATTTTCTATACGCCGCCCATTCAGGAGGCGCAGACTATATAATTTCTGATGACACTCACCTGTTACAATTACGATCATTTGCGAATATACCAATTGGCAAACCAAAAAGCTTTTTCGATTGGGCAAAGGCCAAACACCCGATGTAAACACACCCCTTTTCCACTCGTTTCGTTTATCTAGATCCATTTTTAGCCCACCAATAATAGGTAGACATTTCAATGTCAGCTGGTTTCCATGCTTTGGATAATCCGGAAGATGCACATTTATATTTGATACCTTGGCTATTTAAATGTGAAGCTATCGATTTTAATAATGGCAAGTATTCGTTTTTAGATACACCTTCAAATTATAATCATGAGAGTTCTGTTGATATATTGCCAACCTGCTAGTTGAATGCTTCCCATTTGTCCACTCTCTTTTAAAGTTAGTTGCAGAAGTGTCTTTTGTGTTATTAACAATCCGGAGTGAGTTAAAAAAATATGAAGAGTGTCTATCTAGCGATGCTCCTTCGTCGGGTGAAACAAATTGTTTAAATCTAATTTTTTTATTAAGAACGCACACTGGTTTTCAGTATCAATTATATTTTGTTGACTAGCGACTGCCCCTATTCCACTAGGCCACTCGTAGTTTTCGCGAGACATTATCGAGACATTATTAATAAGTTTATGAACTCATCAGTTGGGACAATTCTATGATTAACCCTAAAAAGTTTCACTTTTGATGGCAAAAATTTTTCCACTCTTGTTGGAGTTGTCATTCCTATAACCATCCTTTCCCTAACATTTCAGTCACAGCATTGTAAAGGATGTCGGGAAGCCGTCAATCATTTATATCACTTCAAATCTTCATAAACCACTCTTCATTTACTTCATAATCTTTAATGATTTTTTCAGTCACTCCTAATCCCAAGTCTTTAAGCCTTTCTATAAGAGCATCTCCATCAATCAAATCTAACGCTGGAGCACCATCACGAGTTGCTTCTTTTTTTGCCTCAGAGGTAAATGAACCAGTGGTGATAAATAGACCTTTATCCGCTCTTCCTTGCATTGCCCCACGAAAATCGCGAATATCAGATGGAGTAACACTACCTTTGTAGCGTTTACATTGAAAAATCATGTGAAAACTCATTATTCCATGTAAGCGAATGATTCCCTTTCCGTCAATACCATGGTCGTTTGACCTTCCCGTTACTTCGACTTGAGTGAATCCGGATTCACGAAGCAGGCGTAAAGTAAGTCGTTCGAACGCGTCCGGTGATATTTTAAGCAATACGTCTCTTAGCTTTTCTCGCCAATCCATTGCCTCTTCTGGTAGGTCTACGCCATCATTTTCAAGATTGTCATCTTCTATCGCCTCAACACTAACCTTCTTCGACATGGAGCGCACACTTTGCACAATCTCATCAGGCGAAATATTATCAATATTTCCATCGAATGCCTCAGTAAATGACCATACACCTCGTGCCGAATTATCAATAAGTCCGTATTTTTTAAGATAAGTTCTAGCCCAGGCTAAGCGATACTGCACTTCGGTCTGGGTACCATCCTCTTTATGTAAGACATTCTGCATCTCTTCCGGTAATTGCATAATATCATCAATAACCATGGAATCCAGCTCTTCAATATTAGCTGAACCGCCAAGTTTCTTCAGTGCTTTCAACGTCGGAATCATCATCTGATGGTATTGAACTACTTTTGGTTTATCCACAATTCCTCCCCCCATTACTCCATATCAATTATCCTCTATTCAGCGTATATACTGTATATATGTTTGGTTTTGAACAGAATCTTCCCTGGAAAGATATACTTTTATAATTATATCGCAGGTACGAAATATAGACAATCAAAAATCGTAATATCCTGCAAAAAGGGGCTGCTGAACGCCCAAAAATATTCTTCTTCGTATCGAGATCCAACCATAATTTGTTATACTACAAGAAGGAAGAAAACCTACTACGGAGATCGCGAAGACGAACAGTGAGGGTGGTATTGTCCAATGTCTTTATATGAAAAAATTGATCTTTACAAGTTAGAGATTGATAAACTCCGCCCCTTCGAAGGGAATTTGCTGAAAGAAATCAGAGCCTATTACCGTATTGGCCTGACCTGGTCTTCCAATGCCCTTGAAGGAAACACCCTGACCGAGAGCGAGACAAAGGTGCTGCTGGATGATGGTCTGACCGTCGGCGGGAAGCCGCTCCGCGATACCTTCGAGGCACTCGGGCATGCCGAGGCGTATGACTTCATGTTCACGCTGCTGCGCGGTCGGCAAATCACCGAGGCTGATACGCTGACCATGCATTGGATGTTCTACAAAAACATCGACCCCGGCACCGCCGGGAGGTACCGCGACCGGCTGGTGTTCATCACCGGCTCCAAGTATCCAGTATGTAAGCCGGGTCGAATCTTCGGCCAGATGGATGAACTATTTGCCTGGGCTGCATCCGAGCGCAGCAAATTCCACCCGGTGGAATTTGCTGCGCAACTGCATAAGCGCTTCGTCTTTATCCATCCTTTCGTCGATGGAAACGGGCAGCTGTCACGGCTCCTGATGAATACCGCTCTGATTCAGGATGGGTATTTGCCGGCGGTTATCCCACCGGTGCTGCGGCAGGAGTATATCAGCTTGCTGGAGCGAGCACATAAGGATGACCGGCCGTTTATGGACTTTATTGCTGAACGGGTACTGGAATCAGGAAAGGAGATTATGCGCCTGCTGCATATCCCATTTCCCAAGCTACCATAAAACAAGCGGGTACCCCCTATACCGGAACTCCTTTCTTGTTATTTTATATGTACCTTCCTGCTATATATAAAGTAAATCGCTGACCTGAAACAGCCTAACTCATTAACTGCTTCCGTGACCGTCATCTTTCCGGTATTAATTTACTCTACATAGGCTACCTTCGTATCCCTGCCAAAGTATTTTGCCATTTCGACACATCCTGACATCACACCGCTGCTCTGATGGCTACTCTTTTTACATGCTAAAGAGTCTACGCATTATTAATCTAATCCGTCACATTGATAATCATCAGCCCTTTTTGCCTCGCATACATTACCGTTTGATCCGTACTACTAAATGGGTAAAACCGAGCGCAGATACAATAAGCCGAATGGTCAATCATATAGCGATTGCGTTTCTTAATACACCCATCACAATATCCTTCTGACACATAGATAACCTCATCAGCTTCTGCCAGCAGGTTGCGATAAAGCTCTTTCTGTTTCGCGCTCCAATGTTCATCATGATTTTTGCAGGGTAAAGCAAAAATCAAGCGAATTTCTCGTCCCAGTTCTTTCTTTGCAACAATCATTGAAGCAGCAACCTTATCAAAACCCAAAGCTCCGCCAGAAATAAAGTTTGTTACGCCTTGTGCGATGAGGTTTTCCACCTCATGGTTGAGGCGTATTATGATATGCTCAATTTTTTCTTCAGGCAACTTGCGGTGTCCTGAAAAACAGCATGTTCGTTCTTTGTACATCGAAATTTTTACACCTCCAAAAAACAGGAGTTGTTATAACTCCATTTCAACTCTATTTCCGTATTATAACAGGATTCGAGTCTAAAATAAAGTCAATATAACTTTATTGGAGGTAGGCAATATAAATAAAAAAAATGAAAAACACTTTGGGCTTAGGGTAGATGGTGATATACTGGCAAAATTCCGATACGTATGCGGTTATGTTGGGCGTTCTGCAAACAGTCAAATCATTCAGCTAATGCTAAAATTTATAGCAGACTACGAGAAAGAACACGGTAAAATTAAATTACCTACTAACGCCAAACGTCCACTTCCTTGAGACAGAAAAATATTATGTCCTGGACTCTGAATTTTTCCGACCGGGAAAGCCCGTCGGCAGTCCTACGGATTTTCGCCACGGCTCTGATGTCCTCATGCCTGGTTCTCATCTGTCTAGAAGGCATTCTTGTGTTCGGCTAGGCGCTTGACTTCAGCCCGTCAATTTCTTCCACTTCCTGAGTTTAGTACGGAAACTCGTAAACGGCGCGACAGTATTGACTTGAATCCATTTCCAGATTGGCCAATTGGAAGAAGTGGATGATGCCCATTTACGACCGCCGGGCAAGAATACTTCATCTTCACTCAGCGTGTTCAGAAAGGCAACGATGTCGCGGACTTTTTCGGAAAAGAGGACGGACAGTTCGGAAATTGAACAGTTTGCGTATTCCCGATAGAAATTCTGATACAGACCGCCCAAAGCATTCCATTTGAACCCCGGAGCAGGCATGACGGCAACTCTTCCGTTCTGTTCTTCTTTCTCCCATTCGAGGATCAGAGACATCCAGCCCAGCTGATAAGCGATCATCTGCGCCGGCGTTCGGTCCACGCTCTCTATCAGCGTATCTTTGTCCGCATTCGCCACATCAGAAAATTCATGGATGAAAAGCTCGGCACTTCTAATTATTGCATCGATAAGTGTCTGTTTGTTTTCATATTTCTGCACATAGCACCATCCCAAACTGTAGAGTCCCCCGACCTATCCGGTCATATTGACGAGCTAGAAAATTTTGTTGTTAATTCTTGCCAAAGATCGTCGTACAGAATTTAACTAATTATTCTACACCTATTATAGTACCATGGCACCAGTAGTTTTGTAATCCGTTTTGACTGAGGTATTTTCAAGCTGCCTTTTAACAGTGTGTGCTTTCTCTCCACTTCAATGCGGAAAGAAATAATGCGTTGAGCGGCTCCCAATCCTTCTGAGGCGTTTCGGGCATCGCTTCAATTTGCGCTCGTATTGTGCTCAGGTTTCGCTCAATAAATTTGTTGAGCGGCGCAATGCGCGGGATTTCCTTGATTTCTGGCGCCGACATTTTAAGCTTCAGTAAATCATCGATAGCCAGCCTGAGCTCCGGCTCGATCTGGGTCTCCACCAGTTCGGAAAAAAGCATTGGCGGAGGCGTATGGCGCTTTAAAATCCAGCGACAGGCCAGAAAGGGTCGAATCACATAAAAATACTTTTTTGCCTGTACCATATCGCCTTTCAGGTATTTCCGATAATTGCCCTCTGCCATACTCAAATAATGCCAAAGCCCTGACCTGGCCACAAAATAATCACCGATAACCAGCAGGAATGTATTGAAAAAGTCTGTTGTCTTATAAACAATGGGAGAGCTGCTCCATTCAAACAGCGTGGGGTTTGAGGCATGCAACAATCTCAAGGTCTTGTCGATATCCCAGCCGTTGAAGTCCAGATCGCCGCTTATCGGGCATTCCAGAACATCTCTTTTCTTCTCGAGCCGCAGGTAATATTCCTTTGGCCGGACATAAAAGAACCGCACGTCGTAATCGCTGTCTGGCGACGCGAAACCCCATGCCCTGCTGCCTGACTCAACCGCGTGTAAAATCGTAATATTCTCAGTGTGTTCTATTTCACTTAGTTTTTTAATAATAACGTCACGCATATATCCTCCTCACAGCCTTGGATCCACCGGCTCGCTCTCAAAGGCCAACACCGCGAAGACGCATTCGTGCACCCGGTATAGGGGCTTCCGCGCCACAAAGCGCTCCAGCGACTCCATGCCGAGTGAAAACTCCCGCAGCGCCAGCTGGCGCTTGCGGTTTAGGCTGCGCTTTTTAAGACGCTTCATGTGCTCCGGAAGCGTGTATTCAGGGCTGTAGATGATGCGCAGGTATTCGCGCCCCCGGCACTTGACCGCGGGCTGAAGCAATTCGGTACCTTTCTGAGCGATAAGCAGATAGGGCTTGACCACTATTCCCTCGCCGCCAGAGCCTGTGAGTCCCAGCCACCAGTCGATGCCATGCCGGACGCTCTCATCGTCGTTGACATCGACCACGAGATATTCGGTAGGAATGAAGAGTGTATCCGGTCCCGTGATATATTTTCGGATGGTCTCCATATGCCAGACATGATCCTTGTCGCCGTGGACCGCGCCTTCGGTGGCGAGGATATGAAACGGTGCGATTTTCAGATCTTCCACGCCGGACACCGGCCAGCAGTATTCGCGATAGGCGTCGATATACCCCTCAACACAGGCCTGCCGCTCCTTGAAGGCTTTCAGTACCTGCGCCATGTCCACATTCTGACCGGAGGTGTTTTTCGGGACTTCATAAGCAAGGTTTTTTCGTTTGCAGACCTGCTCGAGAGCGTCTATGGCGCTTTGAATCGCTATCCTTCCGGCCCGCCCGACGGGCGCGTACTGTTTTTGCAACAAGCCCTGGGCCTTGGCCGACCAGGGCATCAGTTCGGTATCCAGGCACACCCAGTCGGTTTTGAAATCCTCCCAGAATCCGCTTTGCGTCAGCGCCGCGTCAAGCCGATCCAAAATAGCGTTTTCAATAACCTTGTCGTCAAAGAAGTGCCGCCCGGTACGGGTATAAACAATACCGCGGCTGTTGTCGGTAACACCGAACCGGCGCTTTGCCGTGCCGGCATCACGGCAGAGGATGATCACCGAGCGGGAGCCCATGTGCTTCTTTTCGCAGACAACCTTTTCCATCCCCTTTCCCCTATAATAGTCGAAGGCCTCGGTCGGGTACTCCAGATAGTCTAGCAGCTTACTGGTCCCGCAGGGGGACATAGTCGGAGGTAGATAGACAAGCCAGTGAGGATCGGCAGCGAACCGGCTCATGACCTCCAGAGCGGCGGCAGCGTTGTCTTCGCGCACGTCAATGACCGGTAACAGCCGGGACTGTAAATGGAGTTTCCCCGACACATCGTCGATGGTCAGCATATCGTCATAGGTCTTTGTCTCGGGCTGGAACGGCTTGAGCGGTTCGTAGTACACTGCTTTTGCCTTAATACTGACAAGTTTCCTCTCCGGATAGCGCAAAGCGGTCAGCTTCCCGCCGAAGACGCAGCCGGTATCGAGGCAGTAGGTGTTGTTCAAAATGGCCGGCTCTATCTGGGGAATGTGACCGTAGACTACCATCGCGCGCCCGCGATACTCGTTCGCCCAGTCGAGACGAACGGGCAGACCATATTCATCGGTCTCACCCGCGGTTTCCCCATATAGACAGAAGTCCCGAACCCGAGCGGAACCGCGTCCCTGAAAGTGTTCCTTCACGCCCGCGTGTGCCACGACGAGCTTTCCGTCGTCCAGCACATAATGGCTGACGAGGCTGTCGAGGAATTTTCTCGCTTCCGCGCTGAATTCCTCGCCTTCCCGTGACAGTTCCTCCACAGTGTTCTGCAGACCGTGCGTCATCTGAACATCGCGCCCGTTGAAGTGGCGCAGCAACTTCACATCGTGGTTTCCGGGCACGCAGAGCGCACTGCCGCGGTTCACCATATCCATGACCAGACGTAACACGGCTACGTTTTTGGGCCCACGGTCACACAGGTCGCCAAGAAAAACGGCGCGCCGGCCGTCTGGATGCGCCATGACGCCAGCAGCGTCTTCCGCGTAGCCAAGCGTCGTAAGCAGTTCATGGAGCTCTTCATAGCAGCCGTGCACGTCTCCGATGATGTCGAAGGGCCCGTGCTCGTTCTTTTTGTTGTTCCAAATAGATGTGCGCACCAGTTCAACCGCGTCGGCCTCCTCGGGGCTGTTCAGTATATAGATAAATCGGAAACCCTCCCGCTTAAGTCCCTTCAAGGAGCGGCGCAGGTCGCTGCAATGACGATGAATCACCCTGTCCGGGAGTTGCCGCTCGGGGCGAAGGGCATTGCGCTCCCGGCAAACGCGCTCCGGCATATTAAAAACGATGGCGACAGGGTGGCAGTTTTGTTCCTTCGCCAGCTCGATCACCTGACGGCGGGCTGTAGTCTGGACATTTGTCGCGTCGATGACGGTCAGGCGCATCGCCCCCAGACGCTTACGCGCCGCGTAATACAGCACGTCAAAAGCGGCGGTGGATGCGTCCTGCGCGTTTTCATCGTCCGCGACCAGCCCCCGGAAAAAGTCGGAGGATAAGACCTCCGTGGGTTTAAAATGTTTTGCCGCAAAGGTGGATTTGCCGCTGGAGGTGCCGCCAACAAGCGCCACTAGGCAAAAATCCGGTATCTCTATTCGCATTTCGTAAACACCCCCATCTGCGTCGGAGCGCCGGCGGTTTCGTCAAACTCGCCGATATCCGAGTAGCTGACCGAATAGCCGAAGCGCCGGCACACATTCTCCGCCCACGCGTGAAATTCTGCCCGTGTCCATTCAAACCGGTGATCCGAGTGACGCATGGCATCCGCGCTCAGCCGCGCGTATTTTTTGTTATATTCTGTGTTGGGCGTTGTGACGATCACCGTACGAGGCACGGCAAATTCAAAAACGACCCGTTCAAACGCCGGCAAGCGGTATATGTCCATATGTTCGATGACCTCCACCGCGCAGGCGGCGTCAAACCCCTCAATGCGCTTATCGCGATAGGTCAGCGAGCCCTGAAGCAGGGTGACCTTGTCGCGTTTATATTCCGCCACCCGGTCCAGATGCAGTCTGTCCTTCGCACGCTCCAATGCGTAGATAGACACGTCCAGCCCGACCAGCTTAGTGATCTGGTTTTCGTTTATCAGCTTTGAGAGCAGGCGTCCCTCGCCGCAGCCCAGATCGGCCACGCTCTTCGCACCGCAGTCTCGCAGGGCCCGGACAACCGCCTCAAGGCGCTGATCGTTCAGCGGCACACGCCTCTCTTTGACCTCCGGCGCGGCAGCTTCGGATCCGGCGCCCTCCTGTTCCGAAGGCACAGCCTCATCCTCCGCCAGAGATTCTTTCACAGCACTTTCAATCTCTTCCGTATCCAGCAGCTGCTCAATGGCACGGTTGGCAAGTCCCTTTTTCTTGTTAAAATAGCGCCGGGTGATCAACTTCATTTCGGGATGAGTAGACAGCCAGTTCTCGCCATGGCGCAGGAGCTTTTCCACCTCGTCGTCGCTCATCCAGTAATGCTTCTGTTTGTCGAAGACGGGGATGAGGACATAAAGATGATTGAGCAGATCGCTGAGTTTTACTATGCCGCAAATGGTCAGGTTCACGCAGTCGCTGTCTCCCCACTCGGGGAACTTCTCATCCAAAGGGAAACTATCGAAAGATACCGTATACCCAAGCGGCTCAAAGATACGGTGAACCAATTCCGCGTCGCCCCGGCAGGGCAGCATGGTGACACTCGCTTCCAGATCAAGGGGGGACACAGCCAGTTCCGGACGCGCGTTGCAGCGTCCGCGCATGGCGGTGGAATACACTTTTGATAATGCGGTACTCATAAAAGACGAGGCCACATAGGGTCGGTCATTGATATAATCAAAAAGCCCGCCTTCCGCGGAACCAACCTTGCCGCGCGCAAGATCGACAGGATTCAAATCGATGAGCAGCGCCGCCGTGCATTCTGTTTCCTCCGCCTTAGGATAGAAAACATAGGCACGTCCGAAGCTCATCTCAAATTCCTGTGCCCGAGCCGGATTTTTATGTAACAGGTAACCCAGATCGGTTGCCCGGGGTCCCCTGTAGGTGATCGTCAGGAGCATGTATTATCCTTCCTTGTTTCTTTCATAAAATGGTGTCACTCCATCCCGAGGCGTCCATGACCATGCGGTAGTCTGTCTCTGAATTCGTCCACTCGATGAAATCGCCGTCCTCCCGCTGATAGGCTGGGAAAAGCTCGAAGTTCTCGGCAAAGAGTTTTGAAAAATAGTCTCATAAAGATTTTTACTTAGGTTTTCACTTCGCCATTTTGCTGCGAAATCCCGGCCGCGCTTTTGGTCGTCGCGGAGGTTTCGGTTTGACGGCTCAGGAGGCTATTTCTTAAGAAACGAAAACACGGCGGCGCCCTCCATGAGTCAGATAATCAAAAGCTTTCCAGTCGCTTCTTGATGTCTTCATTAACTTCTTTGCGTTTCAAACGTTCGAGCGCACGATTGAGTTCTAAAGAAAATGAGACTTTCTTTTCACGCCATGCTTCAAGAACATTCAACGCCATATTCCGGCAGTTGACCACCGGTACATGAAGAGCACAGAGGAGAAGACGATCTCCTTTGCCCGGAAAATCCTTCAGGTGCTGCACAATATAGCTGAGCATGTGATACTTGGCATACTCGCTACCGAGTCCCAGTTTATCCGCTGGACCGGTTGACATTTCGGCAAGGGGCAGCTGCTGCTCGAATAACGCAATAATTTCATCCACAAATAATCCATCCGGAAGCAGAAGATCGATGAGCTGATAGCTGCCTTCAAAGTCAGATGCGATCTGTTCGTAGGTCCGGCGTGAATAATCTAAGCTGAGACGTTTGGCCAAGCGGAAGCCTTTTCCCTGACTAATAGCTTCTTCTATCGCTTTGGCGCAGGCATCTGACGTCAGCAACTGCTTGCAGGTTTCCGTGACAGCGTCTTTTCGCGGCCAGCCCTTTTGCTCACAGTACTTTTGAATATTCAGCACAGTCTCATATTCGGGAATGGAAAGCGTCGATTTCTCCGCATGCTTTAAAAAGTTCGCCAGCAGCGCGTCCGGTTCTTCGATCCCGGATATTCCGATGACGGGGCCCTCGGGTAAAAGCGAATCGATAAGTGCTGCTGCCACCGTAAAATCCTTCGGCGTTATGGTGTTGTTTTGGAGCAGTCCCTTCAAATCCGCTTTATTCGTACAGGTAAGCGCAGAATATTCCGCCAAAATATAATTGTCACAGCCTTCGTATAGAAGCCAATGCTTTATTTCGTCGGTTTCCGCCGAAAGTTGTTCAACAGCATGCACCCTGCCCCAACCATGGACTTTTTTGGCCGCCTCAAATATCGCTTGATTGGCGTCCGGCCATCTGCGCATGATGAACAGGCAGAATAACGTAAACTCGTCGGAAGCAGCCAAAATCTCCACGATCTCTCGCGTCTCTTTGTTTGTCCCTTTATCCAGCAATTCCAAAATGGAAAGCGCAAACTTGACGCACTCGATATGCGGCGATTCCTTCAACGTTTTCAATGCAAAATGGTACAGGTTGTTCGGTTCGATATCGTCTCTGTTCTGTATAATCCATTCCTGCAAACCGTCAATGAGTGGAAGCATGGCGGCATATTCGTCTGCTGAAAAATATGCCAGCAGTTTTGCTTCCGCTTCCGAAAAGTTACCGGTCGCGATGAGCTTTACGACATCGCACAAAGGCTGCATATCCTGTTCTCCGTGTCCCATATGATATATTGCAATCCCGTCCATCGCGCCGTCGGCATAGGTAATTTTATTGTTCTCCGCCTTCTTGCGCAGACAAAAAACAGGCGGAAGGGTTCCACCGGCCTGAAGCGCGGAACGGATGGAAGAATATATGGACTGTTCTGCAGCCGGCTCCTTTTTTTGGTCCTTGTCCTTGAAAAAGTGCAGTATAGACAAATAAGCCGCCCTCCTCGATCCAATCAGGATCAATTGTCAAACCAAAATACCCCCTAATATTTTAGTCCGACTCAATTTTCCTTTCCCTTTTAAGTTCTTCCATACGCTCTATCATATATGTCAGATTCAAATTGAGATAACCGCCCCATTCTTTCAGAATCAGGCCCTCATGATTATAATTTTGCTCTGTTACATCGACAAACGTCAATTGATATTTTTCGCCGCGGGCCAGGATAGAAACTGCTTTACGCGCTGTATCGAAACGGCTCAGATATTTTTACCGAGACTGCCTATTATTGCCTTAATCACAGCCTCATCTAACAAGTCCGAGGTCGGAAGGATGTAAACGATGCCGGCCGTATGATCCCATACAGGCTGGCCGTCTTTAAAATTAAAAATAAGCGCCGCTTCTCGATACCACAGATCCCAAATATAATCATCTTCCAACATATTCTTCCTATACCTTTTGGCTTTCTATCAAGCACCGGATGTGCTCTGCGCGCTCCTGTCTCTTGGAGGAATTGGAGACTGCAAAACTTACGAATCCATAGTCCTCATCATAGACATCGTAGAGCTTATTTCTTTATAACTGCCCGCGTAATTAATGCTCCATATGTCGTTCCGATCCTGGAAGCCAGCAGTCCGGCTTGATCCAGCAAGTCAATGTAAAAAACAATTCCGGCTCAACAGGGCGAAGAGAGTCTGCAAAGCGAGTTACCTGTATGGGCTGTTCTGTTGCTGAAGCTCAAAATATTTTGCATGAATGTAATAATTTGATTGGAAAAACTAGATCATAATTACAGGCTCGTTATTTTCGTTGTCATTATAACGAAACCAGTGTATTCTTGTGTATATAGACCGTCAATTTGATATTTCCTGTCATTATAGTACCACATTGTAAGAATATTGCAAAAAGAATTTATTATGTGTTCTATAGCATTTTGTAGGGAATATAATGTTATTTTTATTCTTACACACTGCGGACATTGATGTTCGCATGGCGCAATATGAGTCCGGTACGAGAACGCCCAAGGAAAAACTGATTGCTGATCTTGTCAACGCCTTGGAGGTTACTCCGAAGGCCCTTGATGTTCCTGAAATTGATAACTATGTGGGGCTTATGCATACGCTGTTTGCGCTGGGAGATTTATATGGGCTTAAGATCAACAGCATTGATGGTGAACTCTGCCTGACGCTTGATAAAACCAAGGGAATCACCTACCTTTCCATGCTTGATATGTTTAGTGCGTGGCAGCGGGAATCTGAAAAGCTGAAAAAACGCAGAAATCACCAAAGAAGAATACGATGCTTGGCATTACGCCTATCCGCGCATTGAAGCTGAGCGTTTTAAGGCGGCACGTGATGCCCACAGAACAAAGAACACAGATAACGAATAAACATTTATTTATGGAGAATGTTTTTTATGGATAAGACCACTTGTTATTCATATTTTGCAATTTGCAGTAATGGCATCATCAAAAATGGTGTTGGCTTTATTGCTAATCCCAACAGCGACTTTGATCCTGATTATGTTACCGAAAAATTAGGAATCGAACCCTATGATGCGAAGAAAATGGGAACACCACGTAAAAATGGTCATGGAAAGTATCCCTTTTCGGACTGGGGTGCTTGTAAGCAAACTGAGCCTGCGTTAGACTCTTGATAAAGCTCTGATTGCTTGAGTTTCACCATCTCGTCTTTGATGGAGTCAAAGATGGTATGCTCAGGTTTACGACCTCGATTTTTATGAATCACAAACGCGGCTCCTTGTTCTAGTACCCCTTTCTTCAGCCTTAACACTTGACGTTCGCTGAGGTTTAGTAATTCTGCGGCCTCTCTGACTGTAATGTTCTTAGCAATAGTTTGATCGATGACTCTTAGTTTTGCCATTTCCCGTGGAGTCATGTTAAATGTTTCCTTTCTATAGGTGACATTTTATCAGAATAAATTCAACATGACATTATTACAGAATAACATCAAAATTGGTAAAATTATGTTGAAAAATTGCAAATCATGAGTTATAATAGATTGATATTTGAGGGGGGGGAGAGAGCGATGGCTGAAAAACAGGTTTACCCTATGATCTCGGAGAAAAGTTGGTGGCAAATTCGTAATCAATTTAAAAAGACAATTCCATCAGTTGTTAATGTGAGCTATTTAAAATCTTTGTTGAGCTTAAATTCAGACCAGTCTGCTCGCAATATTATAACTCCGCTCAGACAGATGGGAATAATCGATACAGACGGAAAACCGCTGCCGAGAGCAACAGATTGGCGTAGTGACACTCCGCGCATATGTTTCACCTGCCTTATTGATAAAATGCTGTAACGCACATTCACAGTCTTTTTGAATATCTAATTTCTGTCGCTGCAAGAAACTTAATTAATTTTTCAGCACCATCTGGAGAGTAACCATGTTTCTCATAGAATAGCCTTGCATCAGCATTTTTCTCCAGTACCCATAAACAAACTTCATTGAAACCTTGTTCGACAGCACATTTCTCACAATAATCAACCATTATAGAGCCTATTCCTTGTCTCTTGAAAAAAGGGTCTACATTGTTTATGCCGAACCAAAAGGGC
>DHAA01000001.1 GCA_002397275.1 Thermacetogenium sp. UBA4966 | reverse complement strand
CCAGGAACGGGCTGATCGTGGTCACCCCGGGGGCAAACCTCTCCGGGCTGCGCCAGGCCGGTATTGGGGCCGGAAACAGCAGTATCGCTGATCAGATCAACAGCGGCAGGATCAAAGGGATGTTCGTCTTTGGAGAAGATCCGGTGGGGGCAGGGCTGCTTTCCATCGCTGATCTGAACAAGCTGGAACTGCTTGTGGCGGTATCCCCCTGGATCAATGAAACAGCCGGGGCCGCAGACGTAGTCCTGCCCGGGGCCACACCGCTGGAGAGCGGCGGGACCTATATCGGCTGCGACGGCAAGTCCAGGTCTTTCTCCAGAGTACAGGCGCCACCGGCCGGTTTTGACAACCTCCAGGTGATTTCCGCGCTGGCGGAAGCTCTGGGAGTGCCTATCTGCGGGGAGCGCCGGGTGGAAGCGGCTCCCGGTAAGGTGCAGTTAGTGTTGCCTAAAGATGGGGAACTTTTTAAAACAGTCACTGTTGTAGATCCGGCTCTACGGTTATTTAACGAGAAATATACTCTATAGCTGTTAATGCTAGATCGTTGAAGAAAGGTAAATAAAGGATACGGTAGACTGGTGCTGCTTTAGATGAGAATAGAACAACCGGAACAAAATTGTGCATACTGATATCGCTTTTATTCATGCGCAGGATAGGGCAACGCGGGAGCGCGACCCGAGCGGCGCATGAGGTTTGGCGAGGAGGCGGATTCTCATCGAATCCGTCCCTTTTTATCTACCGCCTTAGAAAATCAGGCGATAAACTCCGGGGGTCCGGGGGCAGCGCTCTCGGCATACTCCATTTTTTCTTGCCTGATTTGCGTCTATTACAGAATTTTCAGCGCCAGCATGGTGATGTCGTCGAACTGGGGCGCCTCACCCACAAACCCGTCGATGTCGTTCTTGACCGCCTGCAGGAGCTCGTCCAGCGGTAAGTCCGCGCTGCGGTTAAGCACGGAGTTGAGCCGCTCTTCGCCGTAAAGCTCCTGGCGCGAATCGGTGGCCTCGGTAACGCCGTCGGTATAAAGATAGAGGATGTCCCCGGGGCAAAGGCACAATTTGTTGTGGCGGTATTTGATGCCCTCCATGCCCGCCAGGACAAAGCCAGGCCGCGTTTTGAGATAGGCAAACCCCCCATCCTTGCGCTTCAAGAGGGGCGGGTTATGCCCGGCGTTCACATAGAGGAATTCGCCGCCGGCGATGTCAAGCACCCCCATCCAGGCGGTGACGAACATGCACTCCTCATTGTTCTCGCATAGCTGGGCGTTCACTCCCGTGAAAACGTCGCCGGGGCTCTCTTTGTTCTGGGCGTGGTTTTTGATGAGTGTTTTGGCAATCACCATAAACAGAGCGGCCGGCACTCCTTTGCCGGAGACGTCGGCGATAACCACCGCCAGATGGTTTTCATCCACCAAAAAGAAGTCGTAAAAATCGCCCCCTACCTCCTTGGCGGGCCGCATGGCGGCATAAATATCAAACTCCGGCCGGTCGGGGTAGGGGGGGAAGATGCAGGGCAGCATGCTGGCCTGTATGTGGGCGGCCACGTTCAGCTCCGCACCGATGCGCTCCTTTTCCGCGGTGACGGTTTTCAGGTCGCGCATATAATCGGCGATATCCTGCATCATGGCGTTGAAGGAGTTGGCCAGCAGGGCGATTTCATCCCCGGTATCGATCTCCAGGAAATCCGGCTTTAAAATTTCATCCGGGTCGGCGGGCCGTGTGGCGAACGCCTTGGCGCTGTCGGAGACCCTTTCCAGCGGTCCCACGATGTTGCGCTCCACATACCACAAGAAGCCGATCGCCACGGCAAAGATGATATTAATGGCCATACCCACGATCTTATAGATGGCGCTCCAGCGCTCCAGCGCCTCTCCCTCCGGCAGGAGGCTGTAGACCGTGATGGCGATGAAGGCGATAAAAATCACCGCAAGCAGCAGAAAGCCGATGGTGACTTTTGCCTTGATCGTGATCTTCACTTCACCCCTGTTTCTTCGCTGTTCCCTCTGCTCAAAGTTGAACGGCCTGGCAAGCGAAAAGCAGACAAGCAGGAGGGAGGCCGCGAGTAAAACGCCTGCCGTATCCGGTTTTGCGGCCGCGCCCGCGGCGGAGGAGATAGCGAACCACACCGCCCCGACGGCCGCGGCTGCGAAAAGCGGAAGGTCGTAGCGCAGCCGGCTCCAGCTCTTTGTCCTTTTGCCGAGCGGAACATGGTAATCCGGCCGGTATTTTTCTATCAGAATCAGCAGAGGAACGCCCAGCAGCACCGCGAAATCGAAATTATTGAAAAACAGCAGCGCATAGGAACCGCTGCTAGGAGAAAACCCGGCCGTCTCGAAGATCAGGGAGAGGATGCCTGTCACCGCGAGGGAGTCCAGAAGGATGACGCATACATATTTTAATATTTTGCTCACGCTGCCTAAGGTCGGCGCTACGTCGTCCTCCGTCACCCGGAAGGAATACCACAGCTTGTAGGGCAGGTAGGCGTAAAAGAAATTGGCGATAAAACCCATCGCGCAGATGAAGGCCTTGCTCCCTGAGTAGAGATCCGAGAGCAGATTGCCGACCGCGATGCCGAAGGCCGCGGGCGGACCCCAGATCAGCCCGAGCACGGGGGGGATCACGTTGGCCGGTCGGATTTCAGTGATACCGGGCATCAGTTCTAAAAGCAGGCGGAAGGGCAGAGCCGCCGCCAGGAAGATGACGGCCGCTGCCAGAAGCCTCGCCCAGCCTTTTCTGTTCCTCAGCGAATCAATGATATCTTTCACGGTATTTCTCCTTTGCTTACAGCATGATGTGCAGGTTGTTGAATCCAATCACGCGCCGGTAGCTGAATTCCTTCGCAACTTTTTTCACAAGGTAGATCCCCAGGCCGCCGATCTCCCGTTCCTCTGTTGAAGCAGTGACGTCGGGATCCGGTTTTGTGGTGGGGTCGAAGCGGACGGCGTCGTCGCGGATATTCAGAATAACGTTTTCGCCCGTTTTCAGCAGCCGGATGCCGATATAATGCTCCCGGCCATCCTGAAAGCCGTATTTGATGATGTTGACCACAATCTCCTCGATGCAGAGGAAGATATAATACTGCTTCTTTTGGTCGATGGCGTTGCGTTCACAGAAGCGTTCGATCTCCCCGTTGATGGAGGTGATGTTCGCCTCGTCATTGACGATCAGCGTCTCATAGACCTGCTCCTCCGGCAGCTCGGCGTTTTTCAGCAGCAAAAATTTTCCTTTGGTAAGCGCGGCGATGAGGAGCAGAGTGAATGCCTCCGAGAGCAGCAGCGACAGCCAGACCCCGTTTTGCTGAAGATGGAAGCCGTAAACCGTCAAGAAAATCAGCAGGGCAGGGAAAAGGATGTTGTCGAGCGCGATAAACAAAAGAGAAAGCCGCGACTTGCCTGTGGCGCGGTAATAGCTGTTCAAAAAGGTGACCGAAGACGAGAACAGGCAGGAGAAGGCGACCATCCGCAGGGCGGCCGTCAGGTCGAGGTCGAATATGCCGCCGAGCAGCGGGGCGGCGGCGAACAGCAGAACGCATAAAACGGCTGAGCTGAACAGAATGACGCGATAGGCTGTTTTGGCTGTCAGCCTTATGCCGCTCTGATCCCTTTCGCCGTAATAGACGCCGAACATGGGCTGCGCCGCGTGGTTGACGCTGTCATAGACGGCGTAGATAAAGGTAATCGTGTACTTGACGACTCCATACGCCGCGATCCCGGACATTCCGGCGACATCCAGCAGCACATTGTTCACGACTACCGTGAGCACCGTCTGCGAAAGGAAGATCATGCTTCCCGCAAATCCGGGCCCGGAGAGATCCCTGATGGCTGCCGGGCTGATCTCGCCGTTGAATTTTACCGTCGACTTCTTGCCGAGAAAATAGGAAAGATACATGACGGCGCAAAAGCCGCTCGACAGTACGCCCGCCAGGGCGATGGAGTAGAGCGGAAGGTCTAAAACCCCCAGAAAAATGCCGAGCAGAACAAAGTTGACGAGGAGGGAGGACAACACTCCGAGCATGGCAAAGCGAGGGCTGTTGTCGTTGCGGATAAAGGCATTCATCACTCCGCACAGCAGGAGGAGCGGCAGGCCGCAAAGCAGAACTCTGATATACCCGCCCGCAACGGCTTGCTCTGCGGTTGTTTTTGCACCGAAGAGCACAAGCAGAGGATTGAGACACAGCAGCCCCGCTGCGGCGGCAACCGCGCCGGCGAGCAGCGTTGCCAGAAGCGATACGGTAAATATCTGCGCCGCTATCCTTTTTTCACCCCTGCCCTGGCGGATCGAAACCGCGATCCCGCCGCCGATACCGAAAAAATAGGTGATGATTTCCATAAAGATGGCGATGGGGAGCGCAACCCCGATGGCATAGCTTCCATCGCGCCCGAAAAACAGCCCGGCAAGGACGATGTTCAACAGGTTCATCACCGCTGTGCCGATCGTGGCGGCCGCGGTGGAAAAATAAAATTTCTGGAAGGCGTTCCTGACAATGCCGGCGTAGGTCATTTGCGGTCACTTCCGTCGAAGTAGATTTGTCTGAGCTTTTTTTCCGCAGGATGAACATTGAAAGCGTCTATGTCCAAAGAGAGGCCGTTTTCCTCCATCCATTGCTTGATCAAACCTGCTTCGTCGCAGTAGGCGCCGAGCGCTTCATCGCTGCCGAGCAGGTAAGTCCTATGCTCGAGTGCCTCCAGGTTCTCCTTAAGATAGAAGGCCAGGGTGAGAATTTCAGAGAATACCGGGTCGATCATGTCAAAAGTCAGGCTGTCGGCATTTTTATCGTAAAAGTTGAGCGGATATCCCTCGGCGAGCAGAACGATTTCTTTGCCGTTCGCCAAACGATAGGCGGCCGCCTGCGGCAGGCAGCTCTTTTGACATCCCTTCAGCTCTTGGAAAATATCCTCAAACTCTACCTGTTTCGAGGAAGAGCTCGCCAAAAATATCCGTTTCGCCTTGCCTGCCAAGAAGCTTTCCAGCATTTGTCCTGTAAAGGAAGGAGTCCCTGTGTTGCCCAGCACGATCATATCCGTGCAAAACTCGCCGTCCCACAGGTCGAAACCGTCGCTTAGCGCCGCAGCCTCGATTTCAGGGTCAAGGTCATAGACCGCGATGCGCATGTGACGTGGTTTCAGGGCGAAGGCCGCGCTTCTGCCGATGATCCCGTATCCCAGGAGCAAGACGGGGTGAAAGTCGATGAATTCGCCTATGCCGTGCATCATGCGTACAAGTTCGCCGACGACCCTGTTGGCGACAAAATAAGACTCCACACGGACTTTGTAGAGGGAACGCGCCACACTCAAAACGGGATAGAGCAGGCCGTTTTGGCTGCAGGATTTTTTTGTGCCCGCGGTCGTCTGCTCCACCGCGCCGAGCAGCGCCGCATTCAGGATGGGGAACCGCGCCGCGGTTTCATTGATCACACTGTAATGATAGCCCCCGTCCTCAATGATCAGGATCTTTTTTCCCTCGGCCGCGTAGCGCAGCAGCTCATTTTCCAGGGCAAGGGAGACCAAGCGGCGCGTTGCCTGTAAAAAATCGCAGCGGATACTCTCCAGCCCGCTATTCCCGCGCTGGAGAAGATAAGCATCCCCTTTCCTTCGCGCATGGTAGACCGCATACCCCGGGTTCGCTCCGGGGCTCCTGCCGTTATACGGGGTCGCTACGAAGATCACGTCGTGGAACGCTCTGAGGAGCTGTTCGTTGAAATAGAAAGAATTGTCCATGCAATGGTTGATATGTAAGACCACCGTGTCGTCAAGCGTTCCCTGGCTTTTGATCAGGGCTTCGAGTATAGGCATTGCTGAACCGCTCATTGCGGAGTCTCTGTCTGCTCGATCGTCAGGATGTCGGCAAACCCTGTCACTTCAAAGATCTCCATGATTGTTTCATTGACATGCCGGATCACCAATTTTCCCTGCCGGTTCATTATTTTCTGTGTGGCCAGAAGCACGCGCAGCCCTGCTGAGGACAGGTATTCCAGACCGGTAAAGTCCAGCGTAAGCTCGGTAACGCCGTTGATCGACTGCCTGAGTTCCCTTTCCAGCTGCGGCGAGGTGTTGGTATCCAGGCGGCCCTCCAGGATAAGGGTGAGAGCGGCTTCATCGCTTTTTTTGGTTATGATCATCTTTGCTGCCTCCCTTTCGTCCGCTTAGCTAATCGGCTGTGAAAACAGGGGAAGGGGACAGAGGGGAAACCCCCGTCCCCTTTTCACCCTGCAGCAATCAGCTCACTCCGTTCTTGGTTACCGTAACCTTGTCTCCAACGGTCGCCCAATATCTGAGCTTTTTACCGAGCTTTTCATGCGCCCTGTTCCGAATTAAATCCTTTACGGTTTCTACGCTAATCCCCCATGAGTTGAATGCTGATCTGTATCCGTCTACCACTTCCCAGATTTTATTCATCTGGTCGCCGTCGTCCCATGTTATGGTTACGGATCCGTCAACAATCGATCCTACGCCGCCGACGATGGCATCCAACTCCTCGTCGGTCAGATCGTCCAGGTTTCTTTCGTCATTTTCCTTAATGTCGCTCATGATCATCTCTCCTTAAGATAGATTTTAAGATAGATTTGGTTTTACAAGGCTGATCTGGTTCTCCGGGATATTGCTTTTTTATCATCTCCTTTCGCCGTGCCATGCTCTCTTGCTCTGTTCTCAGGCATCACCCCTCTCATATCGTCGACGGTGGATTCCGCTCGTTGGAATCCAGCCGGCCACCAATTTCTGACATCCAACATCCGGCCTCTGACATCCAAATTAACCGGTGACTCGCTGCATCCCATGTTATCCTTGGCTCCTAGATTCGCGTCGCTTCGCTGGAATCAGCCGGCCTCCATTTATCGATTTCCGACCAACGACCAACCACTAACCACCAACCCATGCCGTCAATGCCGCCCATCCAGGCGCTGCCTTTCCACGAGTTCCGCGAAGAAGCCGTTCTTGGCGATCAGGTCGTCGTAACTCCCGTCTTCCGCGATTTTGCCTTTGTCGAGGACGATGATCCGGTCGCACTGTTGAATGGTGGAAAGCCTGTGGGCGATCACAATACGTGTGCATTTCAGCCTGGCCAGCGAGTCCGAAACGATTTTTTGCGTGATATTGTCCAGAGCGCTGGTGGCTTCGTCGAACATAAGGATCTTGGGCTTGGGTGCGATGGCCCGGGCGATCATGAGCCGCTGGCGCTGCCCTCCCGAAATGCCGCCGCCGCCCTCCTGTATTACCGTATGCATCCCCATGGGCATCCGGCGGATATCCGGCGCGATCCCGGCCGCCTCGGCGGCTTTCCACGCCTCATCCATACTCAGCCAGGGAGCGGAAATGGTGATGTTCGAGTAGATGCTTCCCTGAAAGAGTTTGCCGTCTTGCAGGACTACGCCGATTCTGCGGCGCAGCGAGCGAATATCGACAGCCTCGATGTTCTGCCCGTCGTAATAGACAGCCCCTTTTTGCGGCGTTTCAAAGCCCAGCAGGATGCGCATCAGTGTTGATTTGCCGCAGCCGGTTTTGCCTGCGATCGCCACATATTGACCCGGCCTGATTTTTAGGGACAGATTATCGAGGACAAGCGGCATCCCTTCGCTATAGCGAAAAACCACGTTGTTGATTTCCACCCCGCCGAAAAGGCGCCTTACGGGCTTTTTCCCCTGCGCTATCTCCGGAAGGGCTCTCAGCAGTGGCCGCACGTTTTCCAGGGTCGGCCTGATCGCGGCGAAGGTGGACGTCATGCCGGAGAGGGACATAAACGCTCCCGATACCATACCGAAAGAGACGTTGAAGGCCATGTAATCAGCCGTGCCGACCCCCGAAATGACGGCGAAATAATAGATGGCGACCATGCCAAAAAGGGATATGGCCGTTTCAATCACGCTTCTCAGCTTGATTAACAGCGGGGGATCATACGTCAGGTCCGCTGTCTTTTTGTATTGTTTTGCCCATCTGGCAAACGCCCTTTTCTCGGCCCCCGACAGCTTGATTTTCTGTATCCCCGAGATGAGGCCGTATTCAAGCCCGGATTTCTGCGCGGCAAGTTCCAGCTGCTTTTGGGAAAGCTTCATCTGCAGCAGGGTTGAAATCAGTGAAAATCCGGCGGTTATGAAAATGATCACCAGCGCGGGCACGGCCAGCGCCGGCGAATAGCTTGTTATCTGCCCGATGTAGATCAGCGAAAACAATGATGTCAGTCCGCTGGACAGGATGGCGTTGACCAGCATGCTGCACAGGCTGTTGATCCCGGAAATACGGGTCGACAGTTCGCCGGGGCTGTGGTTTTTAAAAAAAGCGGCCGGGAGCGAAAGCACCCGCATCATGGCCGCGGATTGCACGGCAATATTCATTTTGGCGTTGATCCGCTCTGTGATCAGGGAACCGACCGTGGACATCAGAATTTTCGATATGGTGGCGCCCAGCAGAAAAACGGCGATGGGGAGCAATGCGTTCAAATCGCCGCTCTCCAGAGTTCCGGAAAAAATCAGCTTGTTGATCATGGGCAGAAGCAGGCCCAGCAGCGTGACGGCAAGCGTGGCGGCGGCCGTCAAAATAAAGTCGGAGAGGGAAAGCGTCTGCGCTATGTATTTCAATAAATCCGTTATGCCTAGCTGCTTGAGGGGGAAGGGTCTGTAAAAGCAGAGCGCCTTTTCTGCAATCATACCCGCGTTTTTCTTATTGACCCTCGCCTGTTTTCCGGTCTGGGGGTCCAGATAGCTGTAGCCGCTCAGTCCTTTCGGAATCAGAGCCATAACAACTCCGTCTTTTTCAGCGAGTATGGCGCCTATGGCGTCCTTATACCATTCGCCGCTGAGGATGATCGTCCTGTGCATGATGCCGGAGGGGCGCAGATAATAATCAAGCAGCTTGGGGATATCCATATCCGGTTCAGCCTGCAGCTCTTCGTCCGCGGGCTGCGGTTTCGTATGGTAATAGCGCAATATGGCGTCGATGGCGTCCTTCCCCTGTTTCCCGCTGCTTTGGAAGGCGGGAGGAACTGCCGGCCTTCCGGTGACGCTCTGCGCCATTTCGGCAAATGCTTCTGCAAACGCTTCGTCGTCTTCACGCATCCTCTGCCTGATCTGCTCGTCAAACCATCCCATCGGCGATCCTCTCCGTTCCCCAAAAGTTTTTCCGCATGCTACTCATTGGACACCAACTGCGTATACAGGCCGTCCTGGGCATACAGCTCGTCGTGCGTGCCGCGTTCCGAAACCTTTCCGTTATCCAGCACGATGATTTCGTCGCAGTCCCGTATGGTGGACAGGCGATGTGCGGACACAATGCAGGTGATCCCCCTGTTGCGGATGGAACGCACAACCTCATATTCGGTTTTAGCGTCCAAATCGCTCGTCGCTTCATCCAGGATAATGATGGTGGGGTCCTGCGCCAGGACGCGGGCGATCTCCATGCGCTGGCGCTGGCCGCCGGAAAGATCCCTGCCTCCCTGCGTGATGCGGTAATGATAGCCGCCGTCCCGCAGCATAATATCCTCGTGCAGCTGCGCGTCGCGGGCCGCCAGGATCATGGCGAAGTCTTCGATTGATCCGTCCCACATTTTGATGTTGTTGGCAATTGTATCTTCAAAAAGGATGATCTCCTGGTCGACGACCGCCAAAGACCCCGTGAAAACCGCGCGGTTGATCTGGTCTATGCGTTTGCCGTCGAATAATATCTCTCCGCTCCAGGGCTGATAGAGACCGGAAATCAGTTTGGTCAGGGTGGATTTGCCGCACCCGGAGGCGCCCACAAAAGCGACCGAATCCCCTTGCTTTAAGGACATGCTGAAGTCGTCTATCAGCGGGGCGTCAAGTCTCGAATACCCGAAGACCACATGTCGGAGTTCGATATCGCCTGAGAGCTTGTCATAGGATGACTGCGCCGCAACGTCGTGCGGCGGGCGCCCCACATCGGGCTGATAACGCATGACGTCTTCAATACGCTCCATGTTCGTGCGCATCTCCTGCAGGCTTTGTCCCGCTGAAATAAGGCTTTTCGCGGGCATGGTGAAAGAGGTCATAAAGCCCTGAAACGCAAGGATCATACCGACGGTGAAGCGCCCCTGCATGACAAGGAACACCCCCAGTATCAAAACGGCGATGTCCGCCACGGAGGCTACGATGTTGGGGACCGCTCCGAGATATTGATTGACTTTGGCGTATCTGACTGTCTGCGTGTTGACCGAGGCTTGATAGCCCGCCCACTTTTCCAAAAAGCCGTTTTCCGCGCCGGAGGCCTTGATCGTCTCGATCATTTCTATCCCCGCTACAGTGGTGCCCGCAAGCTTTCCGCTGTCTTTAACCTGAACCCGTGTGATGTTGACGCGTTTGGCCGATATGATCCGCGCCACGACGATATTAATGGCGATGGAAAGCAGCCCGACCAGCGTCAGAAGAAGGCTGTAGCGTATCATGACCGCCAGATAAAAGATCAGCATGGCAAAATCGAAGACGAGCGGCGCCAGTTGATTGACCAAGGATGAGGCGATGCCTTCGTTTGTATTTTGCCTGGACAAAACGTCGCCGACCATGCGCTGCGAAAAAAATTCCATGGGCAGCCGCAGGACATGCCATAAAAAAGTGGAATTTGCCACTATAGCCATCTTTCCTTCAATTTTAAGCCGGTAAACGGACTGGACCCATGTGACGACGATCTCTATTGCCGCTACGCCAAGCATCGCCCCCAGGAAGGGATAAAACCAGTCAGGGTTCTCTCCGGTCAGCAGCCGGTCCATAAAAATCCGCGAAAACGCGGGATTAATAATGCCGATCAGCGAGGTGACGAGGGTGGTGAGTATGACGAAAAGAAAGGCGACCGCGGCGCCGCGCAGGCGCTCCCGGGCGAAAGCGAGCACGCTTTTGGGCTTTCCCTCCGCTTTGAATTGCTCCCCTGGCGAAAAAAAGAGACATATCCCTGAAAAAGCACCGTCGAATTCTTGCGCATCCACTTTGAGGGCGCCTTTCCCCGGGTCGTTGATTACGGCTTGATCACCTTTGAAACCGCAGAGCACAACAAAATGGTTCAAATTCCAGTGGATGATGCACGGAAACGGCCCCTTTTCCCTTAATGACTCAGGCTCACCCCGGACTCCTCTGGCATCAAGCCCGTAGCTTCTCGCCGCTCTGAGCATATTTTTCGCCTTGGAGCCGTCGCGGGAAACGCCGCAATCGGCGCGTACCCTTTCCAGAGGCAGCCACTTTTTGTAGTATGCCAGAATCATGGCCAGGCAGGCGGCGCCGCATTCCAGCTCCTCCATCTGCATGACGACCGGCGCCTTTGCGCAGCCGTGACTTACGGGCTTGGGAATCGATTGCTCCCGTCGCTTGCTCATCTTCATCTTCGCCGCCTCAGTTGAGAATAAAAGATATAAAATGCGTCGATTCGATGATAAACACGGCGTCCACTTCACCGTCAGCTACATCCTGCGCCGGAATTTCCACAAGATACCGCCATTCATTCTCTTCGATACCCATGTCCTGGAGAACATAGGGTGAGCTGCGGTAGAAATCGCTGATCGCTTCATAAGAGAGCGGGGAATTAGGGATATCGTTGGGACGATATTTGTTCCCGTCGATTTTTACAGCGGATACGCCGGTTGATACCTTATCGTAACCATCTTTTGTCAGATAGCAGGAAACCACGCCGTTTTTGGCATAGCCCGAGGTCTCTAGAGTTGTGTCCATAGTTCCAAAGATCCCCCATATCAGGAAGGAAGCAAGCAACATAATCATGGCGCCCAATACAATCCAGATACTCGGATTCGACACACGGATATAATCATTGAGCTGTTCCGGTGAGGATACTCTTTCCACGGCGGTTTTTCGAAACAGATTATCCATAGGCACGCAACTCCTTCAAAGAGGTTTTTCTGAGACCCGAAGGCATTGTCTGTTGTTTTTTGAAACAATAACCATATTAATTATTTTAAATTGGAATTTTGGATGGCGCCCCGTCCGAACGGACAGTTTTTTTGGACAGTTTTTGAAAAAACAAAAAACCGTCCTGCAGGGCATAGCAAGACGGACAGTTATCTTCAAAAAGCGGCCGCTAAATTTTATATTTTCTCAGGCCTGTTTAAGCTTTTCGGCGAGCCTTGTGCGGCGATCGATATCCAGCTTGGCAAACACCGCGCGCAGATGGAAGCGCACGGTGCTCTCCGTAATCATCAGCTCTTTTGCAATTTCGGCGTTGTGCAGCCCGTCGGCCGCCAGCTTTGCTACTTCGTATTCCCGCTCGGTCAGGTCGCCGAGAAAATCGCGCGGCTGCAGGTCCTGATACAGCTTTGCCCAGCCAAGGCCGAAACGTTCCTTTATTTTCTGGAACCCCTCAAAAAAGGCGGGATACTCCTGACGGATCAGCTCGTCGCTCAACCCCAGGAGTAGCCAGGAGAAAGAGGCGAAGGGGAAGATCAGCCCGTCGGGTAAAGCAGACTGCGCCGCGTTCCGGATAAATGCCGAGGCTTTGTCACGGTTTCCCAGCTGTATGTAGCCCGCGGCTATGGCCAGGTATAACAGCATGGTCATCAGGGGGGAGCTGAACACACCGTGCGGATACATTGCCTCCGTAACGCCGATCAGCCGGGCGTATTCGCCCTGATGCAGCAGGTAGACGGCATGCACGAACAGGGCAAGGGGAACCAGCGCGGGCAGCAGCCTTTGCGATGTGAAGTCACCGTTTTTGATCCAATCGGCAACGCCGTCAAGCTGCTTCAGTTCGACAAGGAGCATGCCTTGCACGATATCCAGTTGGGAACGGAAGACAAAAGAATCCTGCGAGACATAGGAGAGGGCGCGCTCCATAGAACTGACGGCCTGCTGCCAGCCCGCGGTGTCCGCTTTGTTCAGCGCAACCTGGGCCAGCACCAGCATGGCGCCCAGGTGGACGATGCTCTGTTGCCTGTTTTCGGCAAGAAAAGCAGCCTTGTAAGCGAGTATTTCCGCTTCGTCCAGGTTACCGCGTTGATAGGCCAACTGAGCGCGGTATAACACGTCCGCGCCGCAGCCGTGGCCGTTTGTCAGCTTAGCATAGAGGGCGATGTATTCCTCCATTTCCTCGGCCTTGCGGTCGGCTTCGCCCGGTGTGATGTGATAGTGGGCCAGCGGGCTGCTGTTCCCGAAGCACCAGGGGGCGGAGGGGAGGATCACCCGAGAGCATTTCCCTTGGAAAAAGGCATCGGCTTTGCGGAGGAGGGCTGTCATTTCTTCAATACGGGGATGGCGCCTGAATGAGGAGAGCAGCGTCAATTCGCCGAGCAGGCTGTCGTCGCCGTTTTCCCCGTTAAGGATGTCGGACAGCTCTTCCAGTAGCGTCTCAAACTGCGCATGGTACCCCGTAAGCAGGAGTGTCCAGGCAACATGCAGCAGGGGAAGGGGAAATTTCTCTTTAATTTCCGCCGGGCAGTTGCGCGCGATATCCAGCGCTATTGCAAAAAAGGGCGTATCCCCGATTTTCTCAAAACTCAAATCGGAGAAGTCGAGTGAAAGCAGCCGCCCGTAGTCCCCGACCTGCCAGTAAAAGCCCAGCGCCTCCGCTGCCTGGCCGTCGGCGCGGCACAGGTCGCCCGCCCGCAGAAGGCACTCGCATTCAAAGGCAACGCCGCGCTCATTGCGTTTCTGTTTGATCAGCTCGTGCAGGATGCTGTGCAACTCATACCTTGTCTCTGTAGGGTCATAGCGGATAAACGGGCTGGAAAGGGCTTCCACAACATAATCGGGCAGGGCTTCGCAGCCAAGAAGCGTGCATATTTGCCGCACGGTAGCGGTTTCAAAGGGGGAGAGACGCAGGAAAATTTTCTGCTGTTCAGGAGTCAGCTTGCGCCAAACCAGATGCTCCATCAGGTCGAGGATGTCACGCGTATCGGAAAAGGCCCCTTTTTCCCGAAAGGAGCGGAGCTGCAGATAGACCGCGATGATCCACCCCTCGGTATAGTCCGCCACGCTCTTCGCTTCTTTCGGGGCGACGTTTAAGCCCGCCAGCAAATAATAGCGGCGGATATCCTCGCTGTCCAGCCGCAGGTCCGCGGCGGTGATATGTAAGAAACCGTAGCCCGAAATGGCGGCGAGTACATTTCGTTTGAGCATCTGTGTGATCAGGATGGTATGCAGTCTGCCGCTGCCATGCTCGATCAGTGAGATGAAAAAGGATGTAGGCAGGGCGGTGTGTAGAAATTGAAAGTTATCGACCACGAGATAGGCTTCGTTTTTGCACTGCAGGGAACGCAGCGCCTCACAGACTTCGCCGATGGTGTCCGCGCCCGGGAACTCGATTCTTAACAGCCGCTGCCCGGCGGAGCCGTCTATTTTTTCGATCTCCCTGGAGAAGCGCCGGAAGCAGGCGGATGGGGCTTCATCTGTGGCGGTAAACCAGTAGACAGGTATGCCGGAAGGAAGCGTGGCCTCCAGGTAATCCCTTATTGCCGTCGTCTTGCCGAAGCCGGATGGTGCTTCGACAATCGTTGTAGACACTGAACGCAACCCGTTCAGCTTATTTCTGAGCCGGGCGGAATAATAGTGCGGCTCAATACGTTTTGTTCGGCTTTTCTCCATCAAACAGCCCCCTTAACACCGAGTTATTTTGTTTCGGCCGTCTGTTCTCCCTGATTTGCTTTTTTATTATAGCGCAAGCGCAATGTGGAAATAAAGAAAAAAGTGGATTGTAATGTTCTTGTCAATAAATATGGCTTATGATACCATTAATATAATTTAACAATATTATGGAATGAGGGCAGGCATGGATACTAAAAGCTTCAAATATTTTATCAGCTTGGCCAGGCATCAGAGTTTTACCAAGGCGGCCAAGGAATGTTCGGTGACTCAGACGGCGATGAGCATTCATATTTCCAAATTGGAAGAGGAATTAAAATTCAAGTTGTTTTCCCGCAACAGCCGCAATGTGGTTCTGACTAAGGCCGGCGCTAATTTCCTGGCTTACGCCAAACGGATGATGGATGAATACGAGCAAGTGGTGGCGGAATCCTATAATATTTCGCTGGGCTATGACGGCCGCCTCTTGGTGGGCGCCAGTAATTTCCCCGACGCCATCTATATCATCGATTTGCTGAAGGCTTTTCACAAAAAATATCCCGATATCCTGGTGGAGACCGTTACGGAAACCGAGGTCAATGAGCCGGACGGGTTCCGGGAGTTGGAACTGGATGTGGCGGTCTGTCTGCCTTATGAGTTGCAGACAGATCCGGATATCGAGGTGATACCCCTGGTCCGCAGGCCGCTGCGTTTTGTGGTGAACGCTGAGCATCCCCTGGCCGGCAAGCAGAAGCTCAGCCCGAATGACCTGCAGGGTGAAAAACTATTCGTTTTGCAGCTGACCCGTTTCCGCAATACATCGGAAAGGGTGAGGCAAGAATGGCTGATGAGCGGTATTGACACCTCTCAGCTCGTCGAAATAAGCGATTTTGACGATATCCTTATATTAGCCAGTTCCGGCATAGGCGTGGGGGTCCTGCCTTATTATCTGCCCGATATCCGAAATTCCCGTTTCGTGGTGCTGGATTTGGAGGGTACGGCGCCTTATGCCGATCTGGCTCTGGCCTACCGGCGAGACAGCCAGAACCCGTCCTTGCGGTTGTTTTTAGAAGTGTTCCGGGAGATGCGGAAAGAATAACGTATATCCAAAATTTTGACAGCAGATTTTAATAAAAACATGACGATGCAGCCTTGCCAAAGGCTGTTTTTTTATTTTGATAAGTTTTCTTAATAGTTTATTAATTTTAAAACAAACGCCGCAAGCCGGATATTGCCCTGATAAAATGTGGAGGATTTGTATAAACAGTGATTTTTCCAGAGGTGCGCAAGAAGAGTATTGACAAGAGATGATAATAAATATATTCTTAATTAAGAAATAATATTTATATATTTATAAATTAATTAAATTTTAAAAGGGGCGATAGTCTATGGATGAAGAAAACAGCGGGACGAAATTATACGGCAATCGTGTGGTGCAGTACGCTCCGGAATACTCCTTCTGCGCCGGCTGTACCTCCTGCGAGATTGTATGCAGCTTGCTGCATGACGGAGTCGTCAGCCCGAGTTACAACAGGATCTATGTGGACCGGGGCACATCCACCATGGTGCACCGGATACGGGCCTGCCTGCATTGCGTGGATCACCCTTGCTATGATCAGTGCCCCAAAAAAGACAAGGCCATGTGCATAGACGAGAACAATATCGTCTACATAGTGGAAGAAGAGTGTATCGGCTGCGGACGATGCAGAAAAGCCTGCCGCCTCAAGCCTTCTGCGATCAACATGGTCAAAAGCAGAGATAAGAGCAAACGCAAAGCTAAAAAATGCGATCTATGCCGTACCCGTCCGCAAGGGCCGGCTTGCGTGGAATATTGCCCTGTCCGCTGTATCGGCCTCAGCGGGGAGTCGCAGCAGATACCGCTGGATACCCGCTGGGATTAAAAATGAAAGGGAGGAACACCATGGGAAACGATGGGAAACTATACGGCTACGTAGGCAAAATCGCCCGCATCAATCTTACAGAGGGCAGCGTAGAGATTATCCCCACCGGCAAGTATGTGCCTAAATATATCGGCGGCCGCTCTATTTGCAACAAGATTTTTTGGGACGAGGTGAAACCAGGCGTTAAGGCCTTCGACCCGGAGAACAAACTTATCTATATGACCGGTCCCACCACCGCTACCGGTATCCCTACCGGCGGCCGCACCGTATTTACCGGCATTGCGGCCAATAACCTGCCTGAGCAATATTCCTGGAGCGGTATCGGCGGCTGGTTCGGCGCGGAGCTGAAATTTGCCGGTTTCGACGGTTTCATACTGGAAGGCCGCGCCGCGGAGCCCACTTATCTCTGTATCGAGGATCAAAAGATCACTTTCCGTTCAGCCCGTAATTTATGGGGCAAAAAAGTTCATGACACCCAGGCCAAGCTGGAAGAATGGCATGGACATGAGACCAAGAGCATGGTTATCGGCCCGGCGGGTGAAAATCTGATGCGTAACGCCAGCATCACCACCAGCAACGACAATGTAGCGGCCAAGAGCGGGTTCGGCGCGGTGTTTGGCTCTAAAAACCTAAAGGCTATTACCTGTAAAGGCACGGGCGTAGTTGTCCCCTATGATATCCCCAAGGTGCTGGAACTGCGGCGGAAAATGGGTCAGCCTTTTATGCGCCCCAGCCCGCTGGTACGGGAGAGCGCCCACGGCATGGACGGCAACGCCATCCCTGTGGAAGGCGGCTGGATCCGGGGCCAGGTGGCCTGCAGCCATGGCTGTAACCAGCATTGCAACAGGCTGATGATCGATATGAAATCGGCATTTAAAGAAGAACGAGTCAATCATGTGGAAAAATGCGTCAGTATCTTCGCTTTCGGCTTTCAGGAGGACTGCAGCTGGCTGCCCATTCAGAACTGGGAGACGAAGCAGAACCATTTCCTGCCCTGCAAGATGTTGAGCTTGGAGATGCCGGAGCCGGACCCCTCCGACCCTCATTTCCAGGAGCTTTTCAAAAAGGTTCCCGGCGACAAAGTGGATTTCTGGAAGCCCGATCTGGACAAGGGATCGGTGATGATGGATATGTGCAACGAGTATGGCATCGATAAATGGGATGTGATCGTCTGGCTCTTCCCCTGGCTGGCCATGGGTAAAAAAGAGGGGGTATTCGACGATATTGACTTCGGTATGGAGATCGATGTGGAGTCCGAGGAGTTCGTCAAGCACATGCTGGATATGATCACCTACCGCAAGGGTTATTACGGCGATATTCTGGCGGAAGGGATGGCCCGTGCGATCCGTATCCTGGGCAAGGAGAAATTCGGCGATACCATCTATCATGGCCGCTATTCCCAAGCGGTACCGGGATTGAGGCTTGATATCCCCATCAGCCTGGAAACCGCCTGGGGGCATTCTTTCCATTGGCAGGGCCGCGGCTTCGAGGGTACCATCAACAAGCCCGGCTGGCTGGCTACATCCCTGGAGCTGATGACCTCCACCCGTGATATTCAGACGATCGCCCATCATCATGACACCTTTCAGAATTATCTCCAGATCAAGGACGATCCCTGCCACAGCCAGGTCTTGATCGACGGCGTGATCATGAACGAGAACAAGGCGGAGCTCAAGGATTCCGTTAGCTGCTGCGACTGGCAGAGCCCTAATCTGTTCTGGACGGATATGGAGGCGCAAATGTACACCGCGGCCACCGGTTATCCTATTTCCGAGCAGGAGCTGAACGAGGCGGCGGAGCGTTCCCGACTTCTGTTCAGGGCGATTCTCATGCGCAATTTCGGGCGCGACCGTGATCTGGAAGTCAACGCCATCTTCCCCACCATGCAGTATCCGGACCCCTTCGGCGAGACCGTGGACTGGGATGACTGGAATGATTTAGTAGATATGTATTACGACAGCCGCGGCTGGGACAGGAAAACTGGCTGGCCGTACCGGGAAACATGGGAAAAATACGGCCTCCAGGATATCGCCGACGAAATGGAAAAGCTGAGCAAGCTGCCCCGGGCGGCAACAAAATAATGCAGCCCGTCCACATAAATAAATATTAGGAAAGAGAGTGTGAGCAATGCAAAAAAATCCCGTCAGGTATGTTCTTGTCTTCATTATGGCTTTGGGCCTGTGCTTCTCCGGATTTACCAATGTTATCTATGCCGCACGGGCCGTCGATGTGATGAAAGTATTCCATATGAGCCAGGCGCAATTATCCGCTATTTCCGGGGTCAGCAATCTTCCGGCGTTTTTCTTCGCCATATGGATGGGCAATCTGATCGATAAGAAAGGTGTGCGCAGGGTTCCGATCATCCTGTTTGCTCTGGCGACCGCGGCGGGTGTGTTGCGTGTCTTCTCCCCCGACTATACCATCTTGTTCATCCTTACTTTTCTGGGCTGTACTTTCTTCCTGCCCATCAACATTATCGCTCCTAAACTGTTCGCCCCCTATTTTTCCGCGGGCGAGATGGGAGCGGCAATCGGCGTCTATAGTTCAGGCGCCGGCCTGGGCACTACGCTGGCCTTTGCTTTGGGACCGATGTTCGCCACCACCAAGGGCGCTCTGGCTTTTATCGCCGCCGGTTACGCCGTGATGCTTATCTTGTGGATTATCTTCGTCAAGGAGCCGCCGCAGGCGGAGAACGCTCTCGCTGCTCCCCAGACTGATCTGAAAGCTGTTCTCAAGAGCAAGACCATGTGGAAGGTTATGCTCTGCGGCGGCCTTTCCGTAGGCGCTGCCATCCTGTTGAACAGCTACGCGGTCACCGCCTTCATCGGCAAGGGTATGGAACCCGCCGCGGCCAGCGTTATCGCCACCATCATGAACTTCTGCCTGCTGATCGGCGGTTTGGTTGCCGGTTTCGTGGTCTCCAAGGTTGGTCGCTATAATATACCGTACATTATCATTTGCTTCGGAGGCGCTATCCTTTACTACATAGCTTACTGGCTGCCCACAGGCGCCATTACCTACGTCATGATCGGCATCGCCGCTTTTGTGGTGGCCGGTTCCATCGGTGTGAATATGGGCCGTATCGCCTTGATCCCGGTTACTGATGAATTCGGGCCGGAGAACATCGGCGCCGCCGGCGGCATGAACCAGACCGCTGTCGGCCTGATCGGTTTTATCCTGCCTACCATCGCCGCTGCTATTTTTGGTACCAATTATATGGGCGTATGGACCTTCGCCGCGGTTATCCTGATCATTATCGGCATCCTGGGCGGCATGCTCACTCCTGAACTTGGTCCCAGGGGTAAATTAGCCCGGGCTAAAGCGCAGGCGTCTGCCGGAAAATAGCCGCCTGTTTATTTTTGATGGGCAATCGAAGCATAATAACAATAAGGAGGTCTTTTTGATGGACAGAATGAAAGGTAAGATCGCTGTTGTGACCGGCGTGGCCTCAGGCATCGGCAAGGCTATCGCCGAGATGTTCGCCGCGGAGGGAGCAAAGGTAGTGGGCGCGGATTTCGACGCGGAAGAAGGCCGCAAGACCATGGACGGCATCAAGGCGAAAGGCGGGGAGGGCGTCTTTGTTCCCACCAATGTCCGCAAGAAAGAAGACATAGAAAACCTGAAGAAGGTAACGCTGGACACCTACGGCGCCCCATCCACCCTCGTCAACGCCGCCGGCGTATTGGTGCATGAGCCCTTCATGGAGCATACCGATGCGGATTATGACAAAATCAGCGAAACGAATTTCCGTGCTTATTGCTGGACTATGCAGGCTTTCCTGCCGTTGATGGCGTCTAATCCCCAGCAGTGCTCGGTGCTGAATATCGCCTCCATCTCATCCATCAAGCCGGAGTCAAACGCCTATTATTATGGCGCCTTCAAGGCCGCGGCAGACCTGATGACACGCAATCTGAGCCGTGAGTTCTCTCCTCAGGGAGTGCGCCTCAACGTGATCTGCCCCGGCCCGGTCAATACGAATATGACTCCGCAGGAAGTTAAGAACAGCCCGGAGATTATCGCCGAGATGTGCAAGAATGTCTGCTCTATCGGTCGTTTGGGCGAGCCGGAGGATATCGCCTATGCCGCGGTTTATCTGTGCTCCGACGAGGCTTCCTGGGTTACAGGCGCGCACTTCGTCATCGACGGCGGCGCCTGCATGATGGGCTAATTGAATAAATTGTCAGGGTCCGGCCCTGCAGGGCCGGACCCAATTTTCGAGGGTGCTGTCGATTCCATATGTATTTATTTGTCGCGGAGAACTTGGAACTGATTTCTGAATCAGGGTTACTGCTCTATTATCTTGCTGCTCTATAGAAAGGAGAAGAACTATGGAGGAGAGACTATACCCAAATCGTTGGCTGATATTGGCCGTATTATTTGTAGTCGTAAGTATTTTACAGTTCGCAGTTATTATTACTCCCGGTATCGCGACAATAATTATGCCTGAATATGGTTTCACCCCGGCGCAGTTCGGTATCGTCTGTAATGTGCCCTTTCTGGCAGGTGTGCTTTTCGGTATCCCCTGCGGCTCCCTGGGTGACCGCTACGGCGCCAGGAAGCTGATGATCATCGGTCTGCTCGTCTTTATTGCCGGCGCCTTCTGGCGGGTTTATGCCGCGGGTTTCGTTGCCCTTAGCATATCCAGCCTGGTGATGGGGTTTGCCCTGGCCACGCTAAATTCAAACTCTACCAAGGTTATACGCCTCTGGTTTCCCGGCCGGGCGATGGGTTCCGCGATGGGCGTCTATGTCTGCGGCGCTTCTCTGGGCGCCGGCGTGGCGCTGAAAATCGGACCCAGCTTTGCCAATTCCGCCGCGGCTTTCATGGCCTGTGCCTACGCCGCCATTGCCAGCCTCGTCATCTGGGTGCTCTTTTTCCGTACCCATCCAGAGGGTGAAAGAAGTGAAGAAGCCCCGATCATGCAGCAAATAAAAGCGGTGATGAAGGACAAGAACGTATGGCTGATCTCGGTGATGATCTTCTTCATCTTCGGCTGCTCTACCACTGCCCAGACCTATATGAACGCCGCTCTGGCCGACTACAGTTCGGGCAATATAGCGATTGCTTCCACTATTTCTGCTTCTTCGGCGGTGTTTGTGGCTATCGGCTCTATTTTTATGCCCGCTTTTTTCGCCAGGTTCAGGAAGCTGCGTCCGGTAATGCTGCTCTTCTGCATCGCCCAGTGCATCGTCTTGTGCCTGATCTTTCTTGTTCCCTTCGGTATCCCCACGGTGATTCTGTTCTTCTTCATGGGGCTGTTCCTCGGCGGCATGCTGGCTATGGGCAAGACCATACCCGCGCTTTTGCCTAAGATCAATCCCAAGAACCTGGGTGCGGTAGGGGGCATTCAGAGCACGTTTCAGAATGTGGGCGCCTGGATCGTGGCCGGCTATATCATCGCTCCTATCTGCCAGGCCGTATTGCCGGGCAGACTCTATTTCGGCATCTATGTGGGCTGCGGTATCTGCGCTTTGCTGGCGGGTCTGACGGTGCTGCTGCTGCCGGAAATGCCTACGTCGATCGACGCCAAGCTGAAGCTGGATAGGGAAAAGGAGGGCGCCAAAGCCCCTCTCTAAACAGCTTAGCCGCCTCTCAAATTAAAATATTTTAGTTTGAACAAAATGCACTCGTTCGGGTGCATTTTGCGCTATGGGGAGACCGCTGACCCTGATATGGTGGAAATAGAGATTCCCCGCTGAGTTTATTTCTGCGCGGCAAGGTAGTATAATAAGTCCGAGATTGAGCAATTCAATTGTTTTATACTTTCGCAACCGGTACCTGGATCAGAAAAGAGGAAATAAACCTCTCACTGTTTAAATTGATGATTAAAAAACAGGCGGTATTGGTAATAAATGGAGTGATTGAAGATGACCGCGGATTTTGTACACCTGCATGTACACAGTGAATACAGCCTGTTGGACGGGGCTTCCCGGCTGCAGGACCTGGTGCGGAGGGCGGCTGAGTTGGAGATGCCTGCGCTCGCCCTTACCGATCACGGCGTCATGTACGGCGCCGTCGATTTCTATAAACTGGCGAAAAAAGCGGGTATTAACCCTGTGCTGGGCTGTGAGGTTTATATGGCGCCGCGCACCCGTTTTGATAAAGAGGCTCACATCGACAGTTCTTTCCATCACCTTGTGCTGCTGGCTGAAAATGAAGTGGGATACAGGAATTTGCTTTCCATTGTGTCCGCCGCTTCACTGGAGGGTTTCTACTACAAGCCCAGAGCAGATAAAGACCTTTTAAGGCAGCATAATAAGGGGATCATAGCTTTGAGCGCCTGCCTGGCCGGTGAAATACCCAGGCTGATTGTTGATGGCAAGTATGAAAAAGCCAGGGATACGGCTTTTGAGTATAAGGAGATCTTTGGCAAGGACAATTATTTTCTGGAGATGATGGACAATCATCTGCCTGAACAGCGGACGGTCAACGAGGGATTGCACAGGCTCTCAGAGGAAACGGGGATACCCCTTGTCGTTACCAACGACTCCCATTATCTGCGCCGTGAAAACGCCTCCATCCATGATGTCCTGCTCTGCATTCAGACAGGAAAGACCCTGCGGGACGAAAACCGTCTGCGTTTTACCGGGCAGGAGTATTATCTGAAGTCTGCGCAGGAGATGGCCTCTCTTTTCCCTGATGACCAGGACGCCTTGAAAAGGACTGCGGAGATTGCCGAACGCTGTCAGGTAGAGTTTGATTTTACTCAAATGCATCTCCCGGAATTCCAGGCGCCTGCCGGTTATGACCTGGATTCCTACCTGCATCAGCTCTGCGAGGAAGGGATCCGTAAACGGTATGCGGATGGGGCGCCTCGGGAGGCCGAGGAGCGGCTCGCTCATGAACTGAGTGTTATCCGGCAGATGGGATTCTCCGGTTACTTTCTGATCGTACAGGATTTCGTTAATTGGGCGCGCAGCCGGGGGATTCCGGTGGGACCCGGACGCGGCTCCGCGGCGGGCTCGCTGGTCGCCTACTCCCTCGGGATCACTAATCTTAACCCTTTAGATTATGGGCTTCTTTTCGAGCGTTTTCTTAACCCTGCTCGCGTCAGCATGCCTGATATTGATATCGATTTCTGTTATGAGCGCCGGGACGAAGTGATCGAGTATGTGGTCTCCAAATACGGTGAGGACCATGTGGCGCAGATTATCACCTTTGGGACCATGATGGCCCGGCAAGCGATAAGGGATGTGGGACGGGTTTTGGACCTGCCTTTGTCTGAGGTCGATCGGATCGCCAAGCTTGTCCCGGAAGAGCTGGGGGTGACGTTGGAGAAGGCGATTGAGACCTCGGAGCTCAAGCATCTTTATGACAGCGACCCGGAGGTGAAGCATCTCCTTGATCTTGCTCGCGGCATTGAAGGAATGCCGCGGCATGCTTCGACACATGCCGCGGGGATCGTTATTTCCAGTAAGCCCTTGACCGACTTTGTGCCTCTTCAGAAGAACGGGGACGCTGTGATCACACAGTTTCCTAAGGAGACCGTAGAGGAGATCGGACTCTTGAAAATGGATTTCCTGGGGCTGCGCACGCTTACCGTGATCGGCGACGCCCTGCGGATTATTGAAGCCCGTTATCAGAAAAAACTTGATCCGGATCTCTTTCCTCTGGATGATAAAGAAACATATGATTTATTGGCTTCCGGGGAATCCTGCGCTGTGTTCCAACTGGAAAGCACGGGTATGCGCCATATTCTGAAAAATATGAAACCGCGGCGGTTTGAAGACCTCCTCCCTTTGGTGGCGCTTTATCGTCCCGGACCCTTGGGGAGCGGAATGGTTGACGACTTCATCAGCCGAAAAAACGGGCAAACCGATATAAAGTATCCCCACCCGGCTCTAGAGCCCATTTTAAAAGAAACCTACGGGGTAATCCTTTATCAGGAGCAGGTAATGCAGATTTCCAGCGATTTGGCCGGGTTCTCTATGGCAGAGGCGGATTCCCTGCGCAGGGCGATGGGGAAGAAGAAACCGGAGGTGCTGGCCGCGGCAAGAGAAGATTTTCTCAAGGGCGCCAGTGAACACAATGTGAGTCCCCGCAAAGCAGCGGAGATCTTTGAACTGATGGAGCACTTCGCCGGGTATGGTTTCAACAAAAGCCATTCTGCAGCTTACGCCTTGATCGCTTACCAGACCGCCTACTTAAAGGCGCACTACCCGGTAGCCTTCATGGCTGCTATGCTGACCAGCTTCCGCAGCAATTCGGATAAGGTTTCTTATTATATACATGAATGCCGCAGGTTGAAAATCCAGATTCTGCCTCCGGATGTGAACGAGTCTCTGGAGAACTTCACTGCGGTGGGAGACAGGCAGATCAGGTTCGGCCTTGCCGCTGTCAAGAATGTAGGCGAGGGGGCCGTTCAGGCGATTATAGCCGCCCGCAAAGAAGGGGGAGCTTTCATCTCCTTGGATGATTTTTGCCGGCGGGTTGATCTGCGCCAGGTCAATAAACGAGTTGTAGAAAGCCTGATCCTGTGCGGAGCATTCGATTCGCTGAAGGCGTTCCGCTCTCAGTTGATAGCTGTGCTCGATGAATGCATAGAAAACTCTCAGGCGGACAAAAGGGATAGAGAATCTCAGTTAACAGGGCAGGTATCATTATTTAATGTTATAGAAGAACCGCTGCAGCAGCAGGTTCGGCAGAATCTGCCGGCGATTGAGGAATATTCGCCGCGGGAACTTCTTGCCCAGGAGAAAGAGACCCTTGGTTTCTATGTCAGCGGCCACCCGCTGGACGGCTATGAGGAACTGTTGTCGCGGAAAACAAAGAATAATATTACAGAGCTGAGCAAATATCGGGATAAGGACCGCGTCAAGGTCGGGGGAATGATCACGTCGTGCAGGCGCGGTACCACCAGACGCGGTAAGGGGGTAATCTACCTTACGGTTGAAGATAAGGGGGGGAGTGTGGATATCATTTTCTTCCCGCCTGATAACCCGGCTGAGATTTCATTTCTGCGGGAGGATACCCTGGTTTTGGTAGAGGGGCGCTTAAGCGTACAGGATGATTCATGCCGCATCCTGGGGGATAGGGTAAAACCGCTGGAGGCGGCGCCTGAAGAGCCTGATCATTATCTTTATATCAGGATCAATACATATGCCGTCACCCCGGATGTTTTGGAAAAACTGCGCAGGCTGCTTGCGAAGCACAAAGGGGTCAATCCTGTTTTATTATACTTTGTGGATGACAAGATTTTAGTGGAGGCCGCTTCTTCCTTGGCGGTGGATAAGACGCCGGGGCTTATTTATCTGGTTGAAGAATTATGCGGGCCGGGGTCCTGTTACTATCTGGACAAGGATTCAGAATTTTTGTCTAAATTATTGCAGGAGAAACCTGCATGAGATGAAAAAATGATTCCGGAACCCGTCCCGGTGATCTACGAAGGAGGTTTGTGATATGGATGTTTGTAACGCGGTGCAGGCTGAGTATATCGCCATTAAAGCCCTGGAAAATGGTGTGACTATCATTGGGCTTACCAGGGGAAGGGACACAAAATTCCATCATACGGAGAAGCTGGACCGGGGCGAGGTGATGATCGCTCAGTTTACCGAAGACACATCCGCGATCAAGGTGCGCGGCCGCGCCGTGATCTATACTAGGCACGGCGCCATTGAGACGGAGGTAAAGTGATTTTCGGCAGCTTCGCCTGATGCCGTTACCCGGAACTCCATAATGGTCGCTTCGCTGGAATCCAGCGGGCCGTATCTAGATAACTGAGCGGCTTTAGTTTTTAAGGTAGTTATTTTCGGCAGGATAAAAAAGAAGGAATCTCTCTACAGCGGGTCGAACTGATTAACCGCAAGAATTTTGGAAGGGGGGAACCAAAATTCATGTGGACGGTAGTTTACATTGCGCCTAATTTGGCGCGGGCGGAGCTGCTTAAAGAGAAATTGATATCGGAGGGACTGATGGTCGCTCTTCGCCCGGTTGGTCTACCTCACAACGGAAATGGAGGGGCTGTAGAAATTCTAGTAACGGAGCTGGAGGCAGAGGAAGCGCATGAAATCCTCTCCGCCGCCGCAACGACATGAGCAAAATAGGGAACTGTTTTAAACAAAAGCCTGCGGCATAGAGAACCGCAGGTATTTTGTTGAGGCGCTTGCGCTACTATTCAGCCATATCCAAGGGCCGGCCGGGACATAATCAGGGAGCGAGCGGAATCCGCCGGACCGGCAGACTACCTCTGAACAGTAATTCCGGGGGGATAGTCCGTGTAGCGAGGGGGAAAATATCTTTATATCAGGAAAAGGTGTGAAAGCATGCATCAAGTAAACCGGATCGGTGTGCTGACGAGCGGCGGGGACGCGCCGGGTATGAATGCCGCGGTCAGAGCTGTGGTAAGGAAGGGAATTTATCACGGCCTGGATGTATACGGAATCAGGCGCGGGTTTTCAGGGCTCATGGAAAATGAGTTTATCAGGTTTACTTTGGGGTCGGTAGCCGATATTATTCAGCGGGGGGGTACTATCCTGCGCACCGCGCGCTGTGAAGAGTTTAAAACGGAGCGAGGGCAAAGGAATGCACTAAAAAACCTGCAGGATCATGGCGTCGACGCCTTGATTGTTATTGGCGGGGAGGGGTCTATGCACGGCGCCCTGTCCCTGTCTAAATACGGATTGGCGGTTGTGGGAATTCCGGCTACCATCGATAATGACCTGACCGGCACCGATGTTTCCATCGGTTTCGATACTGCATTAAACAATGTGGTGGATGCCGTTAACAAGATACGGGATACGGCTACCTCGCATGAGCGTGTCTTTATTATCGAAGTGATGGGAAGAAAAACCGGGCATATCGCCCTTTTTGCGGGTCTTTCCGGGGGTGCGGAATCGATTCTCGTCCCGGAGATACCCTCTGATATTGATGAAGTGATCTTCAAACTGCAGAGAGGCATCAATCGAGGGAAGCTGCACAGCATCATTATTGTTGCCGAGGGCGCGGCCGGCGCTATGGATGTTGGCGATGAGATCAGAAGAAGGACGGGATTGGAGACGCGCATCACCATCCTCGGGCACTTGCAGCGCGGGGGTACGCCTACCGCACTGGACAGAGTGCTGGCCAGCCGCATGGGGGCGAAAGCCGTTGACCTTCTGCGGGAAGGGGTATGCAAGAAGATGGTGGGTGTTAGAGGAAGGGAAATAGTCGCTGTGGATCTGGAAGCGGTGTTGGATAGGGAAAGAGAGCTGGACCGCGGCATCTGGGAATTGGCGGCGATTCTCGCCATTTAACGAAAGGGAGGGCGCATATGAGAAAAACGAAGATCGTATGTACGATAGGTCCTGCGAGCGATTCCCCGGAGATGATGAAAAATTTAATTGAAGCGGGTATGGATGTGGCGCGTCTAAATTTTTCTCACGGCACTCATGAAGAGCATGAGTCGCGTATCAAGAGGCTGCTGCAAGCGGCGGAGGAGATGCAAAAGGTACTGGCGATTATGCTTGATACCAAGGGGCCGGAGATCCGAACGGGGTATGTTCAGGGGGGCGGGGTCTTTTTAAAAGAGGGCTCTCCTGTAACATTGACCTCGCAAGAGATTACAGGAGACGCCGCTCGGTTTTCGATCAGCAACAGCATGCTTCCCGGCGCGGTGGCGCCGGGCAATACCATCATGATTGCCGACGGCATGCTGCATCTGAAAGTGATCTCCACGGCCGATACAGAGATCCGGTGTGAGGTTATTGTGGGGGGAGAACTGGGTGACCAGAAAAATGTCAATGTCCCCGGCGTCGTTTTGGATCTGCCCGCCCTCACGGAAAAGGATATCGAGGATATCCTTTTCGGCATTGATCATGGCGTTGATTTCATCGCCGCTTCTTTTGTGCGGCGTGCCGGGGATGTTCTGGCTATCAGGCGCATCCTGGAATCTAGGGGCGCCGATATTCATATCATCTCCAAAATTGAGAATGAAGAAGGAGTCAACAATTTAGATGAGATAATCAAAGTTTCCGACGGGATCATGGTGGCCAGAGGGGACATGGGGGTGGTCATTCCTGCTCAGGATGTGCCGCTGATCCAGAAGACGATGATAAGCAAGTGCAACCGCGTGGGAAAGCCGGTTGTTACCGCCACGCAAATGCTTGATTCTATGATCCGTAACCCGCGTCCCACCAGAGCTGAGGCGAGTGATGTTGCCAACGCCATATTTGACGGTACGGACGCGGTCATGCTCTCCGGAGAGACGGCAGCCGGTAAATACCCGCTGGAAGCGGTGCGCATGATGTCCAGCATTGCGGAGCGGGCAGAGGAAGCTCTTGATTACAAAAGCCTGCTCGCCAAAAGAGCGGCGCAGATGCCGCGCACGACAACCGACGCCATCAGTCATGCCACCTGCACTATCGCTCAGGATCTCGGGGCGGCGGCGATTATCACTTCGACAAAGTCGGGATCTACGGCAAGAATGGTCTCCAAATACAGGCCAAAGGCGCCGATCATCGCCGTCAGTCCGGAGGAGAGCGTACGCAGGAAGCTTTGTCTTGTTTGGGGGGCGCAGCCCTTGCAATCGGCAGAGACGAAAAGCACCGATGAGATGATTAAGCAGGCTGTTGACACAAGTTTGGCCAAGGGTTTGATCAAATGCGGAGATCTGCTCGTGATCACCGCGGGTGTTCCGGTGGGCACGCCCGGCGCCACCAACCTGATCAAAGTGCATATTGTCGGAGAGGTACTGGCCAGGGGGACAGCTATCGGAAACCGTGCGGCGATCGGCAGGGTGCGTGTCTGCCTGACCCCGGAAGAGGCCTTGGAAAAGGTGGAGACAGGCGATATTCTGGTTGCCTCCGGTACCGACCGCGATTATGTGGCTGCTATCCAAAAGGCGGGAGCGATTATCACCGAAGATGGCGGGCTCACTTCTCATGCCGCGATTGTCGGCTTAAATTTAGGCATTGTCGCGGTTGTCGGAGTCGACGGGGCGACGAAAATATTGAAAGATGGCGGTACGGTTACGGTAGACGGCATGAGGGGTTTAATCTACCGCGGCTCGACAACCGTGCTTTAGCCGTTTAAAAATTTATTTTGCTGCAGTATTTCCCCGATCTCGAATGAGGGTCGGTATTTTTTTAGATAAGGAAGGTTTTGATGTAATAATAACGAATTTTATCTTTGTAGGTGATGATAGTTCAGATTATGGAGCGAGGGATGCTGCGATGCTTAAAGTAGAGGATCTTCATGTAGCGGTGGGAGGCAAACCTATCTTAAAGGGGATAAACCTCCATATAAAACCTGGGGAAACCCATGTGCTCTTTGGCCCTAACGGATCAGGAAAATCTACCCTGTTAGGGGCGATCATGGGTTTCGAGAGATACCAGGTGACAGAGGGCAGGATCCTGTTCAAGGGAGAGGAGATCACCGGCAGATCAGTGGCGGAAAGGGCAAAGCTAGGTATTGGGATCGCTTTTCAGCGCCCTCCTGTACTCAGAGGGGTAGCGCTGGGGGACCTCTTGAAAGCGGTTGCTCCTGCGCCAAGCGATGTCGGCGAGATGGCGGATCCTATGCACCTGGCATCTTTCCTGGAGCGGGATGTCAATAGCGGTTTTTCCGGCGGGGAGGTCAAGCGTTCCGAGATGCTGCAGCTTCTGGCGCAAAGCCCTAATTTCGTTCTCCTTGATGAACCGGAGTCAGGTGTTGACCTGGAGAATATTGCCTTAATCGGACAGGCAGTCAACCATCTTTTACAAAAAGACGGCTTTAATGGTGAGGAGCGCTGCCGCCGGGAGATGAAAGAAGGGCGCAGCAAGGCAGGGCTCATTATTACCCACACCGGATATATACTGGACTATGTTCCCGCGGATCTCGGGCATGTGCTTTATGACGGCCGGCTTTCCTGTACCGGATTCAATCCCAGGGAACTGCTGGGCTGTATTCATAAATATGGATATGCCGGCTGCACCCGCTGTTTAGCATAAGGAGGTAAGGAGATGCAGGACGAATTACGCCAAAAAGCGCAGCAGGCGTTGCATAAAAAAGCCGCTCTCGGAGAGGAAATAGATTTAGATCGGTTTGTTGCCGGGGGCAAAGAACACTCTTATGTGGAGAACCTGAAGTCTCTTCCACAGGAAGAAAAAGAGGATATGCTGGTTGCCGGAGTAGATACCACAGAGAAACAGCGGACAGGCAGCTTTATTCTAGAAGACAACACTGTGGTTCACGCCGCCTCCTTCCAGGATGGGCTGGAAGTTTTAGGAACTGCCGCAGCTCTGGAAAAATATGAGTGGCTGCGTGATTATTACTGGAATCTGGTCGATATCGATACCGACAAGTATACGGCGCGGGCGGGGCTGGAAGGCGAGGGCGGCTACTTCATCAGGGCTATGCCCGGAGTAAAGGCCGTCTATCCTATCCAGGCATGTATGTTTATCGCTCAGGAAGGACTGCTGCAGGGCGCGCACAACATGATCATCGCTGAAGAGGGAGCGGACCTGCAACTGATTACAGGGTGCACTACAGGGCGCCATATCGGTTCCGGCATGCATATTGGGATCACGGAAATCTATGTTAAGAAAAATGCAAAAATCACCTTTACGATGGTGCATAACTGGAGTGAGGATGTCGCGGTGCGTCCGCGCACCGTATCGGTAGTTGAGGAGGGCGGTGCCTACCTTTCCAACTACATCAGCATGACCCCGGTGAAATCCGTGCAGATGTATCCCACCACCTATTTGAAAGGGAAGAACAGCGTGGCCAGGTATCATTCCATCATGGTGGGGTACCCTGGTTCTAATTTAGATGTGGGCTCGCGGGTGGTGCTGCAGGGGGAAGGCAGCAGAGCCGAGATCATCGCCCGATCTCTTACCAGGGGGGGGCGCATAGTCAACCGCGGCCACCTGCTGGGTGAAGGGGCGGGAGTGAAAGGGCATCTGGAGTGTCAGGGGCTGATGCTCTCCCCGCAAGGAGTTATCCATGCCGTTCCTGAATTGGAGGCCCGGGTGGATGGAGTGGCCCTCTCCCATGAGGCGGCTGTAGGCAAGATCGCCCAGGAGGAGGTCGAGTACCTCATGGCCCGCGGCTTTTCCGAAGAAGAAGCCACAGCAATGATCGTGCGCGGCTTCTTGAACGTGAAGATCATGGGCCTGCCTGAGGAACTGGAGGCAGAAGTGCGAAAAGCGATTGAACTGAGCGAGCATTCCGCCCTTTAAGGGATTAAGGGAAATTAGAATTTGCATCAGGTGTAAAATGATGTTATAATCTAATATCCGGAGCAAGCAGTCTGGGTGATCGCGCGTGCCGGAATGCCGAAAGGCGGCGCGTGAGGAAAGTCCGGGCTCCACAGGGCAGGGTGCTGGGTAACGCCCAGTGGGGGCGACCCCAAGGATAGTGCCACAGAAATGAAAACCGCCCGGCGGTGCCGGGCAAGGGTGCAACGGTGCGGTAAGAGCGCACCGGCGGTCAGGCGACTGGCCGGATAGGTAAACCCCACCTGGAGCAAGACCGAATAGGGAGGCAGTGAAGCGGCCCGCTTCGCCTCCGGGTAGGTTGCTTGAGATCCAGGGCGACCGGGATCCCAGACAGATGATCGCCACCTTCGGGAGCGAAGGCACAGAACCCGGCTTATAGGGCTGCTTGCTATGAGGAAAAACAAACCAGGCATCTGAACTTACAGGCGCCTGGTTTTTGCATTTTCGATAAAGCGCAGCCTTTTAAAGGCCTGGAGCTGCTCGTCCCTCCCCAGTTTAGCCTCTTTGATAGCCTGCTCCAAGAGGGAGATGGAGCGGTCGTAGACCTTTTTATCGACCGGGTAAGGGTAGCCGTCCTTCCCCCCATGCGCGAAACTGAATTTTGCGGGGTCATTATAACTGGGGCGCGCCCCATAGGCCAGCTCGGAGATCAAAGAGAGGGCGCGGATCGTCTTGGGTCCCATGCCCTTGATGGAAAGCACTTTTTCAAAGTCGGCAGGCTGCTGTTCATAGGTTTTCAGCAAAATCCGTTCCAGGTTTTTTGGCTGAATGTCCTTCTCATCCAGAGAATGGCGGGACGGTAAAATCAGTTTTTTGTATTCCTCCGTAATTTCTCCCGGTTTGGCGCGGCTGAGTGAGGCGATCGTGCGGCGGGCGTCGCAGCTTGTGAGGTCCACCAGGTTTAAAACCTGTTTTTCTTTATGATCGCAGCAGATAGCATTCTGCGGTTCATTAACAAAGTCGTCGACCCTGCTTCCCAGCCAATGATAGCGGCGTGCGCGCCTGTTGTCTGTGTTCATCCCCTGCTGAACAACAGCCCAATCCCCTTTATTGGTAAAGACAAATGTGTGGTGATAGAGCTGGTAACCGTCCTGAACAGCTGTATTATCTACCTTGGCGCTCATTTTGCTGGCATAGATCAGTTTATCCGGATTGGCGTGGATGGCGTATTTATCGAAACAGGCTATAATATGCTGTGGTGTTTTGCGTGATGTCTTGCCTTTCCCTCCGGCAATAAACAGCCCAAGTTCTTTCTCACAGCCGCGCAAGCCCTCTTTAAGAGCGCCGCAGACCGTCGTGGTCAGTCCGGACGAGTGCCAGTCAAAACCGAGCAGGCATCCCAGGGACTGGAACCAAAAGGGGTCTGCAAGTCTGGTCAGAGCGCCGGGCGCCCCTTCCTCCCGCACGAGGATAATGAGCAAGGAACGGCCTAGTTTCGTCATCCGCTGGAAAAGCCATGGAGGACACTGCCCTCCATGCAAAGGGAGATCTGCATATCCGGTACGCATAGGAATCACCTCTTTTCTTATTTTAAATGTTTTAGTTATGGCAGACAAGCTTCTCCTGTCGTCACCGGCGGTATGGATGTCGGGCGATAAACGACTATTAAAGAAAGGATTTTTGGGTAGGTGGATAGAATAACTATTAATTATAATGAGGGAAGGCGGGGATCTAGCGATGAATTTAGCATGGCTGCAAACTTTTATCCTGATTGTTGAGAAAAAAAGCCTTACAAAGGCAGCGCGGACTCTGCACTTGACCCAGCCTGCGGTAAGCAAACAGCTCAATTCACTGGAGAAATATTACGGAGCGTCTCTGCTGAGCCGGACAAGCCGTTGTGTGGAGATTACGGAAGCCGGCAGGATGGTTTTTGAGTATGGCAAACAGATCCTTACAATAATAAACGAAAGCCTGGCAGATGTTCGCACCCTGGAAAAAGATCTGCACGGCAGCTTAATAATAGGTGCCAGCACAATTCCCGGGGAATATATCCTTCCCGCGGCCCTGGGTCGTTTCCAGGCCCTGCATCCTCAGGTTAAGGCAAGGCTCGAGATTGCCGACAGCACAGAAGTAGGGCAGATGACCCTTGATGGGAAAATCGAAGCAGGGATGATCGGAATAACCCTGGAAAACGCTGCTCTGCGCCAGGAATATCTTTTTAAAGATGAACTTGTAGTGATCGCCCCTGCAGAGCATCCTTTAACCGAAAAAGAATCGATTACTCTGGAGAATTTTCTTGAGGAGCCGTTTGTAGTCAGAGAAGCTGGATCAGGAACGCGGATGGTGCTGGAAAACAAGCTGAAAGAGGCGGGCATTGCGCCGGAGAAGCTAAAAATCAAATTGGAACTGGGGAGTACCGAGGCTGTGGTCAATGCCGTTGCAGCGGGGTTGGGCATTTCGCTAGTTTCGCGCTTTGCGGTAAAGAACAGGATCGATACCGGCGAAATTGCAGTGATCAATATCGTGGATTTGCCGCTGGAAAGGGGCCTTTATTTTATTACCCGGCGTGATCAGGTACAGAGCCCTTTGGTAGAGGCTTTTTATGACTTTTTAAAAGAATATTTGCACCCGGCGGCCTCTCTTTAAAATTGTTTATGGAAAATCTCCCCTCAGGGGAGATTTTTTTATGCAGCGATAAGGATAAATAAGAGTTATCGATAAAAGGCAGGAGTTCTGGAAGCGGCGCATAAATCTTAATATAGGATGAATGATAGATAACAAACAGATAACGATATGTTATGGATTATCTTGCTTACTCTAGAAAATAGATTGAAATATTCGCAGCTCTGAACGGGGGACAATGATGGAAATAAGCGAACTATATCTGGACAACGCGGCTACTTCCTGGCCAAAACCTGAATGCGTCTACCGGGCGATCGATAATTTTAACCGCCGGATTGGGGCAAGTCCGGGACGAGGAAGTCACAGCAGAACCATCGCCGCGGGGGAGGTGCTGCTGGAGGCGCGTGAAGGCCTGGCTGGGTTATTCAACATCAGGGACAGCTCCCGCATTGTTTTTACAGCGAACATCACTATGGCTATTAACATCGCGCTCAAGGGCCTGCTGCGAGCGGGTGATCACGTTGTGATCAGCAGTATGGAGCATAACGCCGTCGTCCGCCCCCTGTATATGCTCAAAGACAAGGGCGTAGAGCTGAGCGTCGTCCGCTGCGCGCCCGACGGCAGCCTTGATCCTGCTCAGATAGAGCGGGCGATCACAGAGCAAACCCGCCTTGTCTGCCTGCTCCATGCCTCTAATCTGACAGGGACGATCATGCCTGTCCATGAGGTCGGAGAGGCTGCTCGCCGCAAAGGCGCCCTGTTCATGGTTGATGCGGCTCAAACGGCGGGGGTCTTGCCCGTGGATGTGGAAAAACAGCGGATCGATATTCTCGCTTTTACCGGGCATAAGAGCCTGCTCGGACCGCAGGGCACCGGTGGGCTGTACATCAGGCCGGGCCTTAATATCGCTTCCCTTGTCGAAGGGGGAACCGGGTCTTTGTCGGAACAGGTTTACCAGCCCGATTTTATGCCCGATAAGTTCGAGAGCGGCACACCTAATACTCCAGGGATTGCCGGATTGGGAGCGGGGATTGGGTTTATTTGGGAAAAGGGTCTGGATGAGATTCACGTGCATGAGCAGGGATTGACAGATTCCCTGCTGCGTGGGCTGAGAGACATCAAAGGGGTGATCCTCTATGGCCCTCAGGATGCCCGGCGGCAGACAGCCGTGGTTTCCTTCAATATCCAGGAGAGGGATTGCGGTGAAGTGAGCATGCTTCTGGATAAGAAGTACGGCGTCTTGTGCAGGTCGGGTCTGCACTGTGCTCCTCTGGCTCACCGGACGCTGGGGACATTGAAAAGCGGGGCATGCCGCATCAGTCCGGGACTCTTTAATAGCAATGACGATATGGATAGAGTTGTGCGCGCGGTTTATGAGATCGCCGCTTCAGGTTAAGAATCGTTGACAAATCTATATTGATAAATCTTGTTTCAAAAATCATGAAAAGGGGATAGCAAAATGGAAAAAGTGATCGATGCCCGGGGGCTGTCTTGCCCTCAGCCGGTGGTTTTAACGAAGAAGGGATTAGAAGAGAGCGATCAGGTCACCACTATCGTCGATAATGACGTTGCCGTAGAAAATGTTAAAAAACTGGCTAAAAGCAAGGGCTGTACCGTACAGGTCGACGAAAAAGAGGGTGCATATTATCTGCGCATCGCTAAAAGCTGCGATGCCTGTCAAGATGCCGCCGAGGAGAAGGAGAGCGTGGCTGTTCTTATTACCAACAACCTTTTCGGCAAAGGGGATGAGGAACTGGGAAAGACTTTGATGAAAAGCTTCCTTTACGCTCTGACCCAGATAGATAATATTGGCTGCTTGATTTTTATGAACAGCGGAGTCTTGCTGACCACGAAGGGTTCCGAGGTTTTGGATCTGCTCAAAGCGGAGGAGGAGAATGGTGTGGATGTTCTCTCTTGCGGTACCTGCCTGGACTATTATGATCTCAAGGACCGGCTGGCTGTCGGCAAGGTGACGAATATGTACGCGGTTGTGGAACTCCTCGCCTCAGCTGCCAGGACGATAACAATGTAAATAAAAAAATATTGCTTGCAGGAATCGTGACTTTCAGGTAGAAT
>DHAA01000103.1:4274-4964 GCA_002397275.1 Thermacetogenium sp. UBA4966 | reverse complement strand
TTGCGGCAGGTGCGTGCCACGCTAAACCGTTTTTTATCCATTCTCGTCATTACGGCGCTGGGCGTAGCCGTTTTCGCAGGACTGAGGGCATCCGGTCCGGCGATGAGGGTCACGGCGTCGCAGTATTTTGACCGGTTAAATTTTATGGATATCCGGCTGGTTTCCACGCTTGGTTTCAACGAAGGGGACATCAAGGCCATCAGGCAAACGGAAGGGGTCTCCTCGGTCATGCCCGCCTATTCCTACGATGCGCTGGCCCTTCTTGCGGATAAAAACCTGACGGTACGGCTGCATTCTCTCAGTGAGAATACGCAAAACCAGATAAATCGCCCCATGATTATTGCAGGACGCATGCCGCAAAACAGCGGCGAATGCCTTGCCGATGCGCGCTTTATGAAGCTCTCCGGTTATCAAATCGGGGATATTGTGCGCCTCGGTTCCGGTACGGCCTCTCCTCTCTCAGACGCCCTGCGGGCGGATCAATTTTTAATCACAGGGATTGCCGAAAACCCCCTGTACATCTCCTTTGAGCGCGGCTCAAGCAGCGTCGGAAGCGGAAAGACCGACGCCTATCTGCTTATCCCCCCAGCGGATTTTAAATTACCGGTATACACCGAAGCCTATCTGACCGTGGAAAACGATGATTCCCTTTCGCGTTTTGACGATCGCTATGCAGACTTGATTAAACCT
>DHAA01000103.1:2980-3995 GCA_002397275.1 Thermacetogenium sp. UBA4966 | reverse complement strand
TGGATGATGCCAAGAAAAAGCTGGCGGACGGTCACAGCGAACTGCAGGACGCACAAAAAGAAATCGACGCGGCCCGAGTTCAGCTGGATAAGGGATGGCAGGAGTATTACGCCGGTCTGGAAAGATATAAGTCGGAAACCGCCGCGGCGCAGGCGAAGCTGGATGCCGGAGAGGCGCGGCTGGAACAGGGCCGCCGGCAATACGACGAGGGGCTCGCCCAATTTGAGCAGAAAATTTCCGCTGCCGAGCAAGAGCTGGCTAGCGGCTCTGCCGCATACAGGCGCGGGAAGGAACTATATGATACGCTGACCGCGGCGCTGAACGCCGGCGCCAGGCCGGAGAGCCTGGCCGCGCTCAGGAGCATCGCCGCCGCAACAGAGGCGTCACAGCCGCAACTGGCGGCGGCGCTTAACGCTTACGCAGAGAACCCGGATGATCCACAAGCCGTCGCCGCCGCTCAGGGCGCGGCGCAGCAATTTGGGCAAACGCTGGAACAAGCAAAGGTCGAGCTGGACGAAGGCAGCGCCAGGCTGCAGCAGGAACGCCTGCAGGGGCGGCAGGAATTGGCCGCCGCGGAAAAACAACTGCTGGACTCAGAGCAAGAGTTGTCAGAGGGCAGAGCAGCCCTGGAAAAAGAGAAAGCCCAGGGCAAACAGGAACTCGACGCCGCTCTTCAGGAGCTTCAGGACGGCGAAGCCAAGTTTTTAAAGGGGAAAAACACCTTTTTACAGGAGCAGGAAAACGCCCGGCAAGAGCTTGCTGAGGCGCAGCAGAAAATTGACGACGGCGAAAAGCAGTTAGCCGAGCTTAAAGGGCCGCAATGGTATGTGCTTGACCATGAGACAAACATTGGATTTGCCGGCTATAAGCAGGACGCGCGGCGAATCGACGCTCTCAGCCTTGTTATCCCCTTGCTTTTCTTCCTGGTGGCGGTGCTGGTGACCATGACCTCCATGACGCGTCTCGTGGACAGTGATCGCTCTTATATCGGAACATTAAAGGCCATAGGATATGG
>DHAA01000103.1:0-2689 GCA_002397275.1 Thermacetogenium sp. UBA4966 | reverse complement strand
GTGGTTTTTAATGCCTACGCCGCCATGTATACCCTGCCCCCGCTGCAGATACAATATGATCTGCTCTCTGCCTTCATCTCCATCGCGCTGGCGGTCGCCTGCGCCGCTCTGCCCGCTTATTTTGTCTGCATCCGATCAACGCGGGAAGCGCCGGCGGAACTGATGCGCCCCGCGGCGCCGCATATCGGCAAAGGCGCCCTTCTGGAAAGAATCCCGTTCATCTGGAACAAATTTAATTTCTCTCAGAAGGTAGCCCTCCGCAACCTTTTCCGCTACAAAAAACGCCTGTTTATGACGATCATCGGCGTTGCCGGCTGCACGGCCCTCATGTTTACGGGGTTTGCTTTGCGCGACTCGATCACAACGATCGTGCCGAAACAATATGACAATATTCAGAGGTTTGACCTCCGGCTTGACCTGCAACAGGATATCTCGGACACAGATAGAGCGTCGCTGGAGGAGACCCTGAAAAATAACGCCGCTATCCTTTCCCAAACAGAATTGACCAATCAGTCTGTGGATGTCCGGCAAAACGATCAACTTAAATCCGCCTTCCTGATCGTCCCTGCCGAGCAGTCTGAATTTGTAAGCTTCGTTCGCTTTCAGAACCGGGAAACGCAAGAACTGCTCCGGCTTAAAGATGATTCCGTGATCATTACGGAAAAATTGGCCGGCTTGTTGAATCTGAAAGAAGGAAGCAATTTAACCATCAGGGATGCCGACGGAAAAGAAGCGACCGTCGTGGTCGGCGGCATCACGGAAAACTATTTATACCACTACGTTTATATGACTCCTTCTCTCTATCGGTCTCTTTTTAAAACCGAACCCGCGGTCAATCAAGCTCTGTGCCGTCTTCAAGACAGCTCCGGAAAAAGCAACGACGCTATTTCCGAGAGTTTGCTGGAACACATGGCCGTAAACTCTGTGACCTTTACTTCAAACCTTGAAGCCAGCGCCAAAAAAATGGTGGGAGCTTTGCGTTATGTTGTGCTGGTTTTGATTTCATCGGCAGCGGCGCTTGTGTTCGTGGTGCTCTTCTGCCTAACCTCCATCAATTTGGAAGAACGCAACCGCGAACTGGCGACGATCAAGGTGCTCGGCTTTTTCAACAGGGAATTAGCAGCCTATATCTATCGTGAAAACGTCGTGTTAACACTTATCGGCGCCCTGGCGGGGCTTCTTCTCGGCATTGTCCTGCAGCGTTATATCCTCACCACCGTGGAAATCGATATGATCATGTTCAGCCGCGACATCCTGTGGCCAAGTTACGCCTACTCCGCGGGTTTGACCATCCTTTTCGCCGCGCTGGCCAACGCTATTATGTTCCGCCATATCGCCAGGATAGACATGGTTTCCTCCTTAAAAAGCATTGAGTGAATGATCCCCCCGAATAAGTCGAATGCTGGTATAAGCGCTTATTATTTGTAATTATATCTATTGCAAACTATAATACACTTATACACCGCTATACACCGGTCAATTTTGAAGCGGTTCACCGCGGTAATATAAGTTATAAGCTAAAAGGAGAGTGATCTCATGACCCTTGCAGTAATCATGGCCGGCGGCCGGGGAGAAAGGTTTTGGCCGAAGAGCCGGCAGAACCGCCCCAAACAGTTTCTCCGGCTGATCGGGGACAAGACCATGCTCCAGAGAACAGTGGGCCGAGTAGAGAAATTCCTGACAGCGGAAAACATCTATATCATAACGGCAGAAAACCACCGGGAGATCGTCCGCCGCCAGGTTCCGCAGATTCCCCCGGAAAATATCATTCTTGAGCCGTGCGGCCGGGATACGGCCGCCGCTATTGGCCTCGCCGCTGTAATTGTCCGGCAAAAAGACGCCGCGGGCACGATGATCGTGCTGCCCGCGGATCACTATATCGCTGATGAGGAGCGCTTCGCCGCTATCGTGAAGGGCGCGGTGGAGGCGGCTGAGAAGGGCCACGCGGTCACTATCGGCATTCAGCCCAACCGCCCGGAAACCGGCTTCGGTTATATTGTTCAAGGCCGGTTTTATCAAAAATTTGCAGGGATCCCCTCTTTTCATGTGGAAAGGTTTACGGAAAAGCCAAACCGCCAACAGGCGCTGGCCTTCCTGGAAAGCGGCTGCTGCTTTTGGAACAGCGGCATCTTCGTGTGGAAGGCGGGCCTGATCAGGCGCCTGATCGCCGAGCACCTTCCCCCCTTGGCGGAGGGGCTGGAGAAACTGGAGGCGGCCTTAGGCACTGAGGGCTACCCACGGGTTCTCCAGGATGTCTATTCACGGCTTCCCAGAATTTCCATCGACTACGGGGTCATGGAAAAGACAGAAGAGGTCCTCATGCTGCCCGGGGATTTCGGTTGGGATGACGTGGGGTCATGGACCGCGCTGGAGTCTTATAAGGACAAGGACAGCGACGGCAACATCCTGGAGGGAGAAGGGGTGCTGGTGGACACTAAAAACACCATGGTGCAGGCCTCCGATAAGATAGTCGCTACTCTGGGAGTTCATGATCTGATCGTCGTGGAAAACGAAAGGAGTATTCTCATCTGTCATAAGCAGAAGGCCCAGGAGCTGAAAAAAGTGATCAACGCCCTGCAGGAAAATGGATATAAGGAGATATTATGATGAATATTGAGATCTTTCGGCAGTATGATATCCGCGGAGATGGAAAACGAGACCTGACCGATGAAACTGTAAGGCTGATCGG
>DHAA01000139.1:19472-56415 GCA_002397275.1 Thermacetogenium sp. UBA4966 | reverse complement strand
GGGCTTTCTATTAATTCGGTCAGCGTCCTTTCTGAAGCCATTCATTCCGGGCTTGACCTGGTTGCGGCTTTGATCGCTCTTTTTGCGGTGAGCAAAAGCAGCAAGCCCCCTGATGAAGAGCACCGGTATGGACACGGGAAGATAGAGAACGTATCGGGTGTCATCGAGGCTATCCTCATCTTCGCGGCTTCTATCTGGATTATAAGAGAAGCGGCGATTAAGCTTGCCGGCGGCGCGCAGGTGGGGGCGCCCCTCTGGGGGCTTATTGTGATGGGCGTTTCTGCTTTGAGCAACTGGCTTGTTTCCTCTCTCTTGTTCAAAACTGCTCGTGAGACGGATTCGGTGGCTTTAGAGGCCGACGCCCTGCACCTGAGGACCGATGTTTACACATCTCTGGGGGTAACCGGGGGACTACTGCTGCTTTGGATTACCGGCATTCACCTCTTCGACCCCTTAATAGCTATCGGAGTGGCCCTCTTGATTATCAAGGCATCCTATCAATTGACTGTTAAATCATTTTCTCCACTGCTGGATAGCAGCCTGCCGGCGGATGAAGAGGAAGGAATTAAAGAGATCATAGACGGCTTTACTTTTCAAGTGATTGGTTTTCATCAGCTGAGAACAAGAAAGGCGGGCTCTCAGCGTTTCGTAGACCTGCACCTGGTGGCGCCGCAGTATTTGAAGATTACCGTTTCTCACGATATCTGCGACGGCATTGAACGAGAGATAAAAGATAGGTATCCCGGAACTCAGGTTCTCATTCATGTTGAGCCATGCAGAATAGGGGATGACTGCCCGCAGTGCGGAGAGCGCAGCCGATGCGAAATCAGCGGAAAAAGTGAGAAAAAGAAGGGAATTAAACCATCTGAAGCGAATAAACTGGAATGATTAAAAACTCCGCCCCTCTACCGGTGTTCTTCGGCGCCTTTATTTGTGCTCTGGAGGCATGTTTTTCACCGGGACGGAAGCGGTCTGCTTGACATAACCGCCGCCTTGACCGTACGATATGTTAAAGAGGGGAGGTATAAGATGAGCCTGGCGCGGCTGTTTACGATGATTGAGAGCTACTACCCGAATTTTGACCGGGAACTGGTTGAGCGCGCTTATATCTTTGCAGAAAAGGCGCATAGGGGCCAGTTCCGCAATTCCGGCGAGGCTTTCATCGAGCACCCTCTGGCAGTGGCCTGCATTCTGGCAGATCTTCAGCTGGATATCACCTCTATTGTCGCCGGTTTGCTCCACGATGTGGTTGAGGACACCGATGCTACGCTCGAGCAGATTGAAGATCAGTTCGGCTCGAGAGTGTGTTTCCTGGTGGCGGGAGTGACCAAATTGGGCAAGATCGCCTACAAGACCAAGGAGGACCGCCATGCGGAAAACCTGCGCCGCATGTTCCTGGCTATGGCCCAGGATATTCGGGTGATTCTAATTAAGCTGGCGGACAGGCTGCACAACATGCGCACCCTCAGTCATCATCCGCCGGAAAAACAGAGGGAAATAGCCTACGAAACCCTGGAGATTTTCGCTCCTGTGGCCCACCGGCTGGGTATTTACAAGATTAAATGGGAGATCGAAGACCTTGCTTTTCGCTATTTAGAACCTGAAAAATACTACGCTCTAGTGGAAAAAATAGCTAAAAAACGTCGTGAGCGGGAGGATTATATAAACCTCGTCATCTCCAAGCTCAGAAAGAAACTTGATGAGACCGGGATTGCGGCGGAGATCTCAGGCAGGCCGAAAAATTTATACAGCATATACCGCAAAGCAACCGAACAGAAGAAGGATCTATCGGAAATCTATGATCTGCTTGCGGTCAGGGTGATTGTCAATACGGTCAAGGAATGCTATGCAACCCTGGGGATAGTTCACACCATGTGGAAACCCATACCGGGCCGTTTTAAGGATTATATCGCCATGCCCAAACAGAACATGTATCAGTCGCTGCATACCACCCTCATCGGGCCGTTGGGAGAGCCTTTTGAGCTTCAAATACGCACTTTTGAGATGCACAGGACTGCTGAATATGGAATCGCCGCCCACTGGAGATACAAAGAAGGGGGTCGTCCCACCGACGAGGAGTTCGAGAAGAAACTCTCCTGGCTGCGCCAGATCTTAGACTGGAATCGGGAAATGCGGGATGCCAGAGAGTTTATGGAATCCCTCAAGATCGATCTGCTTTCGGATGTTGTTTTTGTCTTCACACCTCAAGGGGATGTTCTGGAATTGCCCTCCGGTTCAATCCCTGTCGATTTTGCTTACCGCATTCATACCGAGGTGGGAAACCGCTGTATCGGGGCCAAGGTCAACGGCAGAATCGTGCCCCTGGATTATCAGCTGAAAAACGGAGATATCGTAGAGATACTGACCTCTAAACAGAGCGGCGGGCCAAGCCGCGATTGGCTTTCCATCGTCAAGACCTCCCAGGCAAAAAATCGGATCAGGCAGTGGTTTAAGAAGGAGCAAAAGGTAGATAATATCCTGCGGGGCAGAGACCTGCTGGAAAAAGAACTGCACAGGCAGGGATTTGAACCGGCCGCTTTTTTTAAAATGGAAAAAAGGGAGGATCTCTGCCAGAGGCTCGGTTTTCAAACAGAGGATGATCTCTATGCCGGGATCGGCGGCGGCAGTGTCTCGCCTTTATCTGTAGTCGGCAAGGCGCGCGGTGAATTGCAGAAAAAGGTTGAAGCGCAGCCTCTTATTCCGGACGGAAAAGAGCAGCTGCTGTTGAAGATCCCGGTGAAGAAGGAACCGGTTTACGCCGGGGTGCGGGTCAAAGGTGTAAAAGATCTGGCAGTTCACCTCTCCCACTGCTGCAACCCCTTGCCCGGGGACCAGATTATCGGGTATATTACTCGGGGGAGGGGGGTCTCGGTGCACAGAGCAGACTGCCCCAATATTGCTCACCATCTTCAGGGGGAGACAGAGCGCATCATTGAGGTTAGCTGGGATCAAGAGACGCCGGCGACCTACCAGGTGGAAATTGAAGTGAAGGCCTTCGACCGTCCGCATTTGACAACAGATATCATGACGACGATTACTGATACGAAAATGATTATCAACGCCGTTAATGCCAGAGGGATGAAGGATAGGATGGCCCGGGTCAATTTAAAACTGGAGATTCGCAATGTTGAACACCTGTATAAGGTGATGCAGAAGGTCAGCCATGTCAGCGACGTATTGGAAGTGCATAGAGTAGTGCCCAATTAAGAGGTGATAGGTGTGCGGGCTGTAGTACAGAGAGTGAGCCGCGCCTGGGTCCAGGTAGAGGAAAATGAGAAGCGGCCGATAGGGGACGGGCTGGTGGTTTTAGCAGGTGTAGCGAAAGACGACGATGAAGGCGACGCCCGTTATCTTGCCGATAAGATCCTAAACTTGAGGGTCTTTCCTGATGAGGATGGTAAATTAAATTACTCTGTTTATGATTTAGGAGGAGAATTGCTGGTTGTTTCCCAGTTCACCCTTTACGGGGATTGCCGCAAAGGGAGACGCCCATGTTTTACAGAGGCCGCGGCGCCGCGGCAGGCGCTTCCCCTTTTTGAGAAGCTGCTGGATTTCTTGAGGGAAAGCGGCCTTCACCTGGTAACCGGCGAGTTTCAGACGATGATGGAAGTGGGTATTGTCAATGAGGGGCCTGTTACTATTCTGCTGGACAGCAAGAAAGCGTTTTGAGAACTATCCTGTAAGGGAAGCCGGCGCAGGGCGCCCGGACGGCGTGAGGCGGAGAGCTTCCCTGAGGGTGCGAGGAGGATATTGATGATGAAGGTCAAGTGTCTGACGGTAGGCGCTATCGCTTCCAACTGCTACCTGGTTTGGTGTGAGGAGACAAAGGAAGCGATGGTTATCGACCCGGGAGGGGAAGGGCAGCGGATTTTAAGCGAGATTGCCAAAGAAGGGCTGCAGGTACGGTATATTGTCAATACCCACGGGCACATGGATCATATCGCGGCCAACGCTGTAGTGAAGGAGGGAACCGGGGCGCAGCTGGCCATCCACGCCGAGGATGTTCCTCTGCTTTCCGACACAGAAATGAATCTTTCCGCTTATATGGGGAAAAAGTACTGCGCCCCGGAGACGGATCTGATCCTTCATGAAGGAGAAGAACTGACCGCGGGTAAAGTGACCCTCGCTGTTCTGCATACCCCCGGCCATTCCAGGGGCAGTATTTCCTTAAAAGGTGATGGGGTGATCTTTTCGGGGGATACGCTGTTCGCGGATTCGGTGGGCAGAACTGATTTCCCCGGGGGGTCGTACGAGGAGCTTGTGGACTCGATCAAAAACAAAATCCTCACCTGCGAGGATCACTTTATCGTTTATCCGGGACACGGACCCGCCACCACGGTTGGCCATGAGCGTGTCCACAACCCCTTCTTCTAAGGGCAGATCAGCAGCTCATATATGCGGTGATGATTTAGCGGTTAGCTATATATCGGCTGATCATGTTATAGTTTAGGTGGCGTCAATTCCTCTCATCGGAGAGGCTGGTGTTCATCTGGAAAACCAGACGGTTATCTAAATATTATCGGAAGCTGATCAATATGAGCAAGCCCCGAACTGGAAATTCAGGTCCAAATCGGCTGCTGCTCATAGTATACAAGGAGTTGGTAGCGGTGATCAAAGCGCCCCGCGGGACGAGGGATTTATTGCCGGGGGAAATCGAGAAGTGGCATTATGTAGAGAAGATTGCCAGAGAGGTCAGCGAAATATATGGTTATGAGGAGATCAGGACCCCGCTTTTTGAGCATACTGAACTTTTCCAGCGGGGGATTGGAGATACTACAGACGTAGTGCAAAAGGAAATGTACACTTTTGAGGACCGCGGGGGCAGAAGCGTTACTCTGCGCCCGGAGGGAACCGCGGCGGTGGTCAGGGCTTATTTGGAAAACCATCTGAACAGCGGCCCGCAACCGGTAAAAGTCTATTATATGGGCCCCATGTTTCGTTATGACCGACCTCAGGCCGGACGCATGCGGCAGTTTCACCAGTTAGGCATCGAGGCTTTTGGCAGCAGCGATGCGGCGCTTGACGCGGAAGTGATCTCCTATACCTATGATTTTTTTTATCGGCTTGGGCTGCGCGGTCTGCGTGTTGAAGTGAACAGCGTGGGCTGTCCTCAATGCAGGTCTCGTTTTGGCGAAGCTCTCAAGAGCTTCATGGAAAAATACGAGGAGTCCCTCTGCCCAAACTGCCGGGAGAGGCTGAGCCGCAACCCTTTGCGCGTTCTTGACTGCAAAGAGCAGAAGTGCCGGGAGCTTCTGGCGGGAGCGCCAAGCATTTATGATTACCTGTGCCGCAAGTGCTCTGAGCATTTTGAGCAGGTAAAGAGCTATTTAAATTTAACAGATGTTCCCTTTGAGGTCAGCGGACAGCTGGTGCGCGGGCTTGACTACTATACGCAGACTGTTTTTGAGGTATCGCCGCCGGGTGATGGGCAGGGCTCCCTGGCGGGGGGCGGACGCTACAGCAATCTGGTGGAGATCTGCGGCGGTCCGGCGACCCCCGGAATCGGGGTGGCTATCGGCCTGGAGCGTGTCCTCCTGGCTTTGCAGAGCCAGGGAGTGGAGTTCCCCTCAGTGAAAAAAGAGCGCGTCTTTATTGCGACCGCCGGGGACGACCCTGCGGGGAAGCTGAACAGGGAGGCCATGCGCCTGCTTTTAGAATTAAGGAGATGCGATCTGCCGGCAGAAAAAGATTTATTGAGACGGAGCCTCAAGTCTCAAATGAAGCAGGCTGGCAGGATAGGCGCCGGTTATGCCGTTATCCTGGGTATGGATGAACTGGAAAACGGGACGGTTGTGGTCAGGGATATGCTGAAAGGGGAGCAATCGGAAATATCCAGGGATGGATTAACTGAATACCTTAAAGCTATGGTTCAAATCAGGGAGGAAATATTTTGGAAAGCAGCGGAGAATTAAAGAGAACCCACAGCTGTGGGGATCTGTCCGCAAAGAATGCCGGGCAGGATGTGGTTTTAATGGGATGGGTTCAAAAACGGCGTGACCACGGGGGTGTCATTTTTCTGGACTTGCGGGACCGCAGCGGAGTTGTTCAGGTTGTTTTAAGCCCTGATGCCGGCGACAGCCCCGGCAGTTCTTTTGAGAGGGCAAGCTCTGTGCGCGCGGAGTATGTCCTGGCGGTGAGCGGGCTGGTGCGGCGCCGGCCGCCGGGAACGGAGAATCCCAGGATGGCAACCGGAGAGATCGAGGTGGCGACAACTGAGCTGAACATACTTAATACAGCCAGAGCGCTGCCTTTTTATCCGGAAGATGCCGCTTCTGTTGACGAGGCCCTGCGCTTGCGCTACCGCTATCTCGATCTGCGGCGGCCGGAGTGCTGGCGGATATTTAACATGCGGCAAAGGGCGGCTGCCCTTATCCGCGAATTTTTAACAAAGAGGAATTTTCTGGAGATAGAGACCCCTATCTTGACGCGCAGCACTCCTGAAGGCGCCAGGGATTATCTGGTTCCCAGCCGTGTGCATCCCGGCGAGTTTTTTGCGCTGCCGCAGTCGCCGCAGCTATTTAAGCAGATGTTGATGATCGCCGGCTTTGAACGCTATGTGCAGTTTGCCAGGTGTTTTCGGGATGAGGACTTGAGAGCTGATCGCCAGCCGGAGTTCACTCAGGTTGATCTGGAGATGTCTTTTGTGGATGAACAGGATATTCAGCGCCTGACCGAGGAAATGCTCGCTTATCTGTTTGGGAAGTTTTTAGATGTAGAACTGAGCATACCCTTCCCGCGCCTCACCTACCGGGAGTCTATGAGAAGGTATGGGAGCGACAAACCTGATCTGCGCTTTGGGCTGGAGATAGAGGATGTGTCGTCGCTCCTGGCGGAGAGCAGCTGCCGGGTTTTTGCCGGCGCCGTAAAGAGCGGCGGTGTTGTCAGGGGAATCAGGGTCCCGGGGGGCGCCGGATTCAGCAGGAAGGTTCTGGATGAATTGACGCAGCTGGCGGTGGAGTGGGGCGCTCACGGGCTTGCCTGGTTCATTCTTGGGGAGAAGGGGGTTAGATCGCCTCTGCTCAAGACGATCAAGCCTGAGGAAATCGATGCTCTGCTCTCAGCTATGGGAGGACAAACAGGCGACCTCTTGCTGTTGATCGCTGCTCAGCGGCAGACGGCAGAGGAGGTGCTCGGCAGGCTGCGGCTGCACTTAGCCGGGATGCTTGATTTAATTGACGACAAGCAGTTTTCCTTTGTATGGATAACCGAGTTCCCCCTCCTGGAGTATAATGAAGATGAAGAAAGGTGGGAGGCGGTACACCATCCCTTTACTTCTGTGCTGGAGGAGGACCTGCCCTTACTGAAAACGCATCCGGAAAGGGCGAGGGCGAGGGCCTACGATATTGTTCTCAATGGGGTAGAACTTGGCGGAGGGAGCATCAGAATCCATCGGCGGGATCTGCAGGAACAAATTTTCGATGCCATTGGTTTGGAAGCGCAGGATGCCCAGGAAAAATTCGGGTTTTTCCTGGAAGCGCTTGATTATGGGGCGCCTCCTCACGGCGGGATTGCTTTTGGATTCGACAGGTTGCTGATGCTGATGCTGGATCTGGAAACGATCCGTGACGTAATTCCCTTCCCCAAAACACAAAAGGCTACGTGCCTGCTTACCGGCGCGCCTGCTCCTGTGATCTCGAAACAATTGCGGGAATTGCATATATGCTGTTCACAAGAAAATAAAAAGAAAGAGCAGAATGAGGAACAAACTGACAGTTAACGACAGATAATGGTATATTGAAAAACCGCGCCTCGTGTGATATGATCATAACTGCAACAAGTTATTGATAAAACCCTGCAATGTTTGTGAAACCCTGGGAGTTTTGAGCCAACACAAAACTTGAGGAGCCTGGGCTCTGGCTGTGGCTTGCATGCCTCGATATGAGGAAGCATAAAGCAGCCAGGAGGGCGCCACCCTGCTGAGCCAGGTTCAGACACCGGGGCCCCACGGCATCTGTGGGGTTTTGTTTTTCTTGACAGATATTTTTCGATACTTTAAAATCTGCTGTAATACATGTGGGCTGAGGAGGACTTTTCGATGGGTTATTGGAATGAAGAATGTGAATGCATGCCCCCTGAGCGGCTGCGCTCTCTCCAGGAGAAACTGCTGCGCAACACGGTAAGCAGGGTTTATCAGGAGGTCCCCTTTTACCGGCATTCCTTCCAAAAAATAGGTCTCAAACCGGAAGATATTCAGACTCTTGATGACTTGGGGAAACTCCCCTTCACAACTAAGGATGATCTTCGTGACAACTATCCCTATGGCCTTTTTGCCGTACCCTTGAGCGAGGTGATCAGGCTGCACGCTTCTTCCGGGACCACCGGCAAGCCTACGGTCGTCGGCTATAGCCGGCACGACATCTCCGTATGGGCAGAAGTGATGGCGCGCGCCCTGACCTGTTGCGGGGCGTCACATGATTCCAAGATACAAAATGCATACGGGTACGGGCTTTTCACCGGAGGATTAGGGGTGCATTACGGCGCTGAACTGATCGGTGCTTCGGTTATCCCGGTTTCCGGGGGGCATACCAAGCGCCAGATAATGATCATGAAGGATTTCCGCAGCACGATCCTCACCTGTACTCCTTCCTATGCTCTGCACCTGGCGGAGGTAATGGAGGAATTGGGGGTCTCCAAAGAGGATCTCAGCCTGGAGGGCGGGCTGTTCGGGGCCGAGCCGTGGTCGCTGGGCCTGCGCGGGCAGATTGAAGCGAGATTGGGCATTAAGGCTCTGGATATCTACGGGATCAGTGAGGTTCTCGGCCCCGGTGTTGCCGTTGAATGCCCGGCTAAGGAGGGGCTGCACATCTGGGGGGATCATTTCCTGGCAGAGATCGTGGACCCGGAGAGCGGAGAACAGCTGCCGCCGGGCAGCTATGGAGAACTGGTGATCACCACCCTCACCAAAGAGGCTTTGCCCATGATCCGCTATAGGACGCGGGACATCACGCGCATTCTTCCCGATGGTCCCTGTTCCTGCGGCCGTACTCATCCAAAAATAGACCGCTGCCAGGGGCGCACCGACGACATGCTTGTTATCCGCGGTGTTAATGTTTTTCCTTCGCAAATAGAAGAGGTCCTTTTCCGCATCAGCCATACGGAACCCTTTTATCTGATTATTGTCGAACGGCGCGGCACGCTTGATGAACTGGAGGTTTGGGTAGAGGTATCTGATCTCGTTTTTTCAGATGAAATCAGGAAGCTGGAAACCCTGGAGCGCCGAATTCGGCAGGAAATCGAGGTAGTCTTAGGTATCAGCGTCAGGGTAAAACTTGTAGAGCCTAAGACCATTGAGCGTTATGAAGGTAAGGCGAAGCGTATTATTGACCGTCGCAATTTGTAAAGGGGGGTGCTTTCTGTGCCTATCAAACAGATCACTGTATTTCTGGAAAATAAGTGCGGCAGATTATCCAGCGTGGCCGGGCTGATCGGGGATGAAGGGATCAATATCCGCGCCTTTTCCGTGGCGGACACCACGGATTTCGGTATTCTGCGCCTGATCGTCAACGACCCGCAGCGCGCCTATGAGGCGCTGCGCCGTGAGGATTATACGGTGAGGATGACCGAGGTTGTTGCCGTACAGATACCCGACCATCCGGGGGGATTGGCCGAGGTCCTTACCCTGATGCAGGAAGCAGGCATCAACATCGAATACCTGTATGCCTTTGTGGCCAAGTTGTCCGGGGATGCGCTGGCCGTCTTTCGTGTGGAAAACGTGAGGGTCGCCGAACAGCTGATGCTGGGCAAGGGGCTCAAAGTCCTGAGCGGTGAAGAGGTATATAATCTGTAATAATAAAACGCAGTAATCCCGGAAAGGATGTGTAGCATGCGGTTTCGTCCTTGCGGCTGTGCAACTGGAATTGGAAGTCTGCCTCACCGCGACCCCGCTGTCGCTGTTTCTCTGATCATGGAGTATCTGCCTTCGCTTCCACACTGGCCGCAGCTTCCCAGATATTCGCTGCGGGAGTTTTTTTGTACCCAGTTTCTGCATAAATTGAACGAGTTGGGCCTTTTACTGGTAGAAAACGGCACGAAGGCCTCTTTTCGTAATGAAGAAAAAGACTGGCCGGAAAGGCTGGCTGCCTTTTATGAGCTTTACCTGCGGGCGTCGCAAGGCGATGCGGACGCCTTAAATAATTTTTCTTTTTCTCCTGGATCTGCAGAAGGATTTTACCGCTTTTATGACGAATTATGCATTAACGGAATAGGTAATGCCAGGCGCCTGAAGGGTCAGGTGGTTGGTCTATTGTCTGTCGGTTTTCAGGTCACGGACCAGCGGGGGATACCTGCTTATTATGACGAGCAGCTGCGGGATGTGCTGCTGAAGCAGCTGTCGCTGCAAGCGGCCTGGCAGGTCAAAAAACTGAGTGAATTTGGACTCCCCGTGCTTATCTTTATGGATGACCCGGTGATCGACAGCTGCGGCCGGTTTGATCGCATTAGTGTGAGCAGAAATGCAGTGCAAACCGAACTTGCGGAATTTGCTGATTTTGTGCGCAGATTTGGCGGAATAGCCGGAGTTCATTCCTGCTCGGATCTTGATTGGTCAATACTGTTCGGCGCAGGGCTGGATATAATCAGCTTTGACACCTACCGCTTTTCTAAGAGTTTTAGCTTGTATGCGGCACTGATTCAGGAATTTATGGAGAAGGGCGGCGTTGTCGCCTGGGGAGCAGTTCCCACAGATAAGGATGCTCTTAGGGGGGAAGACATTAATTCGCTCAAGGCTAAGTTTCAGAGGTATTTTTACGAACTGGTGAAGAAGGGTGTCGATCCTCAGCTTCTTTTGTCGAACAGCCTTATTACTCCTGCCTGCGGGACAGGCACGCTGAATGAAGAAGAGGCGAGGCGCATCTATCAGTTGACTGCGGAGTTGTCAAGAGAGTGGGGAAGTATTTATAGGAGGTGATGGGTATAATAGAGCAGCCCGGGCAGTTCAATGATAAGGTTGTGGAAAGTAAAGAACTCCGGGGTAAAAGAATGAACGAGCAAGAGCGCAAGAAGATGCAGCACGAGTTTAAGATTTATATGGAGCAGTATTTTAAGCGTACACTGGGCAAGAGCGTAGAAACGACTAAAATAAATATCGTAGAAGACATGCTAATTATCAGGGGAGAAGGATTTTTAACAGAACCGGAGAAATTTATAGTGAAAACGCCGCGAGGAAAAGAAGCGATTAGAGCTTCGAGAATGCATGTAGTAGAGCAGCATATTGTGGATAACCTATTGTTTTTCGAGAATAAGCTGGGAGCTAAGGCTATCCACCAAACATATGAAATCGAGTCGGAGCATGATTTTTGGATGCATGTCATTGTCTTTGATGCCGTTCTAGCCGTCTAATTAGTTTAATATAATCCATGGTAGTTTACGGAGTAACCTGCGGGTGGCTCCCAAGAAAGACCAATGTTTTTTTGCGGGACGTGAATTTCTATGAGTCCGGCATCAAAATATTGGTTTCTTTTTTCGCCAGGGTGTAGAGCCTTGCGGTTTCAAGGGTCTATCAATTGATAAACCCTTGACAATAAAAACATATTTTAAGGAGGGCACCAAAATGACGATGAAGGCGTTAGTGTACCATGGTCCGGATAAGATCAGCTTTGACGACGTACCGGAACCGAAGATGAAGGCGCCGACCGATGCGATTGTTAAGGTGACGCTATCAACCATTTGCGGCAGCGATATTCATATCTGGCACGGTGGAATGAAAGAGGTTGAGTACCCGAAAATTCTGGGACATGAATTTGTCGGGGAAATCGTTGAATTGGGGGACGAGGTTAAAGGCTTTAAAGTAGGGGACCGGGTGGCCGTATCCTGCCTGGCTTATTGCGGCGAGTGCTTTTTCTGCAAAGAAGGATTCTACGCTCATTGCACAGAACCAAGCTGTGGCTGTTTCGGAGTACATACTCCCGAAGGGTGCCAGACAGAGTTCGTTCAGTTGCCGTTTGCCCAAAATTGCATGTATAAAATTCCTGAAAGCTTAACGGAAGAAGATGTCCTATTCGTAGGAGATATTCTCTCAACAGGCTATTACGGAGCGGAAAGGGCGAAGATTGAGCCTGGCGACACTGTGGCGGTAATGGGCTCCGGACCGGTCGGCATGTGCGCTATGGCCACCGCGCGTCTCTTCGGCCCCTCCGAAATAATCGCCGTCGATATGAATCAAGGCAGGCTGGATGCCGCTCTTAAAGCGGGAATTGCTGATCGCGCCTTAAACCCTAAAGATGTTGATGTGGCGGCAACGATCAAGGAATTAACCGAGGGCCGCGGCGCGGACAGGACAATCGAGGCTGTTGGAGCTGCGCCGACACTGGATTTAGCGCTGAACTCAGTGAGATCCGGCGGGATTGTATCTACTATCGGCGTTTATGAAAAACCCTTTGAACTGCATCTCGAATGGATGTGGTACTTGAACATCTACCTCAGTATGGGCTTTGTTCCTATGAACCGTGTCCCGCAATTGATCAAGCTTATCGAAAAAGGGAAGATTAACACCAACTTCTTGATTACACACCGGGCGCCGCTGAATGATATCCTCAAGGGCTACGATATCTTCGGCAGCAAGAAGGACAATTGCCTCAAGTGGGTCGTCACACCGTATGAGAGATAAGATAAACTCTGTAGAAGGATTTTATCAATTGTTAGAGAATATATATAGCGGACCCTGTTTAAAAAAAGTTTATTAACAATACTCAAAGGAGGAAAAGCAATCGGGACACCGGGGATGCATGTGATGCAGCAATGTGCAAGTGCAATTATTCAATCCTTCATCTATCGTTAAATAAATATATAATTGAGGCTAAACATGACTTCCGGATGTGTGTCCTTGTCTTTGCCAGTATTCTGACAACTTAATAAGATGGTAGTTCACGGGGAAACCTGCGGGTGGCCCCCAAGAAAGACCAATGTTTTTACTGCAAGGCTCTGTTTTTTTGTGAGTCCGGCATGGAAATGTTGGTCTGCTTTTTTTGCCAGGGCGTTGAGCCTTGCGGTTTCAAGGGTTTATCAACCGGTAAACCCTTGACAATAAAAACATATTATTAAGGAGGGCACAAAAATGACGATGAAGGCGTTAGTGTACCATGGTCCGGAGAAGATCAGCCTCGATGATGTACCGGAACCAAAGATTATTGAGCCGGATGATGCGATCGTAAAGGTGACCACTTCTACAATTTGTGGTACCGACATTCACATCTGGCACGGCGGGATGCCCGAAGTTGAGCCTCCCAGGATTCTGGGCCACGAGTTTTGCGGGGAAGTAGTGGAGGTAGGCCCCGCGGTAAGAAACGTCAAGGTCGGCGATCAGTGCGCCGTTTCTTGTGTCACCCAGTGCGGTGAGTGTTTCTATTGTGTGCGGCAGGTTTATTCCCACTGTACAACCGGCAGTTGGATCTTTGGGTATATGATTGACGGCTGCCAGGCGGAGTATGTGCGTGTGCCTCACGCCAACCTGGGCTGTTTCCCTGTACCCGAGGGCCTGACCGATGACGACGTTCTGCTTGTCGGCGACATCCTCTCCACAGGCTATTTCGGCGCCGAAAATGCCGAAATCGAGCCTGGCGATACGGTTGCGGTAATGGGCAGCGGTCCTGTGGGCATGTGCGCCATGATGACTGCCAGGCTTTGGGGGCCGGCAAGAATTATAGCTGTCGACATGAATCAAGCTCGTCTTGATTTTGCCGTCAAACAGGGTATTGCGGATATGGCGCTGAACCCGGCGAACGGGAATGTTCCGGATCAAATCAGAGAACTGACCGGCGGCCGCGGTGCAGACAGAACCATTGAAGCCGTAGGCGCTAAGGGAACCTATGAACTGGCCCTTGATGCGGTACGTCCCGGCGGCAACGTTTCCATGATCGGTGTTTTTGAAAAACCACAGGAGCTCAAGATGAACGAGCTGTGGATCAAGAACATCAAGTTCTCCATGGGCCTTGTCAATGCCAACCGTATTCCTGCACTGATCAATCTGATTCAGGAAGGAAAGCTGAACACCAAGTGTCTGTACACACATCGCAAGCCTTTGAACGATCTTCTCGAAGGATACGATGTATTTGGCGGCAAGAAGGATAACTGCCTCAAGTGGATCGTCACGCCATACGAAAGATAAAAATGCAAACTAAGAAATAATAATTAAGTCAGCTTCCACTGGCTTAATACACCTCTATAGAACCGGGGTTTTCACCCCGGTTTTTTTTATTTTGAATTATTTTTGACGGGGAGAAGGAATTAACACTTTTATATAGAAATTGTTTGGTGGTGGAAAGTGGGGCAAAGTGGTTTATAATATGTCCGGAGTGGGGAAACATGTTTATCGGTGAATACTCACATAATTTAGATGCCAAAGGCCGTTTGATACTGCCGGCAAAGTTTCGGGCTTCTCTGGGGGAACGCTGTATTACCACCCGCGGCCTGGACCATTGCCTTTTTGTGTTTCCCCTGGAAGAATGGACGGTATTGGAGCAGAAGCTGCGGGGTTTACCCCTTACGAAGAAAGAGGCCAGGGCCTTTTCTCGTTTCTTCTTTTCCGGGGCCACTGAATGTGATATCGACGGACAGGGCAGGATCTTGATACCCCCCTCCCTGAGGGATTATGCCGCGATTAATCGCGAGGCAGCGGTGATCGGGGTTTCTACCCGCATCGAGATCTGGGCTGGGGAGCGGTGGGATGAATACTGCACCGGAGCTGAGGAAACATATGAAGAATTAGCGGAAAAAATGGGTGAAGGCGGTGCTGTAGTTGACTGAAACGAAACATGCCCCGGTGATGCCCAGGGAAGCGGTTGCCTATCTGGCGCCCAGGGAGGGCGGCACATATGTCGACTGCACACTGGGCGGCGGGGGGCATGCCCAAGAGATAATGAAGGGTATCGGCCCCGCCGGAAGGCTGATCGGTTTCGATAAAGACGCCTCTGCGCTGCAACGGGCAAAAGAGGTTTTAGCGCCTTATCTCGATCAGGTGGTTTTCATACACAGTGATTATCGCCGCTTAGCCTCTGTTTTGCAGGGGATGCAAATTAGCGAGGTCGACGGCGTTTTATTTGATCTGGGGGTTTCCTCTTACCAGGTTTTAGATCCGGAGCGTGGTTTTAGTTATAAATACGATGCTTTTCTGGATATGAGAATGGATGAAGAGGCCAAGACCACCGCCGCGGATTTGGTCAACGGCCTTGCGGAAAGAGAACTGGCGGAGATCATATTCCGTTATGGCGAGGAGAGATGGGGGAGGCGGATCGCCTCATTTATAGTCGAGCGGAGAAGAAGAAATCCTATCGAATCAACTCTTCAGCTGGCAGAGATTATTAAAGCCGCTATACCTGCAAGAGCGCGCCGTACAGGGCCTCACCCTGCCCGGCGTACTTTTATGGCTTTGCGCATAGCAGTTAATGATGAACTGGCGGGGGCGGAAGAGGGACTAAAAGCGGGTATATCGGTGCTGAAGGCCGGCGGAAGAATCGTGGCTATCTCATTTCATTCCTTGGAAGACCGGATTGTCAAGAATGTGTTTCGTGAGTATGCCGCATCTTCCAGGAGCGCGCTCCGCATTCTGACGAAAAAGCCCCTTCTGCCCGAGGCAGGAGAGGTCAACGCCAACCCGCGGTCACGCAGCGCTAAAATGCGGGCGGCTGAAAAGCTGCTCCGGCACCCGGAGTAATATAAGAAAAAAGAGGTGAATAGAATTGGTGTTAGCGGAAGAAAAGAGATACGCAAAACAACCGTCCAGGCCGCTCAGGAAGAGACAGACTGCACGGCGTGTGCAGCGAAGCGGAAAAGTGCTGATTTGTCTTCAGATCACCGCTGTAATTCTTAGTTGTTTTGGGTTCGGGCTGTTTTATATCTATAAGAATAATCATATTACAGCGCTGGGATACAGTGTTGAGGAAAACAAGCAAAGGGTCGATGCTCTGCAAAGGGATTGCAAACAGTTAGAATTAGAGGCAGCGGAGCTTCAGTCCCCCGAACGGGTGGAAGAAGCGGCGGTTAACAAACTGGGAATGGATAAGCCCGACGGTGTTTTACTCGCTGCGCTTCCTGCTGAGGAAGACAACGATCAGGACAAACAAAACGCCTCAGGGGACGAGAGTAAAGAGAAGAAAAAGAGCTGGTCTATGGCATTGAAGCAGCTGATCGGCAGGGCGGAAGCTTCGACTCAGTGACGGGGTGTTATGATTGAACAAAAGCAACATAGAGGTGCGAAGAAGAATAACCGGGCTTTTTTTTGTCCTTTTTTTTGTATTTGCTTTTTTACTGCTGCGCCTGGCTTACCTCCAGATTATAAAGGGCACGTGGTATCAGCAAAAAGCCTTGGAGAACAGAATCCGTGAAATTGTTGTAGAGCCGAAGCGAGGCGTTATTTATGACCGTAATAAAAAAGAACTGGCCGTCAGTATCAGCGCGGAGGCCTGTTACGCCATCCCCTCCGAGGTAAAGAAGTCGGGAGATACGGAAGAGATTGCCGAAGAACTGGCCGGGATTCTTGAAATGGAGAAAAAAGAAGTATATGAACTGATTACCAAAGAGCAGCATTCGGTGTGGCTTAAATTCAAGCTGAATAAAGAACAGGTCAAAGAACTGCGTGAAAAAAACCTGTCGGGGATTGGGATTATCCCCAAGCCTCAGCGTTATTACCCGAAGGGTAATCTGGCCTCCCATATATTGGGGTTTGCCGGCGACTACAATCAGGGGCTGGAAGGGATTGAAGTCGCTTATGACAAACAGCTGGCGGGGATCAACGGGCGCCTGCTTGTGGAGTATGACGCGGCCGGGCATGAGATCCCTGAATCCACAAGGAAGTATATAGAGCCTGAACAGGGCGTTAATGTTGTTTTGACTATAGATCAGACTATTCAGTATATTGCGGAGCGGGAACTCGATAAAATCATGCAGGAGCATTCCCCTAAAAGTGCTAAAATAATTGTGATGGATCCGGATACGGGAGAGATACTCGCCATGGCCGGCAGGCCGGATTTTGATCCCAATAAATTTAATGAATATCCGGCGAAGGCGCGGCGCAATGTGGCGATTGCCGATAGCTATGAACCCGGGTCGATCTTCAAGATCGTCACTCTCGCCGCGGCTCTGGAAGAAGGCGTAACCAGTAAACAGGATCACATCTACTGTCCCGGCCATATAAAAGTAAATGGGGAAACGATCAACTGCTGGGCCGGAGGCGGACACGGTAGCCAAACCCTGGCCGAGGTTGTTCAAAACTCCTGCAACCCGGGATTTATCACCCTCGGACTGCGGCTGGGTACGGAGAGATTCTACAAGTACATCAACGGCTTTGGTTTCGGCAGCCAACTGGGGATTGAGCTGGCAGGAGAGGCGACGGGCATTGTTATTCCGGAAAATGAGGTCAAACCTGTGGATCTGGCCACCATCTCTATGGGGCAGGCCAACACCGTCACGCCTCTGCAGATGGCGACCGCTCTGTCCGCGGTGGTCAACGGAGGCAAATTGATGAAACCGCATATCGTCAAGGAGCTGACCGACCGTGAAGGAAAGACAGTGAAAAGCTATCGGCCTCAGGTTGTGCGCCGCATCATCTCCGAGGAAACTTCGCGCATAGAAAGGGAGATGCTGGAGGGGGTCGTTACCAAGGGGTCCGGGCGCAATGCATATATAGAAGGATATTCTGTAGGGGGGAAAACAGGTACCGCCCAGAAACCGGCGCCCGGCGGCGGCTATTCCGCCACTGATTATGTCGGTTCCTTTATCGGTTTCTCCCCTGTCGACGACCCTAAGTTGGTAGCCATTATTGCGGTCGATACCCCTTCAGGATCATATTACGGAGGGACGGTAGCCGCGCCGGCATTTCGAGAGGTAGTGAGGGACAGCCTGCGTTATCTGAACGTTCCTATGCGCTATCAGAAGGATGAAAAAGAAAAGACAGCTGAGCAGGAGACGGCGGTGGTACCCTCGGTGATCAATCTTCCCGTCCAGGAGGCGGATAAAATACTGACAGAGGCCGGGCTGCAAAGCGAACACTCCGGTTCGGGTGAGATAGTCTACGGGCAGATTCCCCTTGACGGCGTTAAGGTCAAGAAGGGGAGCAAGGTTTTACTGAACCTGCAAAAAACAAAGGATATAGAGGATGGAAAAATAGTAACCCCTGATCTGAAGGGGAAGAGTATGCGGGACGCCGCAGAACTTTTGGGGATGATGGGTCTAGTGCTCGTCCCTGAAGGGAAACCGTTACCCACCGGGATTGCGGTGGAACAGGAACCTGCGTCCGGGACGCTCCTTACTCAGGGCGGGCAGGTGAAGGTTAAATTCAGCGCCCCCTCCGGCATAGATGTTACGCCTTGATTGAGGCGCGCCGTGAAGGGGAATAATAATTGGAATAAGCAACCAGGAGGTGATCAGCGTGGCCATTACTTTCCGGCAGCTGCTGCAGGGAGTGGAGACGCTTGACGCGGCGGGACTTGACCAGGGGATTACCGGGGTACAATACGATTCCAGGCAGGTACAGCCGGGAAATATTTTTGTTTGTATTCAAGGTTATCGTACGGACGGGCATCTTTATATTAATGATGCCTTATCTAAAGGCGCCGTCGGTTTAGTTATAGAAAAGGATATATGTCCGGCCCCGGGAATCTCCTTTGCCAGGGTAAACAGCTCGCGTTTTGCCTTAGCGCTGATGTCGGCTAATTATTACGATCACCCCGGCGAGGACCTTACTCTGATCGGCGTTACCGGTACTAACGGCAAAACGACCACCACCCATATGATTGAAGCGGTGCTCGGCGCCGGCGGCGGGCTGACGGGGATCATCGGTACGATCTGCAATAAAGTTGGGGAAGAGAGCCTCCCTGTGGAGCGTACAACACCGGAGTCTCTTGATCTGCAGGTCCTGCTTGCTAAAATGAAAGCAGCGAAGGTTAAAACTGTTTCCATGGAGGTTTCCTCCCACGCTCTTTCTTTACAGCGGGTGGCGGCTTGTCCATTCGATGTGGGTGTTTTCACGAATATAACCCAGGATCACTTGGATTTTCACAGGGATATGGAAGAGTATCTGGCTGCCAAAATGCTGCTCTTTGAGGGCCTGGGAAGGGATAGAAGCAAGGAGCGGCCCTGTTATGCGGTGATCAATAGCGACGATGAGGCCGCGCAGCGGATCATTAATTGCACCCGCGCGCCTGTACTCACCTATGGTATTCATAGTGATGCAGATGTAAAAGCCGGACAAGTCCGGCTGACGTCAGAGGGGAGCAGTTTTGTCGTATCTTACAGTAAAGGTGATTTTCCAATTATTACTCATCTCCCGGGTGAATTTAACGTATATAATAGTCTTGCCGCGATCAGCGTGGGCCTCCGCGAGGGTATGGCTGTCGACGCCATCCGCGAGGCCATAGAGAAGATGAAGGGTGTTCCCGGCCGTTTCGAAGTGGTGGATGAGGGGCAAAAATTTACGGTGGTCGTCGATTATGCTCATACTCCTGACGGCCTGGAAAATGTCCTTAAAACAGCCCGCCGCATAGCAGGCGGACGGCTGATCACAGTATTCGGCTGCGGCGGTGATCGTGACGCGGGGAAGAGGCCTATAATGGGTAGGATTTCCGGGGAGAGGAGCGATTACACAGTGATTACCTCCGATAATCCGCGGTCAGAGGACCCGGAAAAAATTGAAGAACAGATCGAGGCCGGCCTGCGCCGCATCGAAAATGCCTGTTATACGGTGATCACAGACCGCCGTCAGGCGATCAGACATGCCCTTCTCCGCGCAGGGGAGGGTGATTTTGTAGTAATCGCCGGCAAAGGACATGAAACCTATCAGGTTGTCGGCAGCGATGTTCTTCCTTTCGATGACCGTCAGGTTGCCAGAGAGATTCTTGTAAAGGAGATCGGCATTTAAACAATGGATCCCATAAGGTTGGACGATGTAATTGAAGCGGTACAGGGCGCTCTTGTACGCGGCGCCGGAGATGGCGAAATCACAGGCGTAAAAATAGACAGCAGGTCGATTGAGCCGGGAGATCTGTTCTTCGCCTTCTGCGGAGAGAAGGCCGACGGCCATGATTTCTTGGAACAGGCCTTTCAGCGGGGAGCGGCGGCTGCGGTTATTTCTCATCCTGTGGCCGGCGGGATAAAGGCGCCGCTGATTATGGTTTCTGATCCGGTGCAGGCTTTGCAGGAGCTGGCGCGCTTCTATCGCAGTTCACACAGGATTCCGGTGGTGGCAGTTACCGGGAGCAGCGGAAAAACCACGACAAAGGATTTAATCGCCGCGGTGCTGGGGAGGCGCTTTCATGTTTTGAAGACTGAAGGCAATTATAATAATGAGCTCGGACTGCCCTTGACCCTGTTGCGACTGGACCGCGGCCACCAGGCGGCTGTTGTGGAGATGGCTATGCGGGGACAGGGGCAGATCAGCGCTTTATGTGAGATCAGCCGCCCTCAGGTCGGCGTCCTGACAATTATCGGCAAGAGCCATCTGGAGCTTTTAGGCTCTCAGGAGGCCATCGCCCAGGCCAAAGGGGAGCTGCTGCAGTCTTTGCCCGCCGACGGCTGCGCTGTTCTCAACGGTGATGACCCCTGGCAGATCAGGCTTGCCGCCAAGGCGGCGGGGGATATAATCTTTTACGGCGGCGGAGATGATTGTCAGATAAGGGCTAATCAGGCGGTCCTTCGAGATCTGGATGGTGTGGACTTCATACTGAGTACCCCCGCCGGGCGGGTCCCCTGTTCCCTTCCGCTGCCGGGGCTGCATAATGTGGCCAATGCTCTGGCCGCGGCCGCGGTCGGCTATCGGTTTGGCTTAACACCTGAGGAAATCGCCGCGGGTCTGCAATCAGTTTCCCCGACAGGAATGCGGCTGGAGATCAAACCGGGATTATTCGGTACTAAGCTGATCGACGACTCTTATAACGCCAACCCTAGTTCCGCCGTAGCGGCGTTGCGGCTGCTGGCCTCCTCCCGAGGCGCCGGGAAGATAGCTGTTTTGGGGGAGATGTATGAATTAGGGGCTGAGGAGATTGACGGCCACCGGGAGGTGGGGAGGACGGCGGCAGCTTTAAAGATCGACTGTCTGTGCACGGTTGGCCGGTTGGCCCGGGAAATAGCCGCGGGGGCTCTCAGCGCCGGGCTGGATGAGGAACGCGTTCATTGTTTTCGGGAAAAGGCAGAAGCTGTTTCCTTTCTTAAATCATATATACAAACAGGGGATGTTGTGCTGATCAAGGGTTCGCGGGGTATGCGCATGGAAGAGATTACAGCCTCCCTCCTGGGTGGTGATTGCAATTGACTTTATTACAGAGGGCGCTGGCGGCAGCCGCGGTGAGCCTCATAGCTGTGCTGGCTCTGGGCCCGGTGTTTATCCCGCTATTGCATCGTTTGAAGTTCGGGCAAGAGGTGAGGGACGACGGGCCGCGCACCCATTTGAAAAAAAGGGGAACAGCTACCATGGGCGGGGTCATGATCATTTTAGGTACGGGAATATCCGCATTTATCTTTACTGCTGATTTTTATGAGACACTACTCCTGTTCGCGGTTATGCTGGGATGCGGATTGCTGGGATTGTGGGACGATTTTTTGAAAGTTGTGCTGCGCAGGCCGCTGGGATTGCGGGCAAGAGCCAAGGTGCTGGGGCAGCTGTTGATCGGCGCCTCTCTGGCCTGGGGGGTTTCCTTGCTGGGCCGGGGCACGGTGGTCGCTGTGCCTTTCAGCGGGCTGAGCATAGACGCCGGGTTTTTTTATTATATCTTTGTGGTGGTTGTTCTCATATCTGCTGCCAACGCGGTCAATCTCACAGACGGTTTAGACGGGTTGGCCTCCGGGCTGATGGCGATTGCCGGCGCTGCTTACGCGGTGATCTCCTGGATGACGGGCCATCAGGCGGCCGCAGTTTTTGCAGCGGGATTAAGCGGGGCTTGTCTGGGGTTTCTCAGGTATAATTACAATCCTGCCAAAATATTTATGGGAGATACCGGGTCTTTGGCTCTGGGGGGGGCGTTAGCCGCTCTCGGCGTGCTCACCGGGACAGAGCTTGCCTTGTTTCTCCTGGGAGGGGTTTTTGTGCTGGAGGCGCTTTCTGTGATTATCCAGGTGATTTCCTTTCAATCGACAGGGAAACGCGTCTTTAAGATGAGCCCTCTGCACCATCATTTTGAATTGTCCGGCTGGCCGGAGGTCAGAGTCGTTCACTTTTTTTGGTTGATGGGATTTTGTTTCGCAGTCATCGGTTTGCTGGCTGTATAAGGGGATGTGTAATCGTTGAATTTGCAAGGGAAAAAAGCGCTTGTCATCGGCATGGCCCGCAGCGGGCAGGCAGCCGCCCGCTTTCTGGCCAAACAGGGCGTTCAGGTGGCGGGCGCGGATCAAAAGGATGAAAAACTATTAGGTCCTGGTTCGCAGGATTTAAAGAAGCTGCCTGTTTCTTTAATAACCGGCGAATACCCTGAGATAAAAGCGGGTGATTATGATCTGGTTATCGTCAGCCCGGGTGTTCCCAACAATATAGAGCCGATTGCGGCCGCGGAAAGGTTGAACATTCCTATTTGGAGTGAATTGGAGCTGGCCGGGCGCTTTGCCCAAGAACCGATCATCGCGGTTAGCGGAACCAACGGCAAAACCACCACAACCTCCCTGCTAGGATTCATCTTTAAACAGGCGGGGATTGAGGCTGGGGTTGCCGGGAATATCGGGACGCCGTTAATTCAGGAAGTGGAAAAAAACAGAGATGGGGCCCGCGGCATTAAATTATGGGTCGTGGAAGTGAGCTCCTTTCAATTGGAGCGGATAGTGAATTTTCGCCCGCATATTGGCGTTTTACTGAATCTCGCCCCGGATCATCTGGACAGGCATGGGAACATGGAGAACTACTGCCGGACCAAGGCGCGCCTTTTTGCCAATCAGTCGCCGGCTGATTATGCTGTGTTTAATTTAGACGATCCCCTGGTGTTAAGGTATATGAATACTGTCCCCGCCCGCAAGTATGGATTTTCTTGCAGCAGGCAGCCGCATGAGGGGGGAATTGGGGTAAGGGGAAAGCAGATCATCTATACTCTGCGGGGGAAAGAAACAACACTCTGCAGGACGGATCAGATCAGGATACCCGGTCATCATAACCTGGAGAATGCGCTGGCCGCGGCCGCAGCATCTCTGCTGGCAGGGGTTGATCGCAGCTGCGTGGCGGAGGCTCTGGCTTCTTTTCCCGGCGTGGCGCACAGGATGGAGGATGTGCGGGTGCTGGACGGGGTGCGTTACGTCAATGACTCTAAAGGCACAAACCCGGATGCGGTGCTCAAAGCCCTCGATTCCTACGATGGCCCTATTATCTTGATCGCCGGGGGAAGGCATAAGGGGAGCAGTTTGGAGCAGCTGGCGCAGAAGATCCGGGAGAGGGTTAAGGCTTTGATCCTATTAGGCGAAGCGGCCCCCTTGTTCCGCCAGGCAGCGGAGGCCGCGGGGTTTAAGCGCATACACGAGGCGCCAACCCTTGCCGACGCTGTTGCCTTGGCACACCGTATTGCCTATCACGGGGATGTGGTTCTGCTTTCGCCGGGGTGTGCCAGTTGGGATATGTTCCGTGATTATGAAGAGCGGGGCGACGTCTTCCGCAAAGCGGTTGCAGGCCTCCAGGGAGGGGTGAAAAGTGAAAAAAGAGCGCAGAGCCCCTGACTTTATTCTGTTTGTGATCGTACTCCTTTTATTGACCGTAGGGATTGTCATGGTTTACAGTTCGAGCTATGTTTATGCTCAGGTAACGTTCGACGACGGCGCCCATTTCCTTAAAAATCAGCTGGTCTGGGCGCTTTTGGGGATTGCCGCCATGGTTGTGGTGATGAATATTCACTACAAGACCTACCTGAAGTGGGCAAATATTATCTTCGGCGCGGCCGTCATTTTGCTGGTTGTTCTGCTGATTCCGGGGGTAGGGATCACGGTCAAGGGCGCCACCCGTTCGATAGGGGTTGGTCAGTTCACCTTTCAGCCGGCGGAGATCGCTAAATTGGCCCTGGTTATATTTTTGGCAAAGTATTTAGCACAAAACAAGGAGAAACTCAAGGAACTGATACGGGGTCTGGCTCTTCCGCTTTTGCTGGTAGGGGGTGTCTGCGGCCTGATCTTGCTGCAGCCTGATCTGGGGACAGCCGCCACCATAGCGGGCACGGCGTTTCTGATGATGCTGGCCGCGGGGGCAAGGATAAGCCACCTCAGCCTTTTGGGTCTGCTGGGAGGCTGCCTGGTTGCTCTGGCCATTGTCGTGGAACCTTACCGCATGAAGCGCATTATGGCTTTTCGTGATCCCTGGTCAGATCCCCTGGGCAATGGGTTTCAGACGATCCAGGCTCTTCTGGCGGTGGGCTCGGGGAAACTCTTCGGCGCAGGGCTGGGCCAGGGGAGGCAGAAGTTTCTCTATTTGCCTGAGCAGCATACGGATTTTATTTTTGCTGTGTTAGCCGAAGAACTGGGCTTTATCGGAACGACATTCGTTCTGCTGCTCTTTTTGGCATTTATGTGGAGGGGGTTAAAGATCGCCATCAAGGCGCCTGATTCTTTCGCGGCCTTGCTTGCCGCGGGGGTCACTATCATGGTGGTGCTGCAGGCGGTGATCAATATCGGCGTTGTGACGGGCAGCCTCCCCATAACAGGGATCACTCTTCCCTTTATCAGCTATGGGGGGTCCTCTTTGACCCTGAATCTGCTGGGGATCGGTATCTTGTTAAATATATCGCGTTATGTCAGGGAATAGGTGATAGAGTATGCGTATCTTAATCACAGGCGGCGGCACAGGAGGGCATTTCTATCCGGCGTTGGCTGTCGCCGATTTATTGCGGGAGCTTGATCCTCAAGGGGAAATCCTCTTTGTCGGAACGGGAGATGGTCTGGAGAGCCAAGCGGCGCCCGCGGCAGGGTATGCTTTCCGTAAAATTAATGCCGGAAAGTGGCCGCGCCGCGTTTCGTGGAGAGCGTTATCTGATTTTGCCTCCCTGGGTAAGGGTTACCTGCAGGGGATCGGTGTGCTCAGAGAGTTTCAGCCCCAGGCTGTTTTCGCCAGCGGCGGTTATGTATCCGTACCCCTCGGTTTGGCTGCCGCAAGCTTAAGGGTTCCTCTATTTCTGCACGAGCAAAATTCTGTTCCCGGCATGGCTAATAAGCTGCTGTCGCGCTGGGCTAAGGTAACTTTTACCACGTTTCCGCACGACAAAGGAACTTTTCCTTTAAGGGCGAAATTAGTTCATTCAGGACTTCCGGTGCGCAAGAAGATTCTGCAGACAGATCGTGTCAGCGGGCTCAAGTATTTCGGATTAGATCCAAATTTATTTACGCTTCTGGTTACCGGAGGGAGCCGCGGGGCGCGGCGGCTCAACCAGGTAATGCTGGAAGCATATCAGAGGCTTTTTTTAGGTAATTCCTCTTTAGTACAACTGCAGGTTATTCATCTGACGGGCGCGGCCGAGTACCGGCCTCTCTGCCAGCAGATGGATCAGATGGGGATAAATGCCGATAAAATAGGCAAAATAGTTATAAAACCATATTTACAGGAAATGGAGTATGCTCTGCAGGCGGCGGATTTGGTGATCTGCCGCGCCGGCGCGGCGACTCTGGCGGAGATAACGGCCCTGGGGCTGCCGGGAATCTTGATCCCTTATCCTTTTGCCACCGGTGATCACCAGTATCACAATGCTCGCTATCTGGAGAGGCAGGGAGCCGCGGTTTTGATAAATGAGCAGGAACTGACTCCCGCCCGTTTGCTGGCGGAAATAGAAAGACTGACAGGGAACCGTGAATCTCTTCAAGAGATGTCCCGGCGATCCTTGCGGATAGGGCGTCCTCAGGCCGGTGAGCTGATAGCGCATACGCTGCTTGATGTTGCCAAAAAGTCACTCTGCACCTCCAAGTCAAGTAAGACATAAACTATTGTTGTGACTGGCGGAGGAAAAATCGTGATAGAAACAGTGCGCAAGGGAGGAGATTAATTCAGTGACTGGTAAGTGGTATCACTTTATTGGAGTAGGTGGTGTGGGCATGAGCGGTCTTGCCCGGGTATTGCTCGATATGGGGATGAGGATCAGCGGTTCGGATCTTGCTTCCTCACCGGTGATCGGCAGCTTGCGGCAGCGGGGCGCTCAAATATATGTTGGTCACAGAGCGGAAAATATTGCTGATGGTGTGGATGCTGTGATCGTTTCTTCTGCCGTCCACCCGTCCAATAGCGAGTTGCGCGCCGCCTGCCATAAAGGCTTGCCCGTCATGACCAGGGGTGAATTGCTGGCGAAGGTGATGGAATTATACCAGAAGGCCATAGCTGTTACAGGATCCCACGGCAAAACAACGACGAGCGCCATGATCGCGGTAGTCCTTTCTGAAAACGGACTTGACCCCACTTATCTTGTAGGAGGGGATATATCGGAACTGGGAGGCAACGCCGGCCTGGGTAAAGGAGAATACCTTGTGGCCGAATCAGATGAAAGCGACGGTTCTTTTCTTAAGCAAAAACCGTACATTGCCGTCATTACTAATATAGATAATGACCACTTGGATTATTACAAAAATATAACAGGGATTATGCAGGCTTTTCAGGATTTTCTGACAAAAATAAGGCCCGGCGGGCTTGCCGTACTTTGCGGAGACAGCCCTAATGTTCGCCGCTTATCTACGGAAGGGATCAACGCGGTTACTTATGGGATCGATGATCACTCCCAGTATCAAGCGAAGAATATTGTTAGACAGGGCATTTTAACAGAAGCGGAGGTTTTCCATGAGGGCGCCTATTTGGGCGATATGAAACTGTCTGTGCCCGGACTCCACAATATTCAAAATGCTCTGGCTGCAATTGCCGTTGGTATGCATCTGGGCTTAGATTTTAACAGGATCGCCGCAGCCCTGGCTCAATTCAGGGGTGTCAGGCGGCGTTTTCAGCTGATTGCCCAGTATGATGGGATCAAGATTATCGACGACTTTGCCCACCACCCCACAGAGATCAGGGCCTTGATGGAAGCATGTCTTGGCGTCAAGCGAGGAAGGATGATTACGGTTTTTCAGCCGCATCGTTACAGCAGGACCAAATTCTTAAAAAAAGACTTCGGGAAGTCTTTTCAGGGAAATGACCTCGTTATTGTTACAGATATCTATGCTGCGGGGGAATCCCCCCTTGCCGGCGTCTCCGCCGAGAATATCGTCCAGGAACTTAAACAGAACGGCATCAATGTGCTTTATATTAATTCACTTGACGACATAGTGAACTATCTCCAGCAGGAAATTCGTTCCGGAGATACGGTGCTCACAGTGGGAGCAGGTGATGTCTGGACCGTGGGTAAGAACCTGGCGGCGAAGATGGAGAGCGTTTGCTGGGGACTAAGGGGTTAAACTGGATGGACCGGCAGACTTTGGCGCAAGACTTGGAGCGGAAAATAGATGGGCGGGTGCTGGTGGAAGCGCCTTTGAGACACTTTACAACCTGGAGGGTGGGAGGCCCGGCGGACATCATGGTTATTCCCCATTCAGCAGGCGATATCAAGGCCGCGCTGCTGTTTGCCCGGGAGAATCGTCTGCCGGTTACCGTTATCGGTAACGGTTCTAATCTGCTGGTCTTGGACGGCGGGATCAGAGGATTGGTGATCAAGCCGGGGGGAGGGCTTAAAAGCGTTTCCCTGCAGGAAGAGACGATAACCGCGGAGGGCGGAGTAATGCTTTCCGCCCTGGCCAGGACGGCCTTAAAAGCGTCTTTAAGCGGCTTGGAATTTGCCGGAGGCATTCCGGCCACTCTGGGCGGAGGCATTATGATGAATGCCGGAGCCTTTGGTCAAGATATCGGCAGCCTCATTCAGCAGGTGGAGACCATAGACGCTCAGGGAAAAGAGCAGAAGTGGTTAAAGGAGCAGATTGCCTTCAGCTACCGTTCTTCTTCTTTTCAGGGACAGGATTTGATTATTCTCAAGGCCGTTCTCAGGATGACGCCGGCTGCAAGAGAGGATATCGCCGCCCGCATGGAAAGGAATAATAAAGTGCGGAACAAGATCCAGCCTCTGGGATCGCCCACTGCGGGAAGCGTTTTTCGCAATCCTGCCGGTCATTATGCAGGGAAACTCATTGAGGAAGCCGGGCTCAAGGGTCGCCGCATCGGAGGCGCCGCAGTTTCTCCCAAGCACGCTAATTTTATCATCAACTGCGGCGGCGCCACAGGCAGGGATATTTTGGAGCTAATCAAGACTATACAGAATCGCGTTTTTGAAGAAAAGGGCATTAAGCTGGTTCCCGAGGTCTTGGTTATGGGGGAGGATGGATGAGTTGGCGGAAAGGCTGCATATTACCGGGGGCGCAAGGCTTACGGGATCTGTGAGGATCAATGGGGCTAAAAATGCGATTTTGCCTCTTTTAGCCGGCACGCTGTTAAGTGAGAGGCGTGTTCTCCTCGAGGAAGTACCTTCGCTGAATGATGTGCAAACCATGAAAGAGGCGTTGGAATCTCTGGGCGTAAAGGTTGATTGGACGGGGGATACCATGGAGATAGACCCCATGGGACTTCGTTCTCTGGAAATGCCTCCATCTCTGACAAGGCGTATGCGGGCTTCCAATCTGGTCATGGGACCCCTTTTAGGCCGCTGTGGGAGGTTTAAGGTTTCATATCCGGGAGGCTGTACAATAGGCTCCCGTCCCATGGATTTGCATTTAAAAGGTTTCAGGGCGCTAGGCGCCGTTATCGGCGATGACCATGGCTCTGTTACGGCTGAAGCAGCCGGACTGAAGGGTGCGGATATTCATCTTGATTTTCCCAGTGTGGGAGCTACTGAAAATATTATGATGGCCGCGGCGCTTGCTCAGGGAACGACGATTATCAGAAATGCGGCCCGCGAACCGGAGATTGTAGAATTGCAAAACTTTTTGAATAAACTCGGCGCCCGCATCAGGGGAGCGGGGCTGGATACTATTCGTATCGACGGTGTGAAAAAGCTTGAGCAGGAGGTTTCCCACCGCGTTATCCCCGACCGGATAGAGACAGGAACTTTTATGGCGGCTGCGGCCATTACCAGGGGGGAGGTAATGATTACCAACGCCATCCCTGAGCATGTAGAGGCAATTATTGCCAAACTGCGTGAAGCAGGTGTTTCCATCAGAGAAGAAGCTGACCGGATTATCGTTGCGGCGCCCTCTCAGTGGAAGGCGGTGGATATCAGGACCATGCCTTTTTCCGGTTTTCCTACGGATATGCAGCCCCAGATGATGGTTTTTCTCTCACTTGCTCAAGGAACCAGCATTATTACCGAGAATATATTTGAAAATCGCTTTAGGCATGTCGGGGAATTGAGGAGAATGGGGGCGCAGGTTCATCTCCAGGGAAGAAGCGCGGTAATAACCGGCGTGCCGCATCTGACAGGTACTATGGTGCAGGCTACCGATCTGAGAGCGGGCGCGGCGCTGGTGCTGGGAGGGCTTGCCGCTGAGAATACAACGACCATCGACGGGGTGGAACACCTGGATCGCGGATACGAAAAACTTGATTCTAGGCTGAAGATGTTGGGAGCGAGAATAAGCCGTGAATCCGATTAGCATCTTTTTTTAAAGATTGGATGGACAAGCATGTCGGCATCTGCAAAGAGACGAAAATCGCGAAGAAAACTGGACTGGAGAAAGCCGGTTGCCTTTCTCAGAGTTTTGCTATTGATAACTTTAGGTATTATAGCGGTCTATTATTTCAGTCAATCATCTTTTTTTGCTTTAGGACTAATTGAGACTGAAGGCAATAGCAAAGTGACAGAGGGTGAAATAATCGCCAAAAGCGGTCTAAGCCTGGGGATGAACTACTTTGCATTGGATACGGAACTCGTGGAAAAGCGTTTGCTTTCTCTCCCCTTGATCGAAACGGTAAAGGTAAAAAAGCGTCTTCCGGATCGAGTGTTTGTTGAGATCAAGGAACGGGAAGCCCGGGCGCTGTTCTGTGCGCAGGATGGTTTAGTTGTTATCGACAGCAAGGGGTATTGTTTGGAAAAGCCTACTGCGGGAAAGAACTATGATCTCCCTGTGATTACAGGGATCAAGACAGAGTCCGCAGCGCCCGGAGAAAAAGTCTGTACAAGCAAGGCTCTTCAACCGGTGCTCAACGTGCTGGATGATGATCTGCAGCGGCTGGTTTCTGAAATAAACATTGCCCAGGCCGACAGCCTGGTGGCGTACACACGTCAGGGAACCCCGGTGCTGCTGGGTACCCCTGACCATCTGCCGGAGAAAATCACTCTGGTCGTATCCTATCTTGATTCGCTGGAAAGCGTTGAAGAAATAGATTATGTCGATATCAGAAGTATCCTTGCCCCTGCAGTCAAGTACCGGGGAAAAACGGCTGATGGGGAAAATCTGTTTTCTTTGTTTGAAAATTAAAGGAAAACTTTGATTTGCGTTGAACAGTTTCTTTATGTTTACGATTGCTGGTGGGGGTGCGGTAATTGGCGCGAGATAACATGATAGTAAGCCTCGATATCGGGAGCACGAAGGTTACGGTCATTGTCGGGGATGTCGAGCAGGACAGGCAGCTGCAGGTAGTCGGTTTTGGTTCTGTGGAATCTTCAGGAATCCGCAAGGGCAATGTGATCGATATTGAGAATACGGTGCGGGCCATCGAGTCGGCTATTGAGAAAGCCGAGCAGATGAGCGGCCGCGATATTGACGGCGGCTATGTGGGAATTACAGGACATTCGGTGTCCTCTATCAATAACCGCGGCGTCGTTGCGGTTTCCGGTTTCGACGAGGAGATAACGCCGGAAGATGTGGAAAGGGTACTCCAGGCTGCGCGAGTCATTGCTCTTCCTCATGACCGGAAAATCATACATGTCATTCCCCGCCAGTTTCTTGTTGATGGAAATGAGAACATCCTTGATCCTGTAGGCATGATCGGGTCGAGGCTGGAAGTGGAAACTCATATTGTAACCATTGTCAACGCCTCCCTGCAAAACATTGTTAAATGTTGCCAACGGGCGGGTTTTCAGCCACAGGAGCTGGTCCTAAACAGTTATGCCTCCGGGGAAGCCGTGCTTTATCCGGCTGAAAAAGAACTGGGTGTGGTGGTGGTTGATATTGGAGGCGGTACGACCGATATCGCCATCTTTGACCAGGGCGCTTTATGGTATACGGCGGTTTTGCCGATAGGGGGGGACTACATTACCAGCGATCTGGCTGTTGGTTTGCGAACGCCTCTCACCCAGGCGGAGGTCATTAAAAAAGAGCATGGGGGGACGCTCCCCGCTTTGACCTCGGACAGCGAATTCGTTGACGTTCCCAGCGTCGGAGGCAGGGATACCTTCCGGGTGTCAAAAAAAATGATTGCCGCCATTATTGAACCACGTGTGCAGGAAATCATCGGCCTTGTAAAGAATAAGTTGGATAGTTCCGGTTATCCGGGGCTGCTGCCGGGGGGTATCGTACTCACGGGAGGAACAGCCTTAACCCAGGGAATTGCCGAACTGGCGGTAGAGCTTCTGCAAAAGCCGGTCAGGGTAGGGTATCCGGAAGAGATCGGCGGCCTGGCAGATGTTGTTCACGCCCCCGAATGCGCTACCGGCGTGGGATTGCTGCTCTATGCCGCCAAGAGCCGGCGGTTACAAGAAGAGAATGAGGATAGCTTATCCATGAAAGTGATGTTCAGCAGAGTAAAACAATGGTTTCAAGATTTTTTTTAAGAAGCGAGGGATCGATAGGGAGATGTTGGACTTGGAGGTACACACAAATCAGCTTGCTAATATTAAGGTGATAGGTATCGGCGGCGGCGGAGGCAACGCCGTCAATAGAATGATCCAGGCAGAGCTTAGGGGAGTGCATTTTCTTACGGTGAATACAGATGCCCAGTCCCTGAATCTGTCTCTGGCAGAGCACAAGATCCAAATTGGTTCAAAGCTGACCAAGGGATTGGGGGCCGGCGCGGACCCGGAGATCGGAAAAAAGGCGGCGGAAGAGAGCAGGGATGAATTGATCCAGGCCCTGGGAGGGGCCGATATGGTTTTTGTGACCGCGGGCATGGGGGGAGGCACCGGAACAGGGGGAGCTCCCATCATCGCCGAGGTCGCCAGGGAAATCGGCGCTCTTACTGTCGGCGTAGTTACACGCCCCTTTACATTTGAGGGTAAAAAACGGGCAACTCAGGCAGAGATCGGTATCCAGGAATTAAGAGAAAAGGTGGATACCTTAATCACAATTCCCAATGATCGCCTGCTGCAGGTTGTGGATAAATCGACCGCGATCAATGAGGCTTTCCGCATAGCGGACGATGTGCTGCGGCAAGGAGTACAGGGTATCTCCGACCTGATAGCGGTCCCCGGCTTGATTAATCTCGATTTCGCCGATGTAAAAACGATTATGTCCGAAACGGGCACTGCTTTAATGGGAATCGGCAGCGCCAGCGGAGAAAACAGGTCGACCGAGGCGGCGAAAATTGCCATTTCCAGCCCCCTTTTAGAGACGTCTATTGAAGGCGCACGGGGCGTTCTGCTCAACATCACCGGAGGCCCTGATCTAGGGCTCTTCGAGGTGAACGAGGCTGCGGAGATTATCTCCCAGGCTGCCGACCCCGAAGCAAATATAATTTTCGGCGCGGTGATCGATGAGGACCTCGAAGATGAGGTGCGGGTAACTGTTATCGCCACCGGTTTTGATTCCAAAGCAAAGGTGGAACAGGAAAACGCAGTTGTTGATCTGCGTTCCTTTACTTCCGATGATCTGGATATACCTGCGTTCTTGCGCAAGCGCTAAGACAGCTTTTTAAATCTATATACGGCTCTGCCAGTCAGATCGATGCTATCGGTCTGCTTTGCTATTCTTTTTTTAAGTGCTGGATATTATGCCGAAAGCATGCTTTCGGCATTTTTATTTGTTGTTGATGCCATTATTTGACAATTTAATTAACGGCAATACCGTATAATGATACTGGTATGGGCAAGAAATTTGAAGCATATATATGAGGAGGACAGCTAGGAGAAGAGAGAGCTGAGGTATGATGCCAGGGAGTACCGTTGTTTATGTTGATATACTGTTCCTGATTAATTTGTTGATGGACTTTGTTGTTCTCTGGGCGGCAGCCAGACTGGCCCAGGTCAGAGTATCGTTTTGGCGGACGGCGGCGGGAGCGATTATCGGGGCTATCTACAGTGTTCTTGTTCTGTTTCCCGATTTTTATTTTATGTCTAAAATCGAAATGAAGTTTTTGGTATCGGTTTTGATGATTATGGCGGCTTATATTCCTTTGTCGTGGAAAAAGTTTGGCCAGGTTGTTATCTATTTTTACCTTATTGCTTTTACGATGGGCGGCGCTGTTCTCGGATTGATTTATCTGATGGGCGGCAATTCCCTGACCGGTATGCTCAGCGACCTTCCGCTTCATTATTTATGGCTTCTGATAGCTTTAGTAACAGCGGCTCTCCTGGGCAAATACGGGATTGCCTATGTGAAAAGATCGCTGCTGCAAGATTTGTTGAAGGTGCGCGTGGAAATTCAAGTACAGGGAAAGCGGTTCAAGGTAATCGGCCTGGTGGATACGGGGAACCAACTGTTAGATCCGCTGACAGGCTCTCCGGTGATCATTGTGGAGTATGGAGTTTTAAAGCCGTATCTGCCCTCTGAGCTGCAGGAAATAATCGACACAAACGGGGAAGTGAATTTGTCGAAACTGGCCGAGGCGTTCCCTGAGCAGGGAAGCGATTTTTCTTTGCGGCTGATACCTTTTACAACCATCGGGAAGCGCCATGGAATGCTGGTCGGTTTCCGGCCGGATGAAATTGTGGTCTTCTCCGGGGATGAAAGGGTACGCAAAACCGATGTTGTGATCGGTATCTATAACAGGCGTTTATCGCCGCGCGGGGCTTACCGAGCCTTGCTTCATCCTGATTTGATTGAGGCTGCTGCGAATTAATATTTAAGCGAGGGGGATTCTGATGAGGGAAAATAGTTCTATTGTCATGCAGGTCCGGTTATGGCTGATCCGGGTTTTGAGGAGATTTAAATACCCGTCCTCTATTTATTACCTGGGGAATCATGAGGCGCTTCCTCCCCCCCTGACCAGCGATGAGGAGATGACTTTGCTCAATCAGCTGGAGGCCGGGGATATCGGCGTTAGAAATGCCCTTATCGAAAGAAATTTGCGTCTGGTGGTCTATATTGCCCGTAAATTTGAAAATACCGGAGTTGGGATCGAGGACCTGGTTTCCATCGGCACCATCGGTTTGATTAAGGCTGTTAATACCTTTAAGCCGCAGCGCAAAATCAAATTGGCTACCTATGCATCAAGATGTATTGAAAATGAAATTTTGATGCACCTGCGCAGAAACAACAAGACCAGGGCGGAGGTTTCTTTCGATGAGCCTTTAAACATCGACTGGGATGGGAATGAACTGCTTCTTTCGGATGTTTTGGGTACGGAAAGCGATGTTATATATCGTCATCTGGAGGAAGAAGCGGACCGCAAACTGCTGCATGCGGCGGTGAGCAAACTTTCCCCCCGGGAGCAGAAGATTATGGAACTGCGCTTTGGTCTGCGCGGGTCCAAAGAAAAAACCCAAAAAGAGGTTGCCGATGTGTTGGGCATCTCTCAGTCATATATCTCGCGCCTGGAAAAGCGAATCATCAAGAGATTGCGCAAGGAGTACTGCTGTATGGAGTAAATAAGCCGGGAGGTTTTACTACCCTGAAAGTAAAAGCTACTCAAGTATTGAGAAACAGACCGCTGAATTCCAGTGAAGCGACAATTATGGAGTTCCGGGTAACGGCATCAGGCGCGGCGAAGATACCGGATCGGGCTGCGAGGACTGTTTGAGCACACCCTGAGTTGCAGATCGCGGCCCTTGAATTTTTGTTATCTCGACAATTTATTAAGGCGCCTATGTACCAAGCGAGTTCCGCAGCAGCCCAGAGCCGGTCTGAAGCAAGCCTTGATGCTGTCCGGGACGTAATAGGGAGCGAGCGGAATCCATCGGCCTGAGCAGTTACAAATTTTCATCCTTCTGACGGGCGCCCCCGTATCGCGGGGGCATGGGCGTCTACCATGAAATATCCCTTTATAAAGCAAGAAGGGATATTTTTTTATGCCGGCGCTCCTTACTCGGTTTTTACTCGTTAAACTCTGCGGTATAATTTTAGACTTCTCAGGCAATAATGAACAACGATCAAAGATCACTGGGGAGGAACAGTCGGAATGGTTAATAAAGTTGAGATCTGCGGAGTAAATACAGCAAAGCTGCCTGTTTTGACCAGTTCGGAAATGAAGGAATTGTTTCTGGCCATCATTGCCGGAGATAAAAATGCTAGGGAAAAGTTGATCAAAGGAAATTTGCGTCTGGTACTCAGCGTTATCCAGCGCTTCGCCAATCGCGGCGAATATGTTGACGACCTTTTTCAGGTGGGCTGCATCGGACTGATTAAAGCGATTGATAATTTCGATCTCGGTCAGAACGTTAAGTTTTCGACTTACGCCGTTCCGATGATCATCGGTGAGATCCGTCGCTATCTGCGGGACAATAACCCGATCCGCGTCAGCCGTTCGCTGAGGGATATCGCTTACAAGGCAATTCAGGCGCGGGAAACCTTGATCAACAAAAACTCCCGAGATCCTTCGCTGAACGAGATAGCCGGTGAGCTAAATCTGCCCAGAGAAGAGGTCGTCTTTGCCATGGACGCCATCCAGGAACCGGTCAGCCTTTTTGAACCTGTCTATCATGACGGCGGCGATCCCATCTATGTGATGGATCAGATTGGTGATGAGAAAAACCATGACTTGAACTGGCTGGAGAAGATCTCGATCCGCGAAGCACTCGCTAAATTGAATAACCGCGAGAAAATGATCCTGACGATGCGTTTTTTCGAAGGGAAAACGCAGATGGAAGTAGCCGAAGAAATCGGTATTTCTCAGGCCCAGGTTTCCCGGTTGGAGAAAGCGGCCTTAAATCATATGCGTAAACACATCTAGGAGGGATAATATGTTGCGGCAAAAGGCAAGGGTCGTGTTGCTGATCTGTTTGCCGGCAGTATTACTGTCCATTCCTTTTGCTCTTGGGATTCAGGAAAAAATGGCCTTTACAACAGATAATCTGGTGAATAGCAATATCATCAGGCTTCACGTGATCGCCAACAGTGATCGGCAACCCGATCAAGAAGTGAAATACATGGTGCGCGACCGGATCATCCGGCTCTTGAGGCAAGAGTTAATCTCAGCAAAAGACTATCAAGAAGCGCGCAAGATGATCATCGCTAACCGTGCCCGAATCGCTGCGGCTGCCGAAGAAACCATCGCTGACGCCGGGTATTCTTACGCGGTGGATGTGCAGTTGTGCAGATCTAATTTTCCTACCAAAGCCTATGGTAACGTCGTGCTGCCGCAGGGAGAGTATGAGGCGCTGAAGGTAACTCTCGGCGAGGCGCGGGGGGCCAACTGGTGGTGTGTTCTCTTTCCGCCGCTGTGCTTTGTGGATATCTCCGGAACCGCCCTGGAGGATAGGGAAGATAGTATCGCCGTCCAGGAAACGGTTTCAAAGTATGGTAAGGATGGGAACGAAAGCTGGGTCGAACTGCGCTTCCGCCTGTTGGAATGGCTGCACAGGGACGACGGCTATCTTGCCAAAGATAAGAGCGAGCAGTAAAGAACAAATAGCTCTTCTCCCTCATATATTATTTTGAGGGAGGTGGCAGAAGTGTTAAAGATCTCAGAGCTGCGTCTGCATGATGTGATCAATGTTATCGACGGCAAGCGGCTGGGCATGATCAGGGATATCGATATCGATGTGGAAAACGGCCGCGTCAAAGCGATTATCCTGCCCGGCAGCAACCGTATGTTCAACTTTCTTGCAAAAAATGAAGAAGTGGTGGTTCCCTGGGAAAATATAGTGAAGATTGGCGTGGATGTAATACTTGTCGAGCTTGCTTCCATAAACCAGCCGCAGGCAAGATAGACGACTATGCCCCCACAATGCGGGGGCGCCATCAGAAGGATGAAAAATAGCAAAGCATTGCTTTTTGGGGTAGTGTTCGGCTGGATTCC
>DHAA01000139.1:0-19261 GCA_002397275.1 Thermacetogenium sp. UBA4966 | reverse complement strand
CGGGTAACGGCATCAGGCGCAGCGATGATACCGGATCGGGCTGCGAGGACTGTTTGAGCACACCCTGAGTTGCAGATCGCGGTCATTGAATTTTTGTTATCTCGACAATTATCTAAGGCGCCTATGTACCAAGCGAGTTCCGCAGCAGCCCAGAGCCGGTCTGAAGCAAGCCTTGATGCTGTCCGGGACGCAATAGGGAGCGAGCGGAATCCACCGGCGTTGTAGACATCCGATGAAAATAGCAGAATGTTATTTTCAAAGTAGTGACGTCCCTAATAAAGATGGGACTTTTTTTTATCCTCTAAAAGAGGATTTTACTACTACATGTGGTATAATATATTTCGATCAGTCCTATATGTTGCACATGATAAGAAGAGGAAAGGCGGGTGGATCGCTTTTGCGTTGTCCTTTTTGTAAGCATGAGGAATCGCGTGTATTGGATTCCCGCTCTTTGGACACCGGATTTACCATCAGACGCAGACGGGAGTGCGCCTCATGCGGCAGGCGCTTCACAACCTATGAGCGTGTGGAGAGCGCTCCTCTCTGGGTGCAGAAAAAGGACGGGAGGAGAGAGCTTTTCAGCCGGGAAAAGCTGCTCGGCGGCATGACGAAGGCCTGCGAGAAGCGGCCCATAAAAATAGCCGCTCTAGCGGCCATTGTTGAACAGATCGAAAAAACGCTGCGCGATCGTCCGGAATCGGAGGTTCCCAGCGGGATTATAGGGCAGATGGTGATGGAGCGGCTGCTGGAACTGGATAAAGTGGCTTATATACGCTTTGCTTCTGTATATAGAGAATTCAAAGATGCGGGAGAAATCCTTGACTGCCTGGAAGAAATAGGCGTCAGGGAGCGAAGATAAAAAAGATACAGTAACAGAGAGGAGATCCGTTTTGTTTACTACTATTAAAAAAAGAGATGGAAGAGAAGTATCCTTTGACGACTCCAAAATTACCGACGCCATCTATAAGGCTGCCAAAGCTGTAGGCGGGGAGGACCGGGAACTGGCGGTTTCTCTTACGCTGGATGTGCTCCGTATCCTGAGACAGGAATACAATGGGCAGATTTTCGGGGTAGAGGATGTCCAGGATGTGGTGGAAAGGGTATTGATCGAACGCGGCCACGCCCGCACCGCCAAAGCGTATATCCTCTACAGGGACAAGCGTACACGTATGCGTGAGGCGAAAACAGAGTTGATGGACATCGTTGAGGATATCATCAGGGAAACAGACAGGGATAATGCCAACGTAGGGAACTCCCCCTCCGCCAAGATGCTGCAGATCGCCAGCGCCGCCAGCAGGAACTTCTATCTGTCCAGAATGATCGATGAGGATTTCTCTTTGGCCCACCGGCGGGGAGATATACACATTCATGATTTAGACTTCTACGCTACCACAATCAATTGTTTACAAATCCCATTAGAGGAACTTTTAAGAAACGGCTTTGACAACGGTCACGGCTTTATCAGACCGCCGAAGCGGCCTGCCTCCGCCACCGCCCTGTCGGCAATTATCCTTCAGAGTTCACAAAACGACATGTATGGAGGGCAGTCCTTTCCCTTTTTCGATACGCAGATGGCCCCTTTCATCGACCGCGGCAGTGAAGAGGATGTGTATCAAGCGATGGAGGCGCTGGTATATAACCTAAATAGTCTTCATAGTAGGGCGGGCAGCCAAGTACCCTTCTCGTCGCTCAATCTGGGAACGGATACCTCTGATGCGGGGCGCATGGTTACCCGCAACCTCTTATTGGCTTATGATGCGGGGTTAGGAAAAGGTGAGAACCCCATTTTCCCCAATGTTATCTTCCGGCTGAAGAAGGGGATCAACTTTAATCCGGGGGACCCTAACTATGACCTCTTCCAACTGGCGGTAAGGGTCGCCGGCAAGAGGCTGAATCCCACTTTCAGTTTTATGGATTCCTCCTTCAACAAGGAGTACGGCGATCAGGTGGCCTATATGGGGTGCCGCACACGGGTGATGGCCAACCGCCGCGGCCCGGCGGTCACCACTAAGAGAGGAAATCTCTCCTTTACGACGATAAACCTTCCCCGGCTGGCGATCAAGGCGGAGCGCAATATAAAGAAGTTTTACAGCCTGCTCGATGAGCTGACCGAGCTAACGGTCAACCAGCTTCATCACAGGTTCAGGGTGCAGTGCCGGCTGCGGGTAAAGGATATCCCCTTCGTCATGGGGCAGGGGCTTTACATGGGGTCTGAGGATCTGAAGCCTGAAGATTCCATTGAACCGGCCATTGTCAATGGGACGCTGTCTGTGGGGATTATTGGGCTGGCGGAGGCGCTGGTTGCGCTGACCGGTTACCACCATGGGCAGAGTGAGGATTCGCAGGCTCTGGGTCTGGAGATTATAGGGCACATCCGTGAGAAGGTGGATGAGGCTTGTGAGCGGTTTGATCTGAACTACACATTTTTAGCCACGCCGGCGGAGGGACTGTGCGCCAGGTTTGTCAAAATGGACCGCAAGGAATACAAGCTTGTTCCGGGGGTTACTGACAGGGAGTACTATACTAATTCATTCCACATTCCTGTTTACTATCCGATCAACATGTATGATAAGGTCAGATTAGAAGGGCCGTACCATAAATACTTTAACGCGGGGCATATCAGTTATGTGGAACTGGCCTCGCCCCCTCAGCATAACCCGCAGGCGGTGGAGGACCTGCTCAGGCATATGGCTGACTGCGATATGGGATATGCGGGAATCAACTATCCGGTAGACTTCTGCTGCGGCTGCAGCCTGCTGGGGATCATCAATGACCCGCAATGCCCGCGCTGCGGCTCTGCCGACATCCGCAGAGTTCGCCGCATCACAGGGTATCTGAGTACGGTGGATCGTTTTAATGACGGCAAGGTAGCTGAGCTGCGGGACAGGCTGCCGCACAGTTGATGACCTTGCGAAGGATTGGAGTCGCCGATGTCTGATTCCTTAATCGCACGGCTGCCTAAAATTGCTGCCGCGGGTAAAAAAGAAGCGGAAACAATCATGGAGCGGGCGAAGAGTTGTCCCTCGGTTTCGCTGCAGGCAGATGAGTGTGTGTATCCTTTAATCTCCGGCGGCGCCACGGCAACGGAGAAAGAAGTTTCGTCGGGGGAATGGCGCAATCGCCTCTTTTATGGGGATAACCTCGGTTTGATGGAGGCCCTTTTAGCGGGTGACCCGCTCACTGATCTGCCGCCTTTGGGGGGGAAGATCGATCTGATCTATATTGATCCCCCCTTTGCCAGCAGGTCCGGCTACCGGGCCGTCTTTACTGTCCCCGGAGCGGGCGGGGAACCGCTGGCGCTGGAACAGCAGGCTTATCAGGACACCTGGGACGACGGTTTATGCGGTTATCTGCGCATGCTCTCACCCAGGCTATACCTGATCAAGGCGCTGTTAAGCGAAAGGGGATCGCTGATCGTGCATATGGACTGGCATGCCGTCCATTATGTTAAAGTGCTGCTCGATGAGATCTTCGGCTGTAAAAGCTTCCGCAATGAGATCGCCTGGTGTTATGGGGGGGGCGGGGCGGCCAAGAGGACCTATCCCCGCAAGCATGATCAGCTGTTATGGTATACCAAGGGAAATGAGTGGACTTTCCACAAGCAGTTTCGCCCCTATACAAAAGGAACGCTGGAAAGGGGGCTCACCGCGGCGAAGGGAGGCCGTTACGCCCTCAACAAAGAGGGGGCCGGGCTTGACGACTGGTGGGCAGGCGGGGAGGTGCAAAAGATCCTCAGCCCTACGGCCTTTGAAAACCTGAAGTTCAATACCCAAAAACCGGAGGGCCTGTTAAGGAGGATTATCCGCGGGCATTCCAGGGAGGGGGACCTGGTGGCCGATTTTTTCTGTGGAACCGGAACCACAGGAGCGGTCGCCGAAAGGCTGGGCAGGCGCTGGATTATGATTGATGCCGGTAAGTTAGCCTTTATGATCGCTTTTAAACGCCTGCTGGCACAACAGTGCAAGCCTTTTTTCAACCAGTCGGCAAACGATGCCGTTTCCCCGGCGTACGGACGCTTGGCGGTGAAGAAATCTGTGTCCCGCGGCTCAGCGGGGATGGAGGAGTTAACGGTGGAGCTCTTTGATTATCAGCCCCCTTGCGGGGAGCGGCTGTCTGTGCCTGCCGGGGCAAGGGAGCAGATACAAAAGCTGATCGCTTCCGACCCCCTTGCCCTGCTCGAGTATTGGATGATTGATCCTGATTACGACGGCCGGATTTTTCGCAGCAGATGGCAGAGCTGCCGCAGCCGGCGCGGGGAGGGCCTGCGGGTGGACACGAAGGCTGCGTTGCTTGTTCCCAGGGCAGCGGGGGGCAGAAGAATATGCGTAAAAGCGGTGGATGTTTTCGGCTGTGAGAGCAGGGAAGGATGATTTGGTTGAAAATAAAGATTGCCGGCTATACAAAGGAGAGCGTTGTGGATGGGCCTGGGGTCAGGTTCGTCGTCTATGCCCAGGGATGCCCTCACCGATGCGCAGGCTGCCATAATCCTGAAACATGGGAGGTTGAGGGGGGAAAAACGGTCGGCGATGAGGAGCTTTTTTCCTTGATCCGCGGCTCCAAACTGCTGAGCGGCGTTACCTTTTCCGGAGGAGAACCCTTTATGCAGGCCGGGGCTTTCGCCTCCTTAGCCGCAATGGTTAAGTCTCTGCATTTGGATGTAATTACCTATAGCGGATATACTTTTGAAGAGTTGCTGGCCATGTCGGAGGATGACGAGGGTATCAAGCTGCTGCTGCAGAGAAGCGACTATTTGGTAGACGGGCGCTATATCGCTGCGGAGAGGGATTTGAGCATCCCTTTCCGCGGTTCCAAAAATCAACGCTTTCTCGATGTGGCCGCTTCGCTGGCGGCAGGAAGCGCTGTCGGCAAATGAAAACAAGGGGCGATGATCCATGGGCTTTATTCTGAAACAGCAGGGGGGACTGCTCTGTTTTTCCCTCTCTGATTTCGGCGAGGGAGGGCCGCGCGCCCTTTTTACTACGCGCCTGGGCGGGGTGAGCAGGGGATGCTATTCTTCCCTGAACCTGGGTTATCACACCGGGGATCAACCGGATGCGGTAACCGCAAACAGAAGAATTGTGGCATCCGCCCTGAACATTGAGCAGGGCAGATTATTTACGGTGAAACAGGTGCATGGCGACCAGGTGCTGGCGATCCGGAGCGAAGCGGATATTATATCGAAGAAAGGCGGCATGGCGGATGCCGTGATCACGCATCTCCAAAATGTCGCTCTGACCATCCTGTGCGCGGATTGTCAGGCGGTGTACCTCTATGACCCCCGGCGCCGGTTGATCGGCGTCGCTCACTGCGGCTGGCGCGGCGCTGTGGCGCGGGTGGCGGCCAGGTGTCTGCAGGAGATGTACCTGCTTTACGGGAGCAAGCCTCATGACTGTCTGGCCGCTCTTTCTCCGGCGGCGGGTCCTTGCTGCTATGAGGTAGGAGAAGATGTTTTTATGGCGGTGAAAGAGGCCTTTCCCTCCTGCCGGCAGGGTCTGCTGACAGAAAAGAAAGACAACGGCAGATGGAATTTCGATATCACACAGGCAAATTTTACGGTTTTGCAGGATGCCGGGGTGAGGAAGGAGAACATTTTTATCAGCAAACTCTGTACTATATGCCGCCAGGACCTCTTTTTTTCTCACCGCGGGAGCAAAGGGGCAACGGGGAGGATGGCTGCTGTTTTGATTCAATAAAGAAGGGAAAAGGTGCTCCGCTTGGAAGGACACGGGGGGAAGGAAGCGCGCCGAAAAACTAAAAAGAGGGTTTTCAAGAAAAAGCTAAGCGGCTTTACCGGCAAGGCTCTCTTTTTTGCTTTCGCTATTCTTGCCGTCTCCTGGCTGGGTCTGCAGGCATTTAATTATTGTATGCTCCATGCCGTCAGAACGGTAGAGGTTCAAAGCGGGGAGTTGTCGGCCTTAGCCGAGGCAGAGGGGGTTCTGCTGCTCGAAGAAGAGGTGGTCAGAGCGCCTGTGACCGGAACGTTGGAACCGCTGGCGTCAGAGGGGGAGCGTCTTCCCATCGGCTCTACGGTGGCGCGGCTGCAGCCCCTGACAGGCCCTGATGAACAAAGCGGCGGCAGCCTGGAGATCAAAAGCCCTTCCACCGGAATCGTCTGCTATCACCTCGACGGCTGGGAGGGGGTTTATGACCGCCTTGCCTGGGAGCGCTCTGATCCCGGTGAAATATTTGAAAACATTACTGGGGAAAGTAAGCGGGAAGGGGATGATTCCAATGGGGATCAGATCGGAAAAGGGGCGCCTCTTTTTAAAATTATCGACAATCTGGTGGATCCTTATTTGATCATTAGATATAAAACCGAGCATGTCCCTCATTTAAAAACCGGAGAGAGACTGCAGTTGACCTGGGGAGAAGAGGGGACCGGCTCAGGCAAAGTAATATCCCTTGCTAATAAAGAGGATAACGGATATGCGCTTGTCGAGCTGAAGCAGGCGCATCCCTTTCCCTGCAGCCGTTTTTTGGAGATGCGGATCAAGAGCAAGAAGGGGGATGGCGTTATTGTCCCGGTTTCAGCGCTCGTTGAGGAGGATAATCAAAAAGGGGTATATGTGATGTCGGTCGTGAGCCCTGTATTTAAAAAAGTGGATGTGGTGGCCGTGGTAGATGATCAGGCCGCGGTCCAGGGAATCTCTCCCGGGACTGAAGTGGTGAAGAATCCGTCTATAGCCAGGCTGATTAAGAAAGATAAACGGTAGGAAGGAATCAGGCTAATTTTGCCGAATGGGAAGAGGAGGAATTTATGTTGTCCGCAACTAAATTAGCAGAACGTATCGCCAAAGTAAACGAGAGAATAGAGCAGGCATGCCGGCGTGCGGGCCGCGCTCCCTCTGATGTGAAGCTGATCGCGGTGACCAAGATGACGACTGTGGAAAACGCCGGGGCTGCTCTGCGGTGCGGGCTGCACAGCCTCGGGGAAAACAGGGTGCAGGATTTTTTAACTAAGTATGAGCAGATCGGTGCAGATGCTGAGTGGCACCTGATCGGACACTTGCAGCGCAATAAGGCCAAATACCTGACCGGAAAGATGGAGATGATTCACTCCCTCGATCGTCTGCCCCTGGCTCGCATGCTCGATCAGTTGAGCGAGGTTCAGGGACGCCCCTGGAATGCGCTGGCGCAGGTTAATGTGTCCGGGGAGGAGACAAAATACGGACTGTCGCCTGAAGAGCTGCCACAATTTCTTGATGCCGTTCAGGACTTGCATGGAATTAATTTATGCGGTTTAATGACGATAGCGCCTTTCGAGGATGACCCGGAGAGGGTGCGCCCGGTTTTTAGGATGCTCCGTCTGCTGCGGGACAGAATGGCTCAGTCCAGGCCGAACCTGGAACTGCCACATCTTTCCATGGGCATGACCAATGACTTCGAAATTGCGGTAGAAGAAGGGGCGACTATGGTCAGAGTGGGGAGCGCTATCTTCAGTGATTTAAACTAAGAGATGGGGGTGAGCTTTTTGGCTCGCGGTTGGTTTGATAAGATCATTAACTTTATAGGATATTCAGATCAGGAAGAAGACGAGGACAGCTTTATTGAGGATGCCTATCGGGATGGGGTAAGGGGTCGGAAAAGCGCGCCTGTGTTGAGCCTGCACTCCGCTCCCGAGGTAAAAATAATCGTGATGACCCCCGCAAGCTTTGATGAAGCGGAAACAGTTGCCGGGAACCTGAAAAGCAGGAAACCGGTCATCGTTAATTTCAGTAAAATCACAAAAGAGGCGGCGCAGCGCTTCCTTGATTTTTTAAGCGGGACCGTATTCGCTTTGAATGGAAATATGCAGAGGGTCAGTAAAGACACCTTCCTTTTCGTGCCCAGCAATATGACGGTTCATTCCGACCTGCAGGAGAGCATTCCCCAGGACCAATTTTCATTAAATATGGAAAGGAATGACGGACATGACCGCTAGTAAGAGAAGCGTCGGCGTGATCGGCGCCGGCGCTATGGGAAGTTCCATGATCAGAGGCTTTCTAAAAGCGGGTCTGGCGCGGCCTCAGGATTTAACGGCAAGCGATCCCAGGAAGGGCGCCCTGCAGGAGTTGCATAAATCTGTTTCCGTCAATATAACCGGTGATAACACTGCGCTTGCTCAGCGGAGCGAAGTGGTCGTTATCGCTGTCAAGCCGGATCAGGCGCCAAAAGTTCTTCAAGAAATCGCACCGTTTATTACATTGGAGCATCAGGTGTTTTCCATTGCTGCCGGAGTTAGCATCGCCGCTATCGAAAGACACCTTCCAGCGGGTGTTTCCGTGATCCGAGCGATGCCCAACGTCCCGGCTCTGATCGGGGAGGGAATGACCGTGCTGGCTTTAGGGACCAATTCGGGTCCAGAAGAAAGGGAATCCGCGGAGAAACTTTTTTCGGCGCTGGGTAAGGTACTCACCTTAAAGGAAAGTGATCTGGACGCAGTAACAGGCGTCAGCGGGTGCGGCCCTGCTTATATGGCTGTCGTTTTGGAAGCCCTGGCCGACGGGGGCGTCAAGATGGGGCTTTCCCGGCAGGTGGCATTGGATTTGGCTGTCCAGACCATGATCGGCGCCGCCAGGCTGATTCAGATAACAGGAGAACACCCCGCTTCCTTGAAAGACCGTGTCTGCTCTCCCGGGGGAAGCACGATCAGCGGTGTTCACGTCCTGGAGAACGGCGGATTAAGAGGCCTGCTGATCAGCGCTGTGGAAGCTTCTACCAGGCGTTCCAGGGAACTGCAATGAGCGTTCAGTTTATTATTAGGCTTGTTTCAGTGGCAATCGACATCTATATTTGGCTGATCGTGGCCAGGGTGATCCTGTCCTTCATTCGCTTGCGCACTTATCACCCGATCATCAGATTTATCTATGAGATGACTGAACCGCTGCTGGGTTTATGCAGGAGAATCCTTCCCGGTACAGTGATGAATTTGGATTTCTCCCCGTTTATAGCCATTATTATCCTGGAGATCGTCAGATATTTCCTGATTTCACTGTTGAATTCAGTTTTTTGAGGTGATCGCTCTGAGTTGGGTTACATCCTTTGCCGGCGGGGCGAGGCTGAGAGTAAGGGTGCAGCCCCGGGCATCCAGGGATGAGGTGACGGGGATACAAGGGGACTGTCTGCGCGTCAAGCTGACCGCGCCTCCTGTGGATGGAGAGGCGAATGAACGGCTGGTCAAATTTCTGGGGCGCTTCTTCAGTTGCGGAAAAAGCAGGATTAGGATTATCAGGGGAATCGCCGGCCGCTGCAAGCTTTTGGAGATCACCGGGGTAACGGAGGAGGAGATCCGGAGCCGTATAATATGCCATTGCACTACTCATAATATAAGCAAATAACTTTTAAGGAGTGGTCGCCATGGTTAAGAAGAAAAAAAAGAATCGAGAAAAAAAGCAGACCAAACCCTTGGAGACAGATATCGAGGTTGCGTCGGAGTATGCCGTTATCGATGAACGGAAGAAAAAAGGACCGCAGGAAAGCTGAATGGAGGGGTGATTACCTCTCTGTTGCATTTTGTGGCAGGGCGCCCGAACGGGCGCTTTTTTTATTTTTAGCTGTAGGCAGGATTTCTGCGCCTGCCTTGACAATGCCTTCGCCGATTCCGTATAATTACTACAATATTTAACACAATCAATCGAAAAAAACGATGATCAGGAAGAGTATGCTGACGCAGGCCACAAGCGAACCGGAGATGGTGCGAGCCCGGCGGCCGGAACAGCGGAAAATCGCCTGGGAGCGCCTGCTGAAAACCGTATGGCTAGTAAGCCGGGCCGTTTGAGGGGCGTTACTCCTTTTACAGAGCCTTTGGAAAAAGGAAAAAGGGTGGTACCGCGGGAACCTCTCGCCCCTAGGGGGAGAGGTCTTATTTTTTTACTATAAACGAGGTGAGCATTTGTGGAGTATAAAAAAACATTAAATCTGCCCCATACCGATTTTCCCATGCGCGCCAATCTTCCCCAAAGGGAACCTGAGTTGCTGGACTTCTGGAAGAAAATCGGCCTTGATCAGCTAATCTGCGAACAGTCCCGGGGAAAACCGAAGTATATCCTGCATGACGGCCCTCCGTATGCCAACGGGCATCTCCACCTGGGGCACGTACTGAATAAGGTTCTCAAGGATATTATTATAAGATACAGGACCATGGCCGGCTATGACGTTCCTTATGTTCCGGGATGGGATACCCACGGCCTTCCTATTGAGCAGCAGGTGATCAAAACCATGAAGGTGGACCGCCATAAACTGGGCGCCGTCAAGTTCCGCCGCCTGTGCAGGGATTACGCCCTCAAGTATGTGGATATACAGAGGAAGGAATTCCAGCGCCTGGGGGTGACGGGCAACTGGCAGGACCCTTACCTGACGCTGAAACCCGCCTATGAGGCGGTGCAGATCGGACTATTCGGAAAAATGGCGGAGAAAGGCTTTATTTATAAGGGACTCAAGCCGGTCTACTGGTGTGTGGATTGTGAAACGGCGCTGGCCGAAGCGGAGGTGGAGTATCAGGAAGATGAAAGCGAATCCATCTATGTGCTTTTCCCGGTCAAGGACAGCAAGGGGGTTTTTGATGCCGACGAGGAGACCTATATCCTCATCTGGACCACTACTCCCTGGACAATACCCGGGAACATGGCCATCTCCGTGCATCCGGACTATCAGTATGTTCTGGCCGAAGTAGACGGCAAAAAACTAGTCGTGGCCAAAGAGTTTTTAGATAAGGTCGCCGCGATCAAAGGGGTGACGAATCCCCGCATTCTGGGGTCCTGGCCGGGACGCCGGCTGGAAGGGATCCGCTGTACCCATCCCTTCTATGACAGAGATTCGCTGGTTATTTTAGGGACGCATGTTACGTTGGAACAGGGTACAGGAGCTGTTCATACCGCTCCTGCCCACGGCATAGAGGATTTCGAAGCCTGTCAGAAGTACGGGATCCCTGTCCTTTCCCTTGTCGACGGGCAGGGAAAATTTCTGCCTGAGGCGGGAATGTTTGCCGGGATGAAGGTCTGGGAAAGCAATGAGCGGGTTATTCAGGAACTAGAAGGGCGTGGCCTGCTCTATCACCGGGAGAAGATGCTGCACCAGTATCCACACTGCTGGCGCTGCAAAGATCCCCTCATCTTCAGGGCTACCGAGCAGTGGTTCGCCTCCATCGACGGTTTCCGCAGGGAGGCGCTGCGCGCCATCGATGAAGTGCAGTGGATCCCCTCCTGGGGCAGGGAGCGTATCCATAATATGATCTCGGAACGCAGCGACTGGTGCGTTTCCCGGCAGCGCGTCTGGGGAGTGCCTATCCCCATCTTTTACTGTGAAGGCTGTGATGCCGCGATCATCAATGAGCAGACCATTGGCCATCTGCAGGGTCTTTTTGCCGAGCACGGCTCCGACGTCTGGTTTGAGCGTTCCGCGGCGGAACTGCTGCCCGCCGGTTTTCGCTGCCCCTCCTGCGGCGGGGAATCGTTTAGCCGGGAAACCGATATTATGGATGTCTGGTTCGATTCCGGCTCCAGCCATATGGCGGTCCTGGAACAGCGGCCGGAACTCCGCTGGCCCGCGGACCTCTATCTGGAAGGCAGCGACCAGCACAGAGGCTGGTTTAACTCGTCGTTATGCACATCGGTCGCGGTGCGCGGCACAGCCCCCTATAAGGCTGTGCTCACTCACGGTTTTCTTGTGGATGAAGAGGGCAGAAAGATGTCCAAATCGCTGGGGAATACAATCTACCCCCAGGAGATGATCGATAAATACGGCGCCGACGTCTTGAGGCTGTGGGTGACCTCGGCCGACTACCGCAATGATATGGCTGTTTCTAAGAAGATCATGGGGCAGTTGGCGGACACTTATAGGAAAATTCGCAACACCTTCCGCTTTATTTTGGGGAATTTATATGATTTCCACCCGGAGAAAGACAGCCTTGCTTACGATGAATTATCCCTTGTGGACCGCTGGCTTCTTTACAGGCTGCACCAGCTGATCCAGAGGGTGAATAAGGCTTATGAACAGAGTGAATTTCATATCGTCTATCATGCCATATCTTCTTTTTGCGTGGTTGATTTGAGCTCTTTTTATCTGGACATTACCAAGGACACGCTGTACTGCTCCGCCTCTGGGGAGCATTCCCGCCGCAGTATTCAAACGGTTCTCTTGGAAGCGGGATCTGTTCTGGCCAGGCTGCTGGCGCCGGTGATACCTTTTACCACAGAGGAGGTCTGGGGCTATCTGCCCGGGGCTAAGGAGGCGGCGGCAAGCGTGCACTTGACCGCTCTCCCTCAGGCGAAGCGTGATTACCTGAACCCTGATCTGGAAAAACTATGGGATAAAATTCTCAGCCTGCGTGACGAAGCAGCCAGAGCTCTAGAGGCGGCCAGGCGGGAAAAGGTGATCGGACCCGGGACCCAGGCAAATGTCTCGCTATATCCTGAGGATGAGGAAACACTACTCTTTTTGCGGCAGGTGGAAGATGAACTGCCGCGCATCTTGATCGTGTCCGGGGTCAAGGTGCATCAAGTGTGGGAAGCTGCTCCGCAAAGCGCTTGGAAACCGGAAAACGGCCTTCACCTGCGGATAGGCGTATTCCCTGCTCGCGGCGCCAAATGCGCCAGGTGCTGGCTTTATAAAGACAGTGTGGGACAATTCGCTTCTTACCCTGATCTCTGTGAGCGCTGTCATGAAGTCGTGCGGCGCTGTGCAGAAGAAAGCGAAGAGGATTAAAAGGGGTGACATCAATGAAAGATGTAATTACTAAAGCAAAAATTGCGGCGCTCCCCGATCACGCCGAATTAAGGGTGGCCGCGGGGTCGGTCGTCACCCGTTCGGCCCGGGAGTTGATCGCTGCAAGAGGGATCAACCTGCGCTTTGACGACGACCCTGCCGCGGAAGCCCAGGAAGAGGAGCGGGGGACGGAACACGCTATCGCCACGGTCATCGGCCGCGACCAGGTAGGTATCATCGCGCTGGTCTCCGGCATTCTTGCCGCTTCCCATGTTAATATTCTGGACATCAGCCAGACAGTCTTGCAAGGTTTTTTTGCCATGGTCATGATCCTGGACCTGTCCCGTTCACAGAGTGATTTCGCGGAACTGCAGCAGAAGCTGGAAAAGGCCGGAGAGGAAATGGGTTTAAAGATCACTCTGCAGCATGAAGATGTCTTTCAATACATGCACCGGGTTTAGAAAGGGTGACAAATAAATGCCTTTTTCCTATACGCAAGATGAGATTTTTGAAACAATAAATATGGTAGAGTTGGAGAACCTCGATATCAGAACCATTACCATGGGGATCAGCCTGCGGGATTGCGCGGACCCCGACCTCAAGGCCGCGGGGAGAAAAATATATGAAAAGATTGTACGCTATGCGGGAAACCTGGTAGAGACCGGGGAACAGCTGGAGCGCAGCTTCGGCATACCTATTATCAACAAGAGGGTGGCGGTCACCCCTATCGCGCTGGTCGCCGAGTGTTCGGGGGATGATGATTACTGCTCTCTGGCACAGGTCCTGGATGACGCCGCCCGGGAAATTGGAGTCAATTTTATCGGAGGTTTTGCGGCTCTGGTTCATAAAGGCTTTACAGGCGGGGACATTAAGCTGATCGACTCTCTGCCGCGCGCTCTCTCGGAGACGGAGCGCGTTTGCGCCGCGGTGAATGTGGGAACGACCAGGTCCGGCATCAATATGGAAGCTGTCGCTAAAATGGGAGAGGTGATCAAGGAGACCGCGCAGAGAACCGCGGACAAAGACGGGCTGGGTTGCGCCAAGCTGGTGGTTTTTTGTAATGCTCCTGAGGATAATCCCTTTATGGCAGGTGCTTTCCATGGCGTAGGAGAACCGGAGTGCGTGATCAATGTGGGGGTCAGCGGCCCGGGGGTGATCCTCAATGCGGTCAGGAATCACCCCAAGGCGGACTTCGCTTCTTTGGCCTCCCTGATCAAGCAAACCGCGTTTAAGATCACGCGTATGGGGGAGCTGTTTGGGCGCACCGCCTCCAGGAAGCTGGGTATTCCCTTTGGGGTCGTCGACCTTTCGCTGGCGCCGACCCCCGCGGTGGGGGACAGTGTGGCGGAAATCCTGGAGGCCATGGGTTTGGAGAGGTGCGGAGCGCCGGGTACCACCGCCGCGCTGGCTGTGCTCAATGATGCGGTCAAAAAGGGAGGAGCTATGGCCTCGTCCTCTGTCGGCGGTCTGAGCGGCGCCTTTATCCCGGTCAGTGAGGATCAAGGGATGGCGCGCGCCGCTGTGGAAGGGGCGCTGACCATTGAAAAGCTGGAGGCCCTGACCTGCATCTGTTCAGTCGGTTTGGATATGGTGGTCATCCCGGGGGATACACCCGCGGAGACGATCGCGGCCATTATTGCTGATGAAGCGGCGATCGGAATGATCAATAAAAAAACCACAGGGGTGCGTTTGATACCGGCGCCGGGAAAGAAAAAGGGTGACCGGGCAGAGTTTGGAGGGCTTTTGGGGGGCGGCCCGGTGATGGAGGTGAGCGGTTATAGTTCGGCTGCCTTCATCAACAGGGGGGGGAGAATCCCCGCGCCTTTGCAGGCCCTGACCAATTGATGAATTTTTAAACACGAGGCGCCGCCCCCGGATAAAGAGGGTTAGTTTTGGGGAACACTCTAATTCAGGGGAAAAAGATGCGAATGATTACTGCGGAACTCATTGAAGCATTGCAGCGGAAAATAGAGGAACTGTCCCTTAACATTGAACGCATGAAGCTTGCCGAGTATGTGGAGCTGCTGAACAAACCCAAGCGTCTTCTCTTAATCAATTTTATTTCCGGGCTTGCCCGGGGGCTGGGCATAGCTGTGGGTTTTACGCTGCTGGGGGCTCTTGTCCTTTATGTTTTGCAGCGCATCGTTGTCCTCAACCTTCCCGTGGTGAGCGATTTTATCGCGGACCTGGTGCGTTTGGTGCAGCTGCAGCTGGATGGGAAGATCTAAAAGAAAAGAGATGATGCCTCTTGGAACAAGATAAACTCACTTACTTTCGCCGGCTGCTGGCAAGAGAAAAAAGGAGAGCGCAGGATAGCCTCTCCTCTCTGGAAGAGGCTGAAGCGGCGGGAGGGCTCAGGGACTCCCTGCAGGAACTATCGATGTATGACAATCACCCCGCGGATATTGGAACCGAGACTTTTGAACACAGCAAAGATTTAGGGCTCAAGGATCTCGCCCGGCGGCAGCTGCAAGAAATCGACGATGCCCTGGGGAGGATTAGAGACGGTAATTATGGAATATGTGAGGGGTGCGGACGACAAATCCCTGAGGATAGATTGGAGGCTGTGCCTGCCACGACCTTTTGCCGGCGATGCCGTCAACAGCTTGACGATCAAGCAACCCCCGGCAGGCGTCCGGTGGAGGAAGGGGTGGTGATGCCTCCTTTTGGAGGGTTTGCCGAGAACCGGCTCTCCGCAAAAGGGGAGACGCAGTTCGACGGGGAGGATGCCTGGCAGGCGGTGGAGCGTTTTGGGACCTCCTCTGAATTGGAAAACGGTGATGAGGGAGAGGGAGCTGTTGAAGATATTGAGAATATATCTGTATACAAGGATGAAGACGGGATGCTCTATCAGGATTTGCGCGGGAGAGACGACGAGGGGCCTCCGGGAGCACCCTGACGGATTGAACCAGCCATGAAAATCGGCGTTTTTTCCGATAGTTACCGGCCTTATGTCAGCGGCGTTGTTTTATCCATTGAAACATTTTCCCGCGAGCTGTCGCGTCTGGGGCATGAGATATTTGTTTTTGCGCCGGATTATCCTCAGGTGAAGGGTAAAAAAGAGCCCCGTCTCTTTCGTTTCCCTTCTTTTCACACTATTTTTAACAGGGAATTTTATATAGCTCTGCCTCTTTCCTGGAAAGCCAGGAAGTATGCCTCCCGCATCGGACTGGACCTGATCCATGTGCACTCCCCTTTTATGCTCGGGCAGGTAGGGGCCGGTTTGGCGCGTCATTTAAATGTGCCTCTTGTTTTTACTTACCACACCCTCTATGATCAATATATGCACTATGCCCCGTTCGCCGGGCAGCTGACGAAAAAGGGTATAATCAGGTACGCCGGCAATTTCTGCAACCGCTGCGACCTGGTGATCACACCGACCGGGGTGATCAAAGAGATGATCAGGGAACAGGGGGTATACAAGCCTGTGCTGGCGATTCCCACCGGCATCTACCCGGAGCGTTTCCAGAGTGGAGGCTCATCCTTTCTCCAGGAAAACTTTGGGATTTCCGCTCAAAAAAAGGTTTTGCTCTTTGTCGGGAGAATCGGCAAAGAAAAGAACCTCTCCTTTTTATTGAGCGCCTTCGCCCTCATCGCCGCGCAGGAGAGGGAGGCGGTCCTGGTGCTGGTCGGCGGCGGCCCTGAGGAGAGAAGCCTGCGCTCTTCGGCTGCGAACCTTGGTATTGAGGGGAAAGTTGTATTCACCGGGAAGCTGCCCCCGGAAACCGTTGCCGGGGCGTACAGGTCAGCTGATCTTTTTGTCTTTCCTTCTGTGACGGAAACCCAGGGGATTGTACTGGTGGAAGCCATGGCCGCGGGCCTGCCGGTGGTTGCCAAAGCGGCTTACGGTTCCCTGGCTATGGTGGATGACGGCGTTACTGGATACCTCTGCCGGGGTGAGGAGCATGAATTTGCCGAGAAGACCCTTTCCATTCTCCATGACCCTCAGCTAAAAAGACGGATGTCTGCATCCGCGCTGAGGCAAGCAGAGGCATTGGCCGCGGATAAAATGGCGCTGCGTTTGGAGAAGGCCTATACTGCTTTATTGGCCGGTGATCAGGAAATGCTTCGGCAAATGGGGGAGAAAGATTGAGCAAAGAAACGTTAAACGTCTTTTTATACATGTTGATCACTTTTGTGGCTCTGACTGTGGATCAATTAACCAAATTGATTATCGTTAACAGTATGCAGCCCGGCGATTCGCTTGCCGTCATAAAAGATTTCTTTTATATCACCTATGTGAGAAACCCGGGGGGAGCGTTCGGCATCCTCGCTTATCGAACAGAGATCTTTGTGGTGCTGGCCGTTTTCTTCATCCTGGTAGTTGTGACCTTGCCTGCCTATTTTTCCGCAAGAAACCTGAAAATGACCTGTGCGCTGGCTGTTTTAACGGGCGGAGTGATGGGCAACTTAATCGACAGGCTGCGCGGCGGGTATGTCGTTGATTTTCTTGATTTTCGGATCTGGCCGTTCTATAACGCGGCGCCGGTCTTTAATGCGGCGGATGTTTTTATTTTTATCGGAGCCGCTTTTTTGTTTATTGCTTTATTGAGAAAAACAAGCTAAAAGGAGGGGGTGACGGTGACGCGGGAATACCGCTTTAAGGCGCCTCCGGAAGCGGAGGGACGGCGCCTGGATCGGTTCCTCGCCGGTCGGCCTCCGCTGTTAAGCCGTTCCCAGGCTCAGGATCTTATAGAAAGAGGGCTTGTCCGGGTTAATTCCGCATGTAAACGCTCCAGCTACAAGGTGCGGCCGGGCGATCTGATCGAAATGCAGCTGCCTCCGCCGGAGGCGCCCCTGCCGGTCCCGGAGGAGATCCCCCTGGAAATCATCTATGAGGACCAGGATTTAATGGCGATCAATAAACCTCAGGGGATGGTGGTTCACCCGGCCGCCGGTCACCGCAGAGGAACCCTGGTCAACGCTCTGCTCAATTATTGCGCTCATCTTTCTGAGGCCGGCGGGGATTTAAGGCCGGGGATCGTACACCGCCTGGATAAGGACACCTCCGGCATCATGCTGGTGAGCAAAACCGATTTCGCGCACCTGGAGCTGGCGCGGCAGTTGAAAGGGCGAGAGATGAAAAAAAGGTATCTGGCTTTGGTGCACGGGGAGGTCCGCGAAAAAGAGGGCCTGATCGACGCTCCCCTGGGGAGGAACCCCAGAGAACGCAAAAAGATGGCTGTCTTGCCCGGAGGGACCAGAGGAGCAAGGGAGGCGCGCACCCGCTACCGCGTCGGAGAAAGATACCGCGGCTATACCCTGCTCGATGTATTCCCGGAAACCGGGCGCACACACCAGATTCGCGTGCACCTTTGCTACGCCGGTTACCCGGTTGCCGGAGACAGCGTCTACGGTTACCGCCGCAACCCCTTGCGTCTGCCGGGGCAGGCTCTTCACGCCTACCAGATCACCTTTCGCCATCCCCGCACTTCCCAGCTGCTGACGCTTCAAGCGCCGCTGCCCGAAGTGTTTGCAGATATCCTGGTCAGGCTGCGGGGTGAATCATGACGAGGCCAGGCAAGCATGATACAATAAAATTGACAACAATTCGAGATTGAAAGGTGAATATATGCGTTCAGAAAAAGAGATGTTAGATTTAATTATAGATATTGCCAATAATGACGTTCGTATTCGTGCGGCATATTTAGAAGGTTCTCGCGCTAATCCAAATGTGCCGAAAGACTTATTTCAAGATTATGATGTCATATATGTCGTAATGGAAACAAAGTCCTTTAGAGAGGATAAAGAATGGATTAACCGTTTTGGTAAACGCTTATATATGCAATATCCAGAGGAAAATATATACTATCCTTCTGATGTTGAAAATTGTTATGGGTGGTTAATTCAATTTGCTGATGGAAACAGGCTGGACTTGCATGTATGCACATTGGAATATGCGCTAGACAGCCTTGAATTATATAAAACTTTGGTGGATAAGGATAACCTTATGCCAGCAAAGCAAATGTTATCAGATGAAAGATATTGGGCTAGAAAACCGATGCCGGAACAATTTCGTTGTACATGTAACGAATTTTGGTGGTGCCTAAACAATGTCGCTAAAGGGTTGCGGCGTGAAGAAATTCCATATGTTATGGACATGATAAATTTCCAGATAAGGCCTATGCTCAGGCGGTTGTTGGAATGGAAAATCGGGATTGAAAACAATTTTTCTGTAAGCGTGGGTAAATCCGCAAAATACATGGACAAATATATTTCAAAAGAGATTTATCAGAAATATCTCCGAACATATTCGTTAGCACAAGTAAATACCATTTGGGACGCTGTTTTTAATATGTGTGATTTGTTCGGGGAAATCGCTATTGAAGTAAGTGAAAAATTGAACTTTTCATATGATTTGGTTGAAGCTGACAATAGCAAAAGTTATTTTAAGCATATTAGAAATCTGCCGCCCAATGCAGAAAAAATATATTAAAGCATTTGACTTATAGTAAAACTGAAAGGGAGTATCAAGGATAAACAAGCGGCTGTGCTGTCCTTGACACTTCCTCCCGGTTTCGCGTTTTGAGCAATCAAGGCGGGAAAGCTCTCTTGCTTTCCCACCCAAAATATTAATAGA
>DHAA01000138.1 GCA_002397275.1 Thermacetogenium sp. UBA4966 | reverse complement strand
CTAGTAACCATCTCGGCATTTGTGTTTTCCATGATAGCTACGATGGTCATCCTATTCTTGTCCAGCCTTGTCGGTGTTACGCCGGAAGCCATGGTTCTGGCCGGAGTGGCCCTTGGCTCGCTGTTTACTGCGGCGACCACCCTCGTTCAGTACTTTGCCGAGGATGTCGAGATTGCCGCTATAGTTTTCTGGACCTTTGGGGATCTGGGGAGAGCATCCTGGCGGGATACGGGCATTATAGCTGTTCTGGTCGTGTTGGCCATCCTCTATTTTATGCTCCACAGGTGGGATTACAACGCCCTGGACAGCGGGGAAGAAACAGCCAAAGGGCTCGGCGTTGATGTAAACAAGCTGAGGTTAGGCGGCATGGCGATTTCTTCGTTGATCTCTGCGGTAGCTGTTGCCTTTTTAGGGATTATCGGCTTCATTGGACTGGTGGCGCCGCACATGATGAGAAGGCTTATCGGCGGTGATCACCGCTTCCTGATCCCGGGAAGCGCGGTGATGGGGTGTCTGCTGCTTTTGGCTGCGGATACCCTGGCCAGGACGCTCATCAAACCGGTGATTTTGCCTGTGGGCGCCATCACCTCCTTCTTGGGCGCGCCGTTATTTTTGTATCTGTTATCCAGGGGGTTTAAGAGAAAATGATTCTATCTGTTGACGGCGTTGTTTTTCGTTACCCCAGCCACTTGGTGCTGAACGATATCGAGTTTGAGGTGGACAAGGGAGATTGCTTGGCCATACTCGGCACCAACGGCGTTGGAAAATCGACTCTGCTGAAGTGCATCAACAAGATCTTAAAGCCGCAGCAAGGGGTAATCTCTATTGAAGAAGACGAGCTATCTCAATTAAGCCGCCGGGAAATCGCCCAAAAAATAGGTTATGTATCACAGCGTCAGGAAGGAGGCAAGTTTACGGTATTCGACGCGGTAATCTTGGGGAGAAAACCGCATATCACCTGGGATGTCTCCAAAAGGGATATGGAGATAGCCAACAAAATCATAAAAGTACTCGGTTTGGAACAATTTTCCCTGCGCTATATTGATGAACTCAGCGGCGGCGAACTGCAAAAGGTCGTGATTGCACGCGCTTTAGCTCAGGAACCCAGGGTGCTCTTGCTGGATGAGCCGACCAGCAACCTGGACCTCAGAAACCAGTTGGATGTGCTGAAGATTATCAACAAAGTTGTTGAGGAGCAGCAGATCGCCGCCCTGGTCACCATGCATGATTTGAACCTCGCTATCAGATTTGCCAATAAGTTTATCTTATTAAAAGAACGCGCCATCTTCGCTGCCGGTGGGGTTGAAGTAATAACGCCTGATAATATTGAAGAAGTCTATGCCGTTCCGGTGGCAGTGGAACGATTTCAAGAGATTCCTGTCGTCGTTCCTTTATAGGCGGCCAGGTTCAAGAAATAGCTGTTAAATGGCGGCAGGCAATAACAATGTCAAAGACGAGGTTAACAGAGACTAAATATCTGTAAAAGCTTAAAAATATTGGGGAGGGTGAGAGTATGCGCAACAGAAATACTCTGTTTGTTTTTGGAATAGCAGTTCTCCTTATCATTTCAACATCTTTGATCGGCTGTGGAGAAAAACCCGCTTCAGAAAAGGACCAAGGGGAACAAAAGATTAAGGTCACGGATTTAAGCGGCAGAGAGGTTGAAATTCAAGCTCCGGCCAAGAAGGTAGTGGCTATCGGCCCGGGGGCGTTACGTCTGGTCTGTTATGTCAATGGAGCGGGCAAGGTTATTGGAATAGAAGAAATGGAGAAGAGTAATCCCGGGGGAAGACCGTATTTTACAGCTAATTCCGATGTGCTGGCAAAGCTTCCTGCAATAGGTCAGGGAGGCCCTCAAACGCAGCCGGATGCTGAAAAGCTGGTCAGCGTCAAGCCGGATGTAATCTTTTCCTGCCTTACAGATAAAGACCAGTCTGATGAACTCCAGAAGAAGACAGGAATTCCCGTTGTGGTGCTGGACTATGGCACACTCTCCACATTCAGCCAGGAGGTGTATGATTCTTTAAAGCTGATCGGCAGGATTACCGGCGAAGAAAAAAGAGCCCAGGAGGTAGTAGACTACCTGAATAAATGCCGGCAGGACATGAATGACAGAACAAAGGATATCCCCGATAGTGAAAAGCCTGCGGTATATGTGGGAGGACTGGGTATGGCGGGTGTACATGGGATCGAAAGCACATACGGGGAGTATCCCCCCTTCACAGCTGTTAACGCCAAAAATGTGGTTGATGAAACCGGTAAATCCGGGTCTGTGACCATCGACCGGGAAAAGCTGATCAGCTGGAATCCGGACATTCTTTTTGTCGATTCAGGCGGTTACCAGCTTGTGATGGATGACTACAAGAAAAATCCATCATTTTATAAATCGCTTTCCGCGGTGAAAAACGGGCAGGTCTACAGTTTGATCTCTTACAACTGGTACTGGACGAATATCGAGACGGCGGTGGCCGATGCTTATTATGCCGGAAAGGTGATTTATCCTGAAAAGTTCAAGGATATTGACCCCGTCAAAAAGGCAGATGAGATTTACGAATTCATGGTGGGGAAACCATTGTATGAAGAAATGGCCAAGAATTTTGTAGGCTTTAAAAAATTAACCCTGGAGTAACGTCCACTAAACGGAACCTGCAAAGTAGGAAATGCAAATCTGAAAGGAGGTGTTTAAAACCATGATTCTGGAAACGCGTCAAAGAGAGCAAATGCTGCCGCAGCCGGTTGTTCTTATATCTACCGTCGGTAGGGACGGAGTGCGCAATATAGCTCCTTGGTCAAATATCACACCGATCCTTCGCCCCTTTGACGAAATTGTTCTTGCCTCCTGGATTAAAAGGGATACCCTGGTGAACATCCGGGAAACAGGTGATTTTGTGGTCAATGTGCCGCCCGTAAATATGGCAGATGCCGTCATGGTCTGCTCCAAGAATTACCCGCCTGATGTTGATGAGTTTGAAAAATCCGGTTTAAAGCCTTGCCCGTCGCAGCAGGTTAAGCCGCCCGGTATTGCGGGGTGTCTCGCCCGCCTGGAGTGCACCCTTACAGAAGAGATCAGCAGGAAAAACTATTCTCTGATCATCGGCAAAGTAGTGCTCCTGGAAGCAGAGGATAAGTTCTTCAATGAGGCGGGGGAGATGGATTACGAAAATGCCCAGCCCCTGTCTATCATGCTCGGCGACAAGGGGATGTGGTTTACCAGACCGGTGTATGCCGGGAAATATGCCGATTACTCGGAGATGTTTATGAAAAAAGAATAATATAAAAAACAACTTGAAATAACAACAATGGGTAGAGAAAGGATCTGCCTCTTCACAGGAGAAGCAGATCCTTTTATAGTATATCCCTGGCCGCCGCTGCCGCCTGCGGCACAAATAATAATAAAGATGTTTACGCTATCACTCAATCACTCACTAATGAATTGACAGAGCATCACCAACATTATAATATTATACTAATAGACTTATAGTGCGGAGTTGAACACCATGACGGACCGCCCCATCAATATGGTCAGTATGTTTAAGGTTCTGGGTGATGACAAGAGGGGAAAGATAATCAGGATGCTGGCCTCAAACGCCGATGAGGTTTACTGTGTCTCCGACATAGCGAAAAAAATCGGGATCTCACAACCCGCCGTATCCCAGCACATCAGAATTCTGAAGAGCGTGGGATTGCTCGAGGAAAACAGGAGGGGATATAGGGTATTCTACACGATCAACCTGGATGTCTTCCGTGATTTCAAGAATAGGATTGACGAGATGTTTAAAAAGGCCTTCAAAAAATGCCCTTATGATTTTTCCTGTGACCAATGCCCGCATCGAAACTGCTGAGGGATTATTTTTTAGCATCTCTATAAGATAGTGCATATAGACTTATAGATAGGGGGGTGATGTATATAGATTGGCTCAAGCGAACCGCTTCCATTGAGGAGATCTGATCTGTCCGCTGCCGAAAGCGCGAAAAAAGTTTCGAAGGGGGCATGAAAATGGGAAATGGATCCCTGAAAACGCTTAAATTGCTGAGTGATGGTCAGGAGGGGATCCGGGCAAGACTGCCCGGCGTGATGGAAGATTTCAATGACTTAGCCCAGTCGGTGTTCGCCTTGCCGTCGATACCATCCAAGATGAAGGAACTGATTGCGGTCGCGGTCGCCGTAGGCATCCGCTGCCAGCCGTGCATTGTCCACCATGTAAAAAAGGCGCTCGATCAGGGAGCGACAGCCCAGGAGATCCTGGAGGCCTGCGGTGTGGCAATTACCATGGGGGGAGGGCCGTCCATTGCCTACACCTCTTATGTGGTGCAGGCTTTAAAGGAATTCAAGGCAATGGAGGAATAAGATAGGGGACAGTCCCTGAACTGGGTATCCGCCTTACTGGGCGTGGGCGGGGCTGCCGGTTCCCGCTAGCGGGCGAGCGGCCTGCATTACATTATTAAGGAGGGGTCTTAAGGATGCGCTGTGAAAAGTGCCGGTCTGAAGTGCCGGATGATGAGATCTACGTAAAGGCGGGAAGGAGTCTCTGCGAGGATTGCTATATTGAGGTGATGTCGGTTCCCAGAACTTGTGACGTGGGAGCGGTGTCCGCTGCCCGGGCCAGCCGGAGCTTGACCGGGCATAAGAAGGGGGATGAGGGTCTCACCCCCAAGCAGCGGACATACTATGAATTCGTCAAAGAGAAGGGGACGGTACTGCGTGAGGAACTTGTCAGATATATGATGTCCTGCTATCCGGATATGACGATGGAAGAAGGGGAGGGGATTTTTGCCACTCTGCGTCACCTCGAACTGGTAAAGGGGCATCGAGAAGGTACCGGGAAGGATTTCAAGGTCTATATCGATATCTGGTCCTGATCGCACCTCTGGTTGGAAGGTTTAGTCTCAACAAAAGAGCCGGTTGAATTTATTTTTTTCACACCTTATACTGAGAGAGCAGTATAAGGTGTGTATTTTTTTCGGGGGATCAGCATGTACCTTTTTAGCGTTGACATACAGCAATAATAGAAGCGCAATTTTCTTGCCAAAGGGGCGGATTGATATCCGGATGGACGGTCATAGTCG
>DHAA01000141.1 GCA_002397275.1 Thermacetogenium sp. UBA4966 | reverse complement strand
TACTAGATAGGGATTGCTGATGAGCACAGAATCAGTGCTGCTGGTCTGGATGCTGCCCACCCCTAAAACAACGATCGCAAAAGCAGCGCCGAAAGCCGCTCCCTGTGATATTCCCAGCGTAAATGAGTCCGCGAGCGGGTTTCTCAGGATGTTCTGCATCACACAGCCGGCCACAGACAACCCTGCTCCGGCTACGATCGCTGCTACAACACGCGGCAGCCTGATGTTCCAAATGACGATTTCAGAACTCTCGCTTCCCCAGCCCAGCAGCGTCATCACCACCTGTCCCGGTGTCAGATCGGCGGAACCGGCGCAAATAGCAAATACCCCTAAAACCACTATCAGTATGACCAGGAAAATGATGATTACTGTTTTTCTGCCTGTATATTTGAGATAATTCTCAGGTATATCGCTTGCCTGAGCTGCTTTTTGCTCCATAAAGTAAACACTCCTGACAGCTAGTTTAATTAAATAACTTATCCTGCCTTAACTGGGGATTATTCTGGTAATCACCTCACTCAGCGTCTGCTGTAACGATTCTGCCGCCGGCGGTTCCCCAACCAGGTTTGCTTTCGAGACTTCAGCGGAGTACGGCAGCACTGCCGTAATTTCAATTTTTTTTGCTCTCAGCATTTCTTTTAGACGAGCTTCTGTGCTTTCATCCACTTTGTTTAGTATCACCGAGAATGATTTATCTGCTTCATTCGCTAGTTTAGCCGCTTTTTCAGCCAGCAAAACCGCCTCATAGGAGGGATCCGCTATCATCAGCACCGCATCCACTCCCTCCAGCACACCCCTGCCGAAATGTTCCACGCCTGCCTCCGTATCCACAATCACCCATTCGTCGTTATTCTCTTTCAGCTTGTTTAGAAACTCGCGAGCCAGCGCCCCCATCGGACAGGCGCACCCCTCGTTGGCGTGTTCCACCTTTCCCACCTGCGCCAGTCCCACAGACCCGCTCCAGGATACGCTATCTGCAGAAAGATCTCCAAAAGTGAAGTTCCCGGAAAACATTTTCACCTCTTCTGTACCCCCGCTCCTCATAGCGGCCATAAGGCTCTTACCGACAGCTTTTTTGCCGCCGAGGCTGTCCATCAGCGTCTGGGCGGGTGGTCGGATACCCAGCATTCTGCCCAGGCCGAGATTGGACTCATCCGCGTCGACGACAAGAACCTTATGCTGTTTTCCCAATGTCCGGGCCAGCATTGTCACCAGGGTGCTTTTGCCGCTTCCTCCGCGTCCGCAAACAAGCAGCTTTGGCATTTTCCTCATTCCTCCTTTGTTTTGTTGAACCATCCGATTTTAATTCCGGTAAAACTGTCCAGCTCGCTGGAATAAGGCTTTAAATCCAGCAGCGGAGTGCCCTCTACCGCTTCAACGCCTTGAACCAGCAAGCGATTCCTCTCCCGAGAGAGCAGCTTGGCCGCACAAAAAGCGATTGGATTCGGTCGGGACGGCGACCGACAAGCGAATACGCCTCTCAATTCCGGACCAAACGGCGTTTTTGTCCTGAGAACATCCCTTTTGGCAAGGTGCAGCCAGTAGAGGACAATCAGGTGGGATGCCGTTTCGATGTCTTTAAGCCCTTCAATATAGTCCGGGAAAATCTCCAATTCCGCCTGGTGTCCGGAAAACCGCCCTTGATGCGGAGCATCCTCAGGCGACCGGTAGGGGCTGTGAATAATACCGATGGGTATAAGCTCGATCTTTGTTCACTCCTCTCTTTTTCCTTATAAAAATAAAAAACACGAAAGCTATCCCCCTTCCGGAGATAAAATACCTTCGTGGTATTATTAAGCATGTTTTTTTTTTGAGAATTCTTTATGTTGATAATCTAAGAGAGATCCCACTTCTGTGGGAAATTTATCATACTATAGGATAGGCTTCTATAGTATATTTTATAATTCTAGAAAAAGAGGCATTATCCTTCTTTTAATTCTCTTTTTTAATAAAAGAGGCAGACTGGGAAACACTTGAGCTGTGATTACGAACGCGAAAGAGCCGGCTATATAACCGGCTCTTTGCCTGATCTTCATTTATTTCCGCCTAATAGTCTTCGTTGCCGTTTCCGTCGGCGTCAATAATTTCTTGAAGCGATATTCTAATAGAGTATTTGCTGCTCCGGGAGCAGGCCGCCATAACAGCCAGTGACTCCAATCTTTTTTCCAGCTCGCCCGCTGAAAAGATGCCTTCCAGGCTGAAACTAAAGCCTTTGCCATCGAAGAGATCATCTTTTTCCGAAACATGATCTATATCCTCTTCTGTTATTTTCATGGTTTCCTGAACTTCAACCGTTCTGCGGCGCGGTCTATAGCTCGGCGGCCACTTATCGCTTATTATCTCCGTAGTGCCGACAATAGCTCCGCTATGATCTTTTTGAATCCCTAAAATCCGTCTAATTTTTCTTACAAAACTAGTCTGTACATTCCACTCATCGGCCAATTTTTGATCACTTATGCTGCTCAATTCCATCATCACATTTTTTGCCCTGGTATCGGGCAACTGCAAAAAATCAGTTAAAGCGATTGTTTCACCCATCTTATTAAACGCCTCCATATGCTTATAGATTACTACAGGCCCGGACTTCCGGTAATTTCTCCTTGTCGTTGCATCCCCTAAGTCTCCCGGCATATAAATTTTTTTGGGTTTCTTTTTTCCTACGGCCATTTTTCACGCTAGTTGTGACTGCTCCTTTCTATATTGTTATATTATACAGCTATACATAGTATTCCACAAATACAAATAATATACATAGAAATTATACAAAAAGATAGAAAACTGTTGATCTGCTGTTTCCAGATGAATTCCCATGCGGATATTTGTGAGCGTTTGCATAAAAGGGCTTAGCCGGGGAAATTTATGAAATGGATAGAAAGAAGGGAAGGAATGCCGGCATGAATTTTTCATTGTTTGATATCTTCTGGATACTGCTGATCACCTTATCGCTGTGGCCGCTTTTTAAACATAAAAACATTGAGAAACAGCGATTTAAAGCGATCAGAAGT
>DHAA01000140.1 GCA_002397275.1 Thermacetogenium sp. UBA4966 | reverse complement strand
GCTGCGGCTCCGGCCTGAAGTCCGTCATGCTCGCCGCGAACTCCATACGGGCCGGGGAAAAAATTGCCATCCCTCTCTCGACGCCGATTTCGTCTCTAGCGAGGTCGACCGAATATACGGATATGGCTTCAAAGGAAAGCACGGCGCCTACACGAAGGAACTTCATTTTATATATGGGCATATGCCTTTGAATAAATATAAAAAAGATAGCAAAATCATCATATCAAACGAATTTTTCGACGAAAAATACAGAGATATCTCCCCTGGCAGTATTCGCATATTCCTTGCTTTGAAATTGGCTGAGAAAGAAGGATATAAACATTTTTCCAGGGATGATATGCGAAAAGCAGTAGGGATATCTGAACGAACACTCGACCGAAACATCAGAAACATCCTGAGATCCGGCTACCTCTGCAAGCGAAAAAAAGGCTGCGTGAAGCAGAAGGGGGAAAAATACACCTATTACCTGAACCCTTATTTTTCATCCGTGTCCGGTTTTACCTCTGTCGAAACAGCTACGGTAAAATTGATGCTGGAAGAGTTATCCAACGGTGAAACAAAGCTCTATCTCTACCTTTCCCGTATGACCGACAGAGGAAGGGAGTGCTGGGCTTCTCAGAAATACCTTGCCCAAAAAGTGGGAAAAACGCAGTGTACAATTTCCAAGATGACGGATAGCCTCTGCCAAAAAAAGTTTATCGAAAAAAATACGTTCAGAATTGATGATATTGCTCATTGCGAGTACGTTTTAAAATATTAGAAAAAATCCCCCCTCAGAAGAGGGGGGATATCCTTATTCCCCTACCTTTCCTTACTCATTTTTATGGCTTTCCTTCCGCTTTTCTTAGCCGCCGCCAGGTTGTCAAGAGGGGAAAATCTTCCAAATTGCCGCTGCACATCCCCAAAAAGCATATTCGCATATTTTCTTGTTATTTCCAGTGACTTATGCCCGAGCAGTTTCTGAAGCGTCAGTATATCCCCCCCACTATTTCTGATATACATCACCGCAAAAGTATGGCGAAAGTCATGCGTAGAATACCGCATTCCATTCTCGCCCCCGAGTTTCTCCCTGCAATATTTTTTCAGCCTGCTATTAATGGTTTTTTTTCCCATCTGTCCACCATAGACATTGCAGAAGAGAATATCATCGCCTTCCCCCTCTCGAACATCCATATATTCCCTCAGCACCTGCATCAGCGATAATGACATAGGGAAGATCTGATCCTCTCTATTCTTCGTATGCCTGAAAGTTATGGTGCTCTCAGAAAAATTCACGTCTTCAACCATGATATTCCGCAGGGTATTCATCCTTACGCCCGTACCTATGAGGAAATTCGCCATCGCCCAATCTCGAAAACAGGCGAACGTCACCTCCCCCTTTGCCTTTTCAATAATCTTCTTTACTTCCTTCTCCGTAAACGTTTGGATTTTTTTTACATCTTCCTTAATCATCTTTATTTTTACTTCATTTTTACTGAACTTATATTCTTTAAGAAAATAAAAAAAAGCCCTTAGCGCCCGCAGCCGAATATTTATCGTCGTTGTTTTTAATCCCTTATTCTTCCAAAACACAACAAACTGATCAACGTCACTGATATCGAAATCCTCCACATTTTTTATATTGGCTGATGGCAGAAAATCCCGTAACAAATAGTTTTTCAAATTTTTTTCGTAGTAATCAATCGTACTTTCCCGAAGATTTTTCGCCACACAATGATTCAAGAATTTTTGAATATTCTCTTCCCAATTACTGCCACCCTTCCCCCTCTCTCTTTTCTTCCCTTGCTGTCCCTCCCGAAATTTCTCCATACTAATTATTGCCATTTCCTCTCTCCTTTTTTTTCTTTTATTTTTTTTCAAAAAAATCTTTTCAAAATGTGTATAATAAATAAGGTTGGTTTCAAACAAAAAACAAAAAAATGGTTGGCTGAAAATTCCAAACGTCCGCTGTACATTCAATATATGGCGTGAAATCTCTTGTTTATTCTGTCTGTTTTGAAGGTTTTCAGGCCTGAAAACCTTGTTGTTGCGGGATATTTGCTGGCTGGATCAAAATACGGGACTTCTAATCCGTAGGTCGGGGGTTCGAATCCCTCCTGGGACGCCAAGAATACGGTAATGGCAAGGGTTTGTGAGTTTAAGCGCCCCTGCCATTTTTTGTACAGTAACGATTTAGAATTAAAACCTTAAAAAGGTTTTATATGAGCGATTTTTGACTCATTATTAATAGTTCATATTGTATTGAGGCAAGAATACGCCCGTAAATAAAGGGAGGAAAGCATGTTAACATTTCAAGAACTGGGATTATGCCGCCAGGTGCTGCAGGCAGTTAACGAAATGGGTTTTGAGGAGACAACACCCATCCAGCAGCAGGCTATCCCCATCGCTATGCAGGGCAAGGATCTGATCGGGCAAGCTCAGACTGGAACCGGAAAGACAGCGGCCTTCGGCATCCCAATGGTAGAGCGGTTTGATGTGGACAGTGAACAGATACAGGGAATTGTAGTCGCTCCGACGCGTGAATTAGCAATCCAGGTGGCGGAGGAATTGCAGGAAATCGGGCGGTTTAAGAGAATCAATACCTTGCCGATATATGGCGGCCAGAGTATTGAACGACAGATCAAGGCCTTAAAGAAAAGGCCGCATATTATTGTGGGAACGCCCGGCCGTTTATTAGATCATATACGGCGGAGGACTATTCGCCTGCAGCAGGTTGACGTCGTTGTGCTGGATGAGGCGGATGAGATGCTGAATATGGGCTTTATCGAAGATATCGAAAAGATTTTACAAGGTACGCCTGTCGAACGGCAGACACTGTTTTTTTCGGCGACCATGCCCAGGCAGTTGTTAAAGATCACTCAGCGTTTTATGAAAAACCCGGAAATGATCGGTATTAAGCCCAAAGAGCTGACTGTTCCTAACACTGAGCAGTATTATATGGAGGTCTCTGAAAATAAGAAGTTCGATGTGCTTTGCCGCTTGCTGGATATCCAATCGCCGGAACTGTCCATCGTCTTTGTGCGCACCAAGCGGCGGGTTGACGAGATCGCCGAAGCCCTTAAAAATCGAGGATATTCGGCGGAAAGGCTGCATGGCGACCTCACACAGCCCATGCGGGATACTGTTATGAGACAGTTCAGGGAAGGGACCATCGATACGCTGGTAGCCACTGATGTGGCGGCCAGAGGCCTGGATATCAGCGGAATTACACATGTTTACAACTTTGACATACCGCAAGATCCGGAAAGCTATGTGCATCGGATCGGCAGGACGGGGCGTCTCGGACATTCCGGACAGGCCATTACCTTTGTAACGCCTCGGGAACTGCATCATCTAAAGGTGATTGAATCTGTCACCAAGCGGAAAATACAGCGCAAACCTGTTCCCACGATCGCCGAAGCGATTGCCGGCCAGCAGCACTTGATCATGGAGAAGCTGCTGCAGGTGGTCGAATCAGCTGAAATCGAACACTACAAGGGGTTCGCCAAAGAACTGCTGGATGAAACCGATTCTGTCTCCTTGATAGCGGCGGCCTTGAAAATGCTTACCAGGGAACCTCAGCTTGAGCCGGTAAAATTGACGGAAGATTTGCCGGATAGGATGAGAAAACCAAATAGCAAACGACCTCGGAGCAAAGGAGATTCTCGCTCTAAGCGCTTTACATCCAGAAGGGGTAAAAAATAAAAAAATTCCTTTCCGGAATAAGCAGGACCGCCCTATTATTCAGGCGGTCCTTGCCCAACCCGGATATTTTTGTTCCGTATGGACTTTTAGCTTATTCTTTCCTCCAGCTCCTGCATGGCGTTATTGAGTTCTTTCATCTCTTCATCTTCATATTCCTCTGCGATCAGTCCCTCTTGAAGCCCTGCAAGCTTTTGCTTTAACCTATCGATAGAGTTCAATAGCTGCTGCTGCATGTCGATAGCTTGCACGACCAGAGGTTCTGATATGCCTATGTACTCAGGCTCTTTAGTCTTAATGATATATTCCTCGCTGAATTTAGGAATTGTGGCAGGGATGCCCGTTTCTTTTGTTATTAACCCTGCCAGCGCCGCGGACTCCGTGGCCTCGCCGTGTACCACAAAGACGCGGCGGGGTTTCTTTGTAAATCCGCACACCCATTTTAACAGTTCCGCCTGATCCGCATGGGCGGAGAAGCCTTGCAGGGAATAAGTTTTGGCGGCGACGTTGATCAATTCACCCATGATCTTTACCTTTTTTACTCCATCTAAAATGCGCCGTCCCAGGGTACCCTCCGCCTGAAAACCGATAAAGATCAATGCGGACTCCGGGCGCCAGAGGTTGTGCTTGAGGTGATGCTTGATCCTGCCCGCATCGCACATCCCGCTGGCGGAGATGATGATCGCTCCCCCTTTGTAGTTGTTCAGCGCTCTGGATTCTTCAACACTGCGCACCAGGGTCAGCCCCGGAAAATAGAAAGGGTCGTCTCCCCGCATGATCAGTTCCTGTGTTTCTTGATCGAAACACTCCCTGCTGTCCCTGAAAATTTCAGTAGCCGATACCGCCAGGGGGCTGTCAATGAAAACCGGGACCTGGGGGAGTTCACCCTTTTCAATCAATTTGTTGAGGCTGTAAAGTATCTGTTGAGTTCTTCCTACTGCGAAAGCCGGAATGATCACATTCCCTCTGTTGGGGATCGTCTCCAGTATGATCTCCTTGAGCCTTGCCGATTGGTCTGTCATCGATTCGTGGATGCGGTTCCCATAGGTTGATTCGATCACAAGATAGTCGGCGTCCCTTATCTGAGCGGGGTCATTGATGATGGCCGCGCCGCTGTTGCCCAGGTCGCCGCTGAAAACGAGTTTTATTTCTTGGTCTCTCTCTTGCACCCAGACCTCGACGAGCGCAGAGCCCAGGATATGGCCGGCGTCGCTAAAGCGTACCCTTACCTGTTCGTCAAGCCGGACATCCTCTCCATAGGAGACCGGCTGAAAGCTCTGCAGGCAGCTGATGGCATCCAGAGCAGTGTAAAGAGGCGGGGAAGGCTTTTTACCGCTGCGTTTGGCTTTGCGGTTTTTCCATTCGGCTTCAAGTTCCTGAATATGGCCGCTGTCCGGCAGCATGACCTCGCAAAGTTTTTTGGTTGCTTTTGTGGCCAGCACCTTTCCTCGAAAGCCGTTTTTATAAAAGCGCGGGATAAGCCCGGAGTGGTCAATATGAGCGTGGGTAAGGATGATGTAATCAATTGAATTAAGCGGAACCAGAGGGGTGCGGTAGTTGAGTGTACGCAGTTCCTTCTTTCCCTGAAACAAGCCGCAGTCTATAAGCAGCTTCAGATTGTCCGTTTCTAATAGATGGCATGACCCGGTAACGGTACCGGCGCCTCCCCTGAAGGTTATCTTCGCCATATTAATCCTCCATTCAACATTTTATATTATATTCCGCATTTACTGATAAGAAACCTTTTTCATGGCGCAATTTTGTGTTCCGACAACAATTACCATGATATAGAATATAATATATTAATTGGAATATAATGAGGATGTGATATTGATGTTTTTTAGTGGCTTTATCCCATTGTTAGGTTTTGATCTATCCTGGGAATATACTGTTTTGCTTCAGTATATTCAGCATGCCCCTTTTCGGCTGCTTATCGAAGAAGAAGAGGATGAGGAGCGGGGAGCGCGCCGGCCGGCAGGGGTGTCCGCCGCTATCTGGGAAGAGATACCGCTCTTCAGGTGCAGGAAGCATATAGCCCTGCGCGTTCTGTGGAGATGATGCGCCAAAAATGGCCATTGACTTGAATCGAGTTCTTGTGATATAAATAAACTGCCGTATAATTAGATTAGCTGAGTTGAGAGGGAAGAGTTGAGCTGAGCAAAGCTATTACCTGAAAATAACCAGGCTTTGCAAGCCTGGTTTTATTTTTTGCCCAAGGGGAGAGGAGGTGTGCGGCCCGGTTTAGCCAGGGCCGCTTCAGATGGCCAGATCTTTACCGGAGTATCCTCTAGTCGATTATGAGGCGATGCGGCGGTCTCAATTTCCTGCTCTGCGGCAGTTAGTCAAGCGTGTTTATGGGAACAGCCTTTTTTATCATGATAAGCTTAGCGCCGCCGGCCTGAAACCGGAAGATGTGCAGACTTTTGACGATTTTGCCCGCATCCCTTTTACTGTTAAACAGGAGCTGCGCCAACACCCTATCGAATATATGCGGGCGGCGCCGGAAGAGGAGATCGTCCGGATCCATGCCTCCTCCGGGACCACCGGTAAGCCGACAATTATACCCTATACCAAAAATGATGTGGATGCTTTTACCGATATGATGGCCCGCTGCTTGAGCTTCGCCGGGGTCAGCAGAGGGGATCGCGTCCAGATCACACCCGGCTATGGCCTCTGGACCGCGGGGATTGGCTTTCAGAGCGGGACGGAACGGATCGGCGCCATGGCCATCCCCATGGGTCCCGGGAACACTGAGAAGCAGTTGGAGATGATGCTGGACCTGAAGGCTACCGTGATCATCGGCACCGCCTCCTACGGCCTTTTTCTAGCAGAGGAAATCGCCAGGCGCAACTTGAGGGAACAGGTTTTTTTGCGTACAGGTGTTTTTGGATCAGAACGCTGGGGAGAAAAGATGAGGCAGCGCATCTCTTCTATCTTAAACATCGATACCTTTGATATTTATGGTTTGACTGAGATCTACGGGCCCGGTATCGGCATCGACTGCAGCCGCCACTGCGGCATACATTATTGGAACGACTATGTTTACTTTGAGATCGTCGACCCGGATACAGGAGAGGTTCTGCCTGTCGGAGAAAAGGGTGAGCTGGTGATCACCACTCTGTCCAAGGAAGGGTTGCCTCTGCTTCGCTACCGCACCCGGGATATCACGCGCCTCCTGCCGCAGGCCTGTTCCTGCGGCAGTCCCTATCCGATGATCGACCGCATTCTGGGGCGCAGTGACGAGGCGTTTAAAGTCAAGGGCGTGCTTGTTTTTCCCGGCCAGATCGACGCGGCTTTAAAGAATACCCCCGGCGCGGGCAGCGAGTACCAGGTTGTTCTCACCAGGCAGGAGGGAAGAGACCGCATACTGCTGAGAGTAGAGGGGGAAGAGCAAGCCGATCCCGTTGCAACAGCAGCTGCCTGCAGGCGGAATGTCAAGCGGGTGATCGGAATCCTGGCCGATGTGGAAATAGTGACCCAGCGGAGTTTGCCCCGCAGCGAGAGAAAGACGCGGCGTGTCTTTGACCAGAGAAACAGGGGGTAAAGGATTATTTCCCCTGCCTGTCGAATATATTAAGTTGTTTTTTGTCGACGGTTGACCCTGTCGGTAGAATCTTCCGGCAGCGGCGCCGTATCCCATAGAGGGAGGGGAGAGAAAGATTGCAGAAGATCATCTTATCAGGAAACGAGGCTGTTGCCCAGGGTGCTTTTGAGGCCGGCGCCGGGCTGGGGATCGGCTACCCAGGTACACCCAGTACAGAGATCATCGAGGTTTTGGAGAAGAAGGCAGGCCCTCAGTGCGCCTGGTCGATCAATGAAAAGGTTGCTCTGGAACAAGCCTATGGGGCTTGTGTGACCGGCCTGCGCAGTCTGGTGACCATGAAACATGTGGGGGTCAACGTTGCCGCTGATCCTCTCTTTACATTTGCCTATATGGGTGTCAACGGGGGGCTGGTGATTGTGACCGCCGATGACCCGGGGATGCACAGTTCCCAAAATGAGCAGGACAACAGGTGGTATGCCCTGCATGCCAAGGCGCCGATGCTGGAGCCGTCGAACAGCCGGGAATGCCGCGATTTTACGGCTCTGGCCTTTGACTTGAGCGAGCGCTATGATGTGCCTTTTTTCCTGCGGATGGTGACGCGCGTCTGTCACTCCCGCAGCCTTGTGGAGATCGACCCGGAAAAGGCTTATCAAAGGCAGATACGCGCATATGAGCGCAATGTTCCCAAGTTTGTTACGCTACCTGCTCACGCCCGGGCGCGCAGGATAATCCTGGAGGAGAACCTGACCAAGCTGAGTAAGGACGCGGAGGCAGCGGCGAAGGCAAACGTAATGGAGATTACCGATCGAGATGCGGGGATCATCACCTCCGGGGCAGGATACAATTATGTGAAAGAGGCCTTCGGCGACCGCTATTCGGTTTTGAAATTGGGGCTTATCTACCCTTTGAATCAGGGGATCATTCAGGATTTTGCCCGCCGGGTGAAGAAGATCTATGTTGTCGAAGAGCTGGATCCCTATCTGGAGTTTAATGTCCGTGCTATGGGCATTGAATGTGAGGGGAAGAAGCATATCTCCCCCTTCTTTGAGTTGAATCCGCAGGCTGTGGCCGTTTCCCTGGAAAAAGCAGGCCTCGAGCCCCTGGAAGAATTGGATCCCGCGGCTAAAGAGCCTGCCGCCGGCGTTCCGGCGCGGCCTCCCATTCTCTGCGCCGGCTGTCCGCACCGCGCCTTCTTCTATCTGGCGAGGAAAGAGAAGGTTACGGTTGTGGGGGATATCGGCTGCTACACCCTGGGCGCCGCTCCGCCGCTGGATGGGATCGATGTCTCCGCCTGCATGGGGGGCGGATATTCCATCGCCCTGGGCATGAGCATCAATCCCCCGCAGGGGAAGAAGATCTTCGGGGTTGTCGGCGACTCCACCTTCTATCATTCCGGGATCACCGGCGCCATCGATTCTATTTTTAATAAAAGGGCGTTCGTCCCTGTGGTACTGGACAACAGGATCACCGCGATGACCGGGCGCCAGCAGAACCCCGGCGCCGGGCGGACGCTGAGCGGCGAGGATACTTTTATGCAGGAACCGGAGCGCATCTTTATGGCTGTCGGTTATGACCGCGTCTTGGAGATCAACGCCTTTGACCTCAAGGGGATCAGAGACGCTATCCGGGAGGCTAAGGAGGCCAAGGACCGGGTGGCTCTCGTCATCAAATCGCCCTGCCGCCTGATCAAGGGGGTGGAGAAGGGGCCCTTGATGGATGTGGATAAAGGCGCCTGCAGCAAGTGCAAATCCTGTCTCCGCCTGGGGTGTCCCGCTATTTCTTTAGGGGATGAGGGATATCCTGTGATCGAACCCCTCACCTGCGCCGGGTGCGGCGTCTGCGGGCAGCTATGCAAAAAAGAAGCGATCCAAGTCAATGACGAGGAGGTGTCCGGGTAATGGCACAGGGGACAAAAAGAGTGATGCTGGCCGGAGTAGGAGGGCAGGGGATCCTTTTGGCCTCGCGTATTCTCTGCGCAGGTTTGATTAAAGCCGGTTATGATGTGAAAAGCTCCGAGGTACACGGCATGGCCCAGCGCGGCGGAAGCGTGGTTACCCAGCTTTCTTATGGAGAGAGGGTTTACTCCCCGCTCGTAGGGGCAGGCGCTGTGGATCTATTGATAACCCTGGAGAAGCTGGAAGCCCTGCGTTACGTGCATTTTTTAAAAAGAAACGGCGCTCTGTTGATGAACGCAAGGGAAATACCATCTCTTCCTGTTTTGACCGGGGCTGTAGATTACCCGCAGGATATTGAAGAGCGGTTGTCTAAATATCCCATTTCCCTGCACACCATTGACGCGGACGGAGCAGCCGATAAATTGGGGAACCTGAGGGTAATGAATGTGGTGCTGCTAGGCGCCATGGTCAAACTGGCGGGCCTCGAGGGCCTGGTTGACTGGCCGTCAATTGTGGCTGAAGCCGTTAAACCGGCTTACCGGCAGGTAAACTTGAAAGCGTTTGCCGCGGGCGCATCCCTGGTCTAGTTGGAACAGTTTGGCGTTACTTGACAACGCCCCAAATAACATTTAAAATGTTACATGCTAATTCACTTTTATGATGGTGGGTGTAGCTCAGCAGGATAGAGCATCAGGTTGTGGCCCTGAGGGTCGTGGGTTCAAGTCCCATCACCCACCCCATTGTTTCCTAATGGGGCGTAGCCAAGCGGTAAGGCTCGGGACTTTGGATCCCGCACGCGAAGGTTCGAATCCTTCCGCCCCAGCCATAAATATAAGTAAATATAAATATAGGAAATGCGCCATTAGCTCAACTGGCAGAGCAGCTGACTCTTAATCAGAAGGTTCCGGGTTCGACTCCCTGATGGCGCACCAGTAATGACAAGGCTTCCGGGCATCGGAGGCTTTTTTTCTGCTGCAGGTGGCAAATTTTTATAACCTTACAAAACTGTCAAGAAAATTAAACCGTTTTGTAAGCTTGGGATAGTATTCTCTATGTACGGGGAAGAAAGGAGCAAGCTTACGGGATTATTTGAAATGGGGGAATGTTTATGAAAGAGATATACTGCGGGAATAAGAAAGGCATTGCTTGCATATATATTTAATTTGAGGGAACGTCTTACTTAAATCATCTTACTTAAATTAGGAGGCAGAGGGAAAACGGTATTCAGTAGTTTAGTGTTTTTATTCGTATTTTTGCCAATTGTTCTAATCGGCTACTATTTGCTGAATGATAAGTATAAAAATTACTTGTTATTAGCGGCAAGTTTATTTTTTTATGCCTGGGGCGAACCGAAGTATGTATGGTTAATGCTGTTGTCTATAGTGTTTAATTATTTTGTTGGACTCAGAGTAGACGCCCTTTCCCAAGCCAATAGAAAGTTATGGCTGAGTGTGTCGATTATATTTAATTTGGGCTTACTGGCTATATTTAAATACGCTGATTTTATATTTGGGATACAAGGTATAAAGCTGCCCCTGGGGATTTCCTTTTTTACGTTTCATGTAATGAGTTATGTGATAGATATCTATAGAAAAGATACCAGAGCGCAAAGGAATATCTGTGACCTGGCGTTATATATCAGCTTATTTCCACAACTTATTGCGGGACCTATAATTAGATATAAAACAGTTGATCAACAGATAGCGGGAAGAAAGCATTCCTTAGAAAAGTTTGCAGATGGAGTAAACAGATTTGTTCTTGGATTATCTAAAAAAGTTATTTTGTCCAATCAATTAGCAGCAGTGGCTGATAAAGTATTTGCCACAGGCATATCCAGTTTATCGGTCGGCGAGTCCTGGCTGGGGGTAATATGCTATGCTCTTCAAATCTATTTCGATTTTAGCGGTTATAGTGATATGGCCATCGGGCTTGGTAAAATGTTTGGGTTTGACTTCTTAGAGAACTTTAATTATCCGTATATATCGCAGTCCGTCTCTGAGTTTTGGAGAAGATGGCATATATCTCTAGGCAACTGGTTCAGAGATTATTTATATATTCCGCTGGGAGGAAACAGGGTATCAAGAATAATGTTATATAGGAATTTATTTGTAGTATGGTTTTTAACCGGCTTATGGCACGGAGCAAGTTGGACCTTTGTAGCTTGGGGACTGTACTATGGATTTTTCATAATGTTGGAAAAGACCTTCTTAGAAAGACTTTTAAAAAAATCTCCTAAAATAATTAGGCATATTTATTTATTATTTATCGTTCTTATCGGTTGGGTATTTTTTAGGGCGAATAATATAAGCCAGGGAATAGGCCTGATCAAGGTGATCATGGGATTGGGTACAAACCCGATGATAAATAACGAACTTTTAATATGCATAAATGACTATTGGTATGTGATCGTTGCCTCTTTAATATTTTCCACACCACTGGTCAAAGAATTAAAGGGTAAATTGAACGAAAAATTATTACAAAGTAGCTGGGCTTATGCGCTGCACAGTTTAATACTCATAGTTTGTATGTTTATCGTTGTTCTTTTGTTAAATAATAACAGTTATAATCCGTTTCTTTACTTCAGATTTTGAAAAATGGGGAATCGAAAATGAATGAGAAAAAAGCAAAATATATTGTAATACCATTTTTAATAGTAATATTCTCTTTCTTTTTAATGAATTTGGTTGTGCCGGAAGAAACGGTGAGCGTTTCGGAAAATAGAAGCTTAGAAGAGAAACCAAGTATGGAGGATATAAAGGAAGGCGCCTATCCTTCAAAATTTGAAGATTATTATCAAGACCAATTCGTATTCAGAAAAGAGATGCTGAGGATACAGAGGATGCTTGAAGCTATATTAGGCAAAAGTGTGGTTGGCAATTACTATCTGGGCAGGGATAATTGGATTTTAGGCATGTTCCCTAGAGTTTTAACTCCCGGGCAGTTGGATAAATATGCCGGTAGCATAAATGAATTGGCTCAGATCAGCCATAATTTGGGGGAAGACGTGTATTTCACATTGACGCCCCATAAGACCAATATGCTTAAGCACCTGTATCCTGAGTTTGTAGACAACAAAGAAAATATAGATATTAACAAAGATGCCTTTAAGTCCCGATTGAATTCAAATATTATCACATTTATAGATCTCGATGAAAAAATGTTGAATAAGTTTAGCGACCGACAGCGAGAAAAAATGTATTTTAAAACCGACCATCACTGGAATGGCACGGGAGCTTTTGAAGGGTTTAAGCTAATGGTTCAGGAGATGAATCTGGGTATTTCTCCCGAAGTGCTAAAAGAACACTTTAGTATGTACAAAACGATGGAGTATGATGAGAAAGATTTTGTCGGCAGTTACAATAGCAATTTGAATATGATAGTCAAGGAAGACGAGGACCCGATATATGTTTATTTAGAAAATGGGAATTATGAATATTTCTTAAATGACGGCAGAAAAGATATAAAATTACAAGCAGAGGATGTTATCGCCACTTTAAGAGATAAAGATGAATGGGATTATGGCGGGGCATACATTAGAGGCGGTGTATGCAACATGCTTAAAATAAAAAACGATAATGCTCTTACAGATAAAAAGATCCTTGTGTTTAGAGATTCTTACCAGGCGCCTACGACTTTGTTGTTCGCTGATCTGTTCAGTGAAGTTATATTTGTCGACCCCAGAAATATAACGAAAATTGATATGAGCTATGAAGAGATAATAAACTGCGCCGATACGGATATCGTCATGTTTATGTACAATAGTTCCGGATTTGATTCAATGATTATAAGAATGATTGATAAAGGCATTAAATAAAATTAAAAAACTTTTTGAGATATCCGTTCTTCCAAGGCGGAGCGTTCGCCTCCCCGCGTCGCCAGCCTAATGACTTCGTCTATAATCTGCTCAAAGGAGATGCCGATACCTTAAAAAATTTTTCGGGACCTCTTGACATCGGTCAGGGAACCTTTTAATATAATAAAATAAGTTATAGAAATAAATTTGATACAAAGAAGTATCAAGGGCAATGACGCTTTTTGGGAAGAGTACCTTCCTGGAAAGCTTTTTTTGTCGGAGCCAGCGCAGCCTTTTCTATGAGCAGCGACGCTCTTCGAGCAGGGTAAAACCTGTTTCAGAAGAGCGTTTTCTGTTTATAAAGAGAGCCTTTGACAGTCGCTGCCCTCGCGAAGCGGGGCGCCACCTTCAAGAGAAGCGCAGCCGACAGTGGTTCTCTGATGAAGTTAAAAAAAAGGAGGAAGAAGAAAATGAAAAACCGGCTAACGTGCGCAACATTGATAGCCGCTGCGTTTGTCTTAATTTCACCGGGGCTGGTCTGGGCTGAAGAGGCGGCGGGAGCGGCTGCTCAAATTGACACCGGCGACACTGCCTGGGTGCTGGTTTCCGCGGCGCTGGTGATGCTTATGACTCTACCCGGTCTGGCCCTTTTCTACGGCGGCCTGTCCCGTAAAAAAAATGTTCTGAGCACTATTATGTACAGCTTTTTCGCTATGGTTATCATCAGCCTGCAGTGGCCGCTCTGGGGATACAGCTTGTCTTTCGGACCCGACGTCAACCACCTTATCGGCAGTCTGGACTGGCTGGGACTGAAAAATGTCGGGTTTGGCCCTAACCCGGACTATGCGGCCACAATTCCCCAGCAAGCGTTTATGGTCTTTCAGATGATGTTCGCTGTCATAACCGCAGCTCTGATCTCCGGAGCCTTTGCTGAAAGAATGCGCTTTCCGGCTTTCATGGCGTTTTTAGTGCTTTGGACCACCTTGGTGTATGACCCCGTAGCCCACTGGGTATGGGGAGTTGACGGATGGCTGCGCAACCTCGGCGCCCTGGACTTTGCGGGAGGCACCGTGGTGCATATGCTGTCCGGTGTTTCCGGCCTGGTGGCTTGCCTGATGCTGGGCAGACGAAAGGGACTCGGCAGCGAGCCTATGATCCCGCACAACCTGCCTTTTGTGGTATTGGGCGCGGCTCTATTGTGGTTCGGCTGGTTCGGTTTTAACGCCGGCAGCTCCCTCGGCGCCAACGATCTGGCTGCCAGCGCCTTTGTGGTAACCCAATTGTCTACTGCCGCGGCTGTGCTCTCCTGGGTAGTGGCTGAGTGGATTCATCACGGTAAACCGACCACGCTGGGCGCCGCTTCAGGCGCTATAGCCGGTCTCGTGGCCATCACCCCCGCCTCCGGCTTCGTATCGGCGATACCATCTATAATCATCGGATTGGTTTCCGGGGTGGTATGTTATGCGGCTGTGGGTGTGCTCAAGGCGAGGCTCCGTTATGACGACGCCCTGGACGCCTTTGGTATACATGGCGTCGGCGGTACCTGGGGCGCCATAGCCACCGGTCTGTTTGCTTCCACAGCCGTCAATGAGGCGGCTGTCGACGGACTGTTTCTCGGCGGCAACGCGGGCTTGCTCGGCAAGCAGTTTATCGCTATCGGGGCCAGTTGGGGGATGGCCATAGTAGGTACCTTTGTCGTCCTGAAAGTGATTGGTGTTTTCACTAAACTGCGGGCCACCGACGAAGAACAAGACGTTGGTCTCGATTTTACACAACACGGCGAGGACGCCTACGCCGACTTCGTGCTTTCTGCTTCATCCTTCGGCGCTGCCAAGGCGACTGCTCTTAAGTCCGGCAGCGAGAGGTAAATCGGCTTGATGACCAGTTGATTTGACTGTGAGGAGAGTTGATTTCCTTGTCATCAACCTAAAAAGGAGGAATTGTCTTGACCAAGATCGAATGCATCTTACGCCCCGGCAAGCTGGAAAATGTTAAAGAGGCTATCAATGAGTTCGGACTTCACGGTATGACCGTAACCCAGGTGATCGGCTGCGGGCTGCAAAAGGGTCGGACCGAGGTCTACCGCGGTACCGAGTACAGTATTAACCTGCTCCCGAAAATTAAGCTGGAGATAGTGATTCCTGATAAGGACGTGG
>DHAA01000078.1:64989-66206 GCA_002397275.1 Thermacetogenium sp. UBA4966 | reverse complement strand
ATCTTACCAGAAAACATTACCGATGAAAATAGGTCAGCCAATTATGTTGCCAACTTTTTTAAGGAACACAAGATAGGTCAAATATTAGCGAAATCTAATTTCAAAAAGGAGAAGGGTTTTCCCTGCAAAGAACTACTGCAGTTTCTTGTGACCTTAATTTTTTTAGGCAAGAATCTGTACCGTTACCTGGATATCAATACCGACTCATCTCCATTTCAAAAAGATGCTGTCTACCGGTTTTTAAACGACTGCCACTATAACTGGCGCAAGTTTTTACTGTTTTTGAGTTCCCAGATCATTCGCAGCCGTATCGTTCCGCTTACCGACGAAAAGAGAGTTAACGTTTTCATCGTAGACGACTCACTGTTCAGTCGGTCCCGAAGCAAGTCGGTGGAACTGCTGGCCAGGGTCTTTGACCATGTTAAGCACAGATACGACCGTGGTTTTCGGATGCTGACTCTTGGTTGGTCGGACGGCAATACCTTCTTGCCTCTGGCCTTTTCCCTGCTCAGTTCCGAAAAGGAGTCAAACCGGCTGTGTGGCATGAACGATTCCATGGACAAACGATCTAACGGCTATCGGCTACGGAAGGAGGCTGTCCGCAAGAGTACCGACGTCTTACTGGATCTGCTCAAAAGCGCCAGGGCGTACATGGTTCCGGCCAGTTACCTCCTTTTTGATAGTTGGTTTGCCTTCCCTGCCGTGGCCAGAAAGATCCGGGAGCAGAAGCTGCACGTCATCTGTATGCTGAAGTCGATGCCTAAGGTTTATTACGACTACCAGGGGCAGAAGCTGAATCTGAATAAGCTGTATGGCGCCGTTCGGAAAAAACGGGGCAGGGCCAAGATCCTCGCCTCCATAATTGTCGGCATCGGCCAACTCGAAGACGGAGAACAGGTATCTGCCAAGATCGTATTCGTCAGGGACCGAAAAACCAAGAAGAAATGGTTGGCGCTTCTTACCACAGATACCGACCTGCCGGATGAAGAGGTAGTTCGCATCTACGGCAAGCGCTGGAGTATAGAGGTTTTCTTCAAGATGTCCAAGTCCTGCCTGAAACTAGCCAAAAAGTTTCAGGGACGTTCCTACGATTCCATGGTAGCGAGTACAGCTATCGTGTTCATCAGATACATCCTGCTTTCCCTTGAAAGCAGGAGTGGTGAAGACCCGAGAACCATCGGCGAATTGTTTTACATCTGTTGCGACGAGCTTAACGA
>DHAA01000078.1:63315-64721 GCA_002397275.1 Thermacetogenium sp. UBA4966 | reverse complement strand
GCTGAGGAAGAGATCCGCAGGTTGATTGACTACTTAATCAGCAATTTACCCTCATTTTTCAAGGAAAGGCTGGCTGTTTGTTGCTGCGAAAGTTGAGTTAGTAATATCGATGCCTATTTGATGCGGGCCTACTAAAATACTGCCTTTGTTATTTATTTTCACTATTTTCGCCCCGTATCTATTTAAATACATAGGTATAAATCATTTGAGTTTATTCATTTTGTAAATCATATAACCTGTAACAACATATAACAGTATTGCGCTGATCCAGACCAACAGTTCCCATACAATACTCTCTGCGCCCTTAACAGATGCAATTTCATCTAACTCTACGAATAAAGAAATAAGAGCGACTACCAAACCCGTCAGTCCCAAACAAACTTGACAATTTTTATATTGTCTCTCTGCATTTTCATGTGTAATTGGATGTATATAATTCCAGAGATGAGGAAACCTAGCCGCAACACTTAATGCAAAAAAAGTAATTGACGCAAGCAACGGCCATATAAAGATGTCGCGCTTATCGCTTACATCTGGTTCCCTGAGATTGGCGATTACAATAACCCAATTCATAACAATCAACAGTATGGATAATCCCATGATAATATACTCAAGTTTCGTCATTTTCAGTTTGAGTTTAGGTCTCTTAGATTTAGATAACCTGTTCATAGTACCCCTCCATAAAAACGAACTATTCACAGTATTAAACGCCATTTTGTTCATAATGTTCTGACTGCTTTGCAAATAGGCGCATATGTATTGGATGCCTTTTTCTGCAACCCTATCTCGTTGCTTTTTATTGATAGATCTACCATCCCTGGGAAGACAGCTACTTCCAGGGTGTTATCCAAGAAGTAACATTGCCAACAGCAAATACAATGCCTTCTTATTCATTTGAAATCCATTCCATACTATACCACGATTGTTGCTGTCACATGGATAACCGAGGATGATCCTTTGCGGTCTTAGATGAACAAACTAACTATAAACCTAAACTTAATCTTATTGCCTTATCCACTTCAGTCATTCTCTCATCAGAAAGATAACCTAGTTTTTTATCCAATCGGTCCTTGTCTAAGGTCAGAATCTGGGCTAGATTAACAGCGCTTTCTTGATCCAGACCAACTTCACCCTTGTGTAAACGAACCATAAACGGGTAGATCTTATTAATTGAGGTTGTAATGGCTGCTATTGCTGCTATTATTGTAGTGCTGCCATGCCTGTTACCGACATTGTTTTGGATAACAACAGCGGGTCGATACCCGGCTTGTTCACTTCCCCTGCCCGGATTAAAATTGACCAGAAACAGATCCCCGCGTTTAATGGTCATCGCGGCCTATCACTTCAAGCTGTGCTGGAATAAGGGTTTCAGCCTCAGCTTTATTGGTTTCGGCATGGGCGATGTA
>DHAA01000078.1:38407-63088 GCA_002397275.1 Thermacetogenium sp. UBA4966 | reverse complement strand
GATTGCTTCAATGCCTTGTTCTTTCATGAGTTTTAGGCTATCGCGCATTTTGGCGAGTACCTCCGGCGAGTGTCCTTCCCAGTCTTTAACTTCACCGACTATACGGAGCGGTTCGCGGGTTCGGTATGACCTTGTGGGATTGCCCGGAAACTTCTTGTCGGTCAGGTTTGGGTCGTCCTCAATGGTACCTGTAGGTTCTACGATGTAAATTCTCCCTGGCCCTTCCCCCGCCGCAAGTTCCGCTCCCCATACCGCTGCGTCCATAGTTCCGGTCAGATAAACAAAGTTTGCTTCCCTGCCCTCGCCGTAATTGGAGTTGTACCCCGGCATAAGCACATCGCCAATTTTGAGGTCTGACTTCGTGCCGTGATAGAAGGGCCCCGAATCATTAACCTTCTTCACTACTCTGATCTGTAACCCTTTCATGACGGCTAGTGCCGCTTCGTTAAGCTTAGTGTCGTGGCTTGCAGTACAGTCGGAATCAACAATAATCGGCGTTTCAGGCTGCGCCGTTTTGGCGAGAAGGGCATTGGCTATGACGCAGATATTCGATACAAGCCCTACAAGTTCAATGCTGGTGAAGGGTGTTGCCTTTAAGTATTCGTATAATTCGTCGGAACCGAATGTTGGCTTATAAAAGCGTTGATCGGTGTCCAGTATCAGCTTGGCGGTTTCACCATAAAGTTCGTGTCCTGCACTTCCTTTAAGGCAGTGCGGTACGGCCAGATTCCTACCCTCCTGCGTTTTTAGATAATCTTCACCGTGGGTGTCAAATGTGAAGACGACAGTATCGCCGTTTGCACGGTACTTTTGTATTTTTTCAGCAATAGCGCGGTCAAGCAGTTCAGCTCCAGCAAATCCAAGTGAGCCGCATACGAAATCGTTTTGATAATCAACAACAATTAAACATCTGGACATTTGGCTGCCTCCTACAGATTTTTTCTCTTTTGTTCAATACTACCTCTTATCCAACGCTGAAGCAATATGAGATCAATCTCTAAAAGTAATTGACATGTCTGTTGCTATTATGCTACCATCACTTCAACCGGTAGTCATATATCCCCCTGTATCCGCGTCAGGACGCATACTTTTTCCAGCAGGCAGTTACGCCTTTCCTTACATAAGGGCGGGCGTTCATGCATAGATTATAAACTAAATATAGTTAGACGAGAGGAGAAGAGTTGAGATGAGAAAGGTTTTTCAGGTAGTACTATTGGGATCTATTCTTGCCTTGTTTATCGGAATTTTCACCTCATGCAGTAATGGGACAAACGGAGCTGCATCCAACGACATCAAGACGATTGGTATCGTCCAGATCAGGGAACACCCCTCGCTTAACACCATCAGAGAATCATTCATCAAAGAACTGGCAAATGAAGGCTACCATAATGGAGATAATATTAAAATCGACTATCAGGATGCACAGGGTGATCAGACCAATCTAAAGACCATTTGCCAGAAGTTTGCCAATAACAACTATGATCTAATTGTGGCCATCGCCACCCCTTCCGCACAGGCAGCGGCTGGTGAAACAAAGGAAATCCCGGTGCTTTTTGCGGCCTGCACCGACCCTGTGAGCGCGGGGCTTGTCGCCAGCCTTGACCGGCCGGGCGCCAATGTGTCAGGAACTTCTGACGCGGTTTCCGCAGAGCAGATCATGGAGCTTGCCAAACGAATCACACCTGATTTCAAAACCATCGGCGCACTTTACAATTCAGGAGAAGCCAATTCGGTGTCGGTCATCAACAACCTTAAGGAATATGCCGGCAAAAATGGGATGACAGTGCTTGAGTCCACAGTCACCAACACATCTGAGGTGCAGCAGGCAACTCAGACACTGGCGGAAAAAGCCGACATCTTGTTTTCTCCGATTGACAACACTGTTGCCTCGGCCATGCCGGTTGTTGCACAGGTGGTAAACGCCGCCAAGAAACCGATTTATGTTGGCGCGGACTCCATGGTCAAGGACGGCGGCCTGGCGACCTATGGCGTCAACTATCAGGTTCTGGGACAGGAAACGGGCAAGATGGCGATAGAAATATTAAACGGCAAGAAGCCGGCCGAGATGCCTGTCAAGACCATGGATGCGGTGGAAATCTATTTAAATCAAGATACCGCTGCTGCAATAGGGATTACATTTCCTGAGGATGTCCTTGCAGAAGCAAAACAGGTTTTTAAGAATTAGTTCAAATCAGCATTTAAAATGAGGCGAAAAGCATTATGCAGCTGATCTCCTGGGCAACGCTACAGGGCTCTCTGGAACTCGGTATTATCTATGCGATCATGGCGCTCGGTGTTTTTATATCGTTCAGAACACTTAATATACCCGATCTGACGGTGGACAGCAGCTTCACATTGGGCGCCGCTGTGTCGGCAATTATGATCGGCATCAGCCAGCCTTTCATTGGGCTGGCTTTTGCCTTTTTAGCAGGCTTTATCGCCGGTACAGTGACCGCACTGCTTACGACAAAGCTTAAAATCCAGCCCCTGCTTTCAGGTATACTGATGATGCTTGCGCTTTACTCGATTAACCTTAAGGTGATGGGCGGCAGGCCGAACATTCCCCTCTTAAATAAGCCCCTCATCTTCAGTTTTTTGCAGGGGCTTGCCGGGGCGAGGTATACAAAACTGTTCTTTCTTATGTTGATACTCGCGCTGATTTTGTTTCTGTTGTACTTATTTCTGAAAACAAAGCTGGGCCTTGCATTGAGAGCTACAGGGGACAATGACCAGATGGTCAGGGCGCTCGGCGTGAACACCAATGTTACGATAATTATTGGGCTTGCGCTTTCCAACGGCCTTGTTGCGCTGTCAGGAGCTATTATAGCTCAGTATCAGGGATTTGCCGACGTGAGTATGGGTATCGGGATGGTGATCATCGGACTAGCCTCAGTGATCATAGGAGAGGTCTTATTTGGCGTGAAAACACTGCTGCGCAGGCTTATAGCGGTGGTCCTCGGCGCAGTAGTGTACAGGTTTGTGATAACTGTCGCTCTGTGGTTGGGTATGCCGCCGACCGATCTAAAACTCGTGTCGGCAGTAATTGTCGCCGGCGCTCTTTCTATGACGGTCATAAATGAGAAGTTTCAATCATGGAAAAACAAGAGAGCCAACGGCGGCTGTGAAGGAGGGCAGATGTGATGCTCAGGGTTGCAGACATTTGTAAAACCTTTAACAAAGGAAGCATTAACGAAAAAACCGCTCTTGATAATGCGAGCCTTTTTCTGGACAAGGGTGAATTTGTCACAGTTATAGGGGGAAACGGAGCGGGGAAGTCAACGTTGATCAATTGTATAGCCGGCGTTTATGAAATCGATGCAGGCCGTATATTTCTTGACGGCACGGATATTACGTACACCCCGGAGTATAAGCGCTCGCAGTATATCGGCCGCGTCTTTCAGGATCCTTTGATGGGTACAGCCTTCGACATGACCATCGAAGAGAATTTAGCCATTGCTTATGCCAAAGGTAAGCCGCAGGGTCTGCGGCCGGGTATAACCAGGGACGATGTCGCTTTTTTCAAAGAAAAGCTCGCTCTCCTTGGACTGGGATTGGATGACAGAGTAAAAGAAAAGGTGGGAAGCCTTTCCGGAGGACAGCGTCAGGCCCTTACCCTGCTGATGGCGACAATCGTCAAACCGAAGCTGCTGCTGCTCGATGAGCACATAGCTGCTCTTGATCCGTCAATTGCCAAAAAGGTCCTGCGGCTGACAGATGAAATCGTAAAGGAAGAAAAGCTCTGCACGATCATGATCACCCACAACATGAAGGCCGCTCTTGAATACGGCGACAGAACCATAATGATGCATGACGGAAGAATCATCATGGATTTGAACGGCAAGGATAAGCAAGGAGTCACGGTTGAGTGGCTGATCGATCAGTTCAGCCGCAAAGTCGGCGCCCAATTGGACAATGACAGAATGCTCCTTAGCTGAGGGAACCGTATTCCTGCGGCGGCTTGATAGCCCATTCTATAGAAACGACAAACAAATTGCCTTGCAGCGCGGCTTCTGCTTTGTGACCCATCTTATCAACCAAAATTTTAACAATGCTCAATCCTAACCCTGTGTTTTTGTCACTTCTGTCCGCCTTTGCGGTATAGAACCTGTCAAAGATCCTCTCCATGTCTTCTTCCCGCATATGCTCCACTCTATTTTTAAACTGAGTGAGGATATGTTCCTTTCCTACTTTCAGGGAGATAACCGCATCTTTTTCAGCGTGTTTAAGCAAATTATCGATCAGGTTTAAAAATATCCTCTGCACGGCTTCTTCATCCACAATTATAGAGGGAACACTCTCATCAATGTCGATAACAGGACGGATACCCCTTTTTTCAAAATCATTGTAAAAAAGAATGATCGTTTCCAATAAAATATCTTTTAAATTAACAAGCTTGTAGTTTAAGGTAAGGTTCCCCTCTATTTTGCATAATTCATATATGTCGAAGATTAAACCCTGGAGCGCCTTTGTTCTTTTCTCTACTACCGTAAAGTACTTTTCTTGATCAGCCTCACTTATATTTTCATCCTTTAAAAGCTCTATATAGCCCATTATTGAAGTAAGAGGAGTTCTTAAATCATGAGTTAGTCCGGTAACGCTTTGCCACAGTTCTTCTTCACTTTTCTTATTTTTTACTTTTATACGCTGATTCAATGCGTACAATTCATTAATTCCCGATACCAGGTCCTCCATCTCATGATTGAGCATCCCCATCCTGATATTATAAAAATTACCTTTGCTGGTCTTCATTTGCCGGGAAATATAGCTCAACTCTTTTTTATATCTAAAAATATAAGCGAGTAAAGCCATATTTATTAGAGACAAAAGTATGATGACCCACATGGCTCTACTCACTCCTATCAAGTCGCACGGCGCTGCCGGACTACAGCTTAGTCTCCAGGGAAAACCTTATACCTTCTAAGCAACATCCTGTTTTTTAAATAGCAACACGCCCATGCCCAGCAGAATAATTAATGAAAGAATAGAAACCTTCACAGCCGTCAATATATGGGAATCAGCGGCCCCGACCGCGGTAATGACAGGCCAATTATACAAGGGGGTTAATTTATACAATTTATCAAACCAGGCATATTTGCCGACAAAAAAACCAAGGAAAGACGGACTGACGGTGAACAGCACGATACCTAGAGCGACGGTAGCCCCGTAATGCCGGCTGAGGGTAGCGATGAGCATAACTATGCTCAGGATCACAGCCCCTACTATTGTTTTAGAGAAGAATATTTTTAATACCCAGGCGGCTTCTCCAAAGCTAAAAGGAGCACCCCAGCCGTATTTAAGCGTAACGGCAAGCGTTGGAACAGCCGCCATGAGCCCTGTTATAATCACCATGCCACAGCAAAGAGCAATGAACTTGGCCAGATAATAATGCTCTCTTTTGTTGCCGTAAGCTAAAATATTTTTTATCGTCTGCGCGGCATACTCCCCGACCACCAGCGCTGCCGTCAAAACAACAAAGAATATCTCCAGTAAGCCGCCGCCAAAGGCGCCTTGAAATGTTTCTTTCCCCGTAGGGCGCTCAGGGACGGATGATTCAAATTGTATGCCTGACTCCCCGGGCTTGATTGCGGGTTCTCTCTCCTCTGCCGCGGACGGAATTTGCGCGGGACCGTTCTGCTGCTCCGGCGCTCCGTCATTATCTCCTATAAAACCCTCGGAAGAATCGAGGAACATTAAACCCGCGGCGGCTATAGCAAGCACCATGATAAAAGCAATTAGGACTTTAAAGGTTTTATTCTTAAAGAGCTTGTAAAACTCTGCTTTTATTAATCTAAGCATCAGCGTTCCCTCCAATAGCATGGATAAAATAATCCTCTAAATTCTGCCCCTTTAAGCCGATCTGATTAACGGTTACCCCTTCTTTTAACAAAGAAGCGTTAATCTCCCCGACAGCATCCAGGTGGCTGAAAACTCTAATAATATGATTGGGCAGCACTTCATAATCGCGGATATTAAATTTTTCTTCCAAAATAACCACCGCGTTCTGTAGTTTAATGACATCTATTTCAATATACCGCTGGCATTTTTCCCTTAATTCCCCGGCGCTGATCTCTTCCACCAAACGGCCGTTGTCAATGATGCCGTATGCCGTGGCGATAGCAGAAAGCTCTTCCAATATATGGCTGGAGATTAAAATAGTAACCTCTTTTTCTCTGTTTACTTTCTTAAACAGCTCCCTCATTTCCACAATACTGATGGGATCAAGGCCGTTTACCGGTTCGTCCAGGATCAGAAACCTGGGATCTCCTAAAAGAGCGTTGGCTATGCCCAGCCTCTGTTTCATGCCCATCGAAAAACTTTTTACTTTTTTCTTGCCTGTCGTCTCCAGCCCGACCAAGGCTAAGGCCTCATACAAACACTTTTCCCCGGCGATATTCCTCACCAGTCTAGAGACCTCCAAATTCTCACGAGCCGTCATATTGCCATAAAAGTATGGGAATCCTACTATGCTGCCTATCATAGTTCTGGCGCTATGCAAATCCTTTTCACTGCAAGCCCCCATGAGTTCTATATCCCCTCTTGTCTTATGGATCAGCCCGGTAACCAGTCGTATTAAAGTTGTTTTGCCGGCGCCGTTTTTGCCTATAAACCCGTATATTTCTCCTTTTTTGACGGTCATACCGACGTCTTTAACTGCAAATTCTTTGCCGTATCTTTTTGTTAAGTTACGGGTTCTAAGGACTATTTCAGACATGGCTTTACCTCCTTACCTTGTTGATCGCATCTGTATCATACTGTACGGGACAATCAACAAGATAAGCTAAAGTAAATCTTAAGAAAGTCTAAAGCTCGCTTTCCCGGCCTTTTAGCTTAAAGCCAATCCCCCATACTGTCTGGATGTATTCGGTGCCTTGATCATATGCAGCGAGTTTGGAGCGCAAATTACTGATATGCACATTGATAGTGTTATCGTCCCCTAGAAAACCTTCATTCCAGACAGATTCATATATATTAGCTCTGGTAAACACTTTTGCGGGATTACTCATTAGGAGCTCCAGAATGGAAAACTCTCTCTGCGTCAAGGCAATACTTTTGCCCTGGACATAAGCTTCCCTCGCCTGTGTATATAAAACCAGGTTTTTATAAACCAGCTTATCCTTTTTTTGTTTTACGGAGGAATATTCTTGATACCTTCTCAACTGGGCTTCAATCCTGGCCATCAGCTCCTGTTTTTCAAAGGGCTTGCAGATAAAATCATCGGCGCCCAGGCGCAAGGCGTTTATTTTATCGCTTGCCGAAGTTTTGGCAGAGACGACTATAATAGGCATAATTTTAGATTTTCTTACTTCTTCTATCAAATCTTCTCCATCTATACCCGGCAGCATGAGATCCAATAAAACAATATCGTAATCAAAAGCTTCCAGGCACATTTGGGCTTCAGAACCGAAAAAAGCCCTTCTTACTTGATAGCCTTGTCTCTGCAGTATATCTGCTATCAGCCTATTTATATCCTCATCGTCTTCTACAAGCAATATATTGGTATCTGCCGGAGTCATCCCTTTTCCTCCCAACGAAAAGAATACCGACCCTTTTAAAGATCAGAAACCCTAACATGAGTTCCAATTTTGGCAATACCGGTCATCAGCCTTATTCTATTTGAATGAGCTTAATTTATCAATTTCCCTATGAGTAACAATACAAATGAGGCCCCCGCGCCGTTAACGTTTTCCGAATTCAATTTAAAAATATTTATTATATTGTAAAATATTTAACATTTTCTTTTTTATATAGATGCTACAATTAATCTGCTGAGCAGATAGTACTACAACATTGCCGGAGAGGAGGTGAACGTAAAGTGGAACTGCACATCGTCGCCTGTGGCATCTTCCAACCAGAGCTGGAGCAGGCGCTGAAACAAATAAATGAGGAATCGACATTGGGCAGAGATCTCAAAATAACTTATTTACCACCAGGTTTGCATGTCGACTATGATCAACTGAAAAAAGGCATTATTGACGCGCTTGAGGAAGCGATTAAAGATAAAACAATACTTCTTTTCGGTTCTATGTGTCACCCTGAGCTTGACGAATTTGCTAAACAATATCATGTTGTAAAATTTTCTCCAGGTAACTGCATCGAACTAATCCTGGGTCATAAACGTAAAGAAGAGCTAGAAAAAAACACCAAGGCTTTTTACCTTACTCCTGGCTGGCTTCAGAACTGGCAGGATATCTTCAAGAGAGGCCAGGGCTGGGATAAGATAGATGCCAGACATAATTTTGGTTTTTATGACATGATCCTGCTGCTGGACACCGGTGTTACAGAAATCAAAGACGAAGACCTGCTGGATTTCTTTGACTATACACAGGTACCAATCGAAACTGAGTACGTTGGCCTTGCCGCTTTTAAACAAAATATACTTGAAGCATTAGAGAAAGCGGCGGTCTAGTAAGATCCTATATCCAAATTATTTAAAAGGAGTGAGATTAATGGTGTTTACTGACGAAATCAAAGATCTGGTAGCAAAGGTTCCTTTTATCCCTATTGTTACAGTATCAGATCAGGGGGAGCCACACCCTATTGTGGTGGCGAAAGGTAAAGCAAAAGAAAATGATACCATCAGCTTCGAAATTTACAAGATGGAGAGGACACGGCAAAACATCAGAGCAAACGGTAAAATGCAAGTGCTAATTGCCACGACAGAAGGCGGCCCTAAAGGATTTCGGCTGACAGGCAAGGCTTGTATTGAAGACAAACACGTTTTGTTTAAAGCAGAAAAGGCTGAGGAATTATTGTAGCAGAACATTTTCACATAAAGAAAAATCTCGCTTGTGACAGGCGGGATTTTCTTTTTATTATATTGACATTTCAATGTTCAAACTATAACTTTTTTATTAAAGAACGCGGCTTTTGGGGGTTGGGAAATGAATCGGTGCGTAATTTGTCTACAGGAATTAGAACTATTTCAGGGGCTTGACAATCGGCAGTTTAATAATCTGTGTAGCTGCACTGCAAAAAAAAGGCTTGTTAAAGGCGATTACCTCTTCCGTCAGGGCGATGAGGTAAACACTGTTTACCTTATCAAATTAGGTAAGCTCAAGATTGTTCAAAACACTGAGAATGGAGACGAAATAATATTGGATGTCTGTGGTCCCGGGGAAATTCTTGGCGAGGTCTCACTCTTGCAAGACCAAAAAGAGATATCAAGCGCGGTGGCCATGGAAAAGACATATGTCTGCTCGTTTAGCAGGCAACAATTTAAAAGTTTGATTCAAGAGGACTCCTCGCTTGCCTGGAGGATTATCAGTTACTTAGGCCAAAAACGTTACGAAAGTTTACAGAAACAAGGAGAAGAGAACAGGCAAACAGTTAAGGAGAGATTATTAAATCTGTTTTATAGATTAGCCGGCAAATATGGGCAAAAAAATGAAGGCGGAGGACTATTGATAGACCTCAAAGTCACCCAACAAGAATTAGCCGACATGCTAGGTTCTTCACGTGTCATGATCGTGCAGGCAATAAAGGAATTGAAAGAAGCAAACATTATCGACAAGAGAAAGGGATATTATGTTTTAAAAGATGATCCCTGTATCAGCGTTCACAGGTTTGAATGATATTATGTTACGGTGGTCGCGGCAGCACTGTCGTTTTCCCTGTTTATTAATAGCCGTCGCCAGTTTATTTTTGTACGCGGTCTGGCCAGTTAACTAACTCTCCCTGTGATTGCTTGCTCTCTCTCCAAAAAGACAATTACTTTCTCCATTAGGCAGGAAATAACAAGCAATCACAGAATGAGTAGTTAAGGTTTGAGGGAGGGAGAGTCCTATGCTGAGCATTGTCAACAGCTGCTGCTGCTTGGGTCTGGAGACGCATTATGTGCGGGTGGAGGCCGACGTTTCCCGCGGCCTCCCCGCTTTCAATATCGTCGGGCTGCCTGACGCCGCGGTCAGAGAAGCAACGGAGCGGGTGCGCGGAGCGATTCGCAACGCAGGGTTTGAATTCCCTGTGAAGAGGATCACGGTCAATCTGGCGCCCGCGGATCTGCGCAAAGAGGGATCGCTCTTTGATCTCCCTATAGCTATCGGCATTCTGGCCGCAACTGGGCAAATTCCCTCAACAATAATTCCTCGGCATCTTTTTGTGGGGGAGCTCTCCCTTGACGGCACGATCTGCCCATCCCCCGGCATACTGTCTATGGCCGGCAGCATCGGCAAGGAGCACCCGCAAAAAATATTTATCGTTCCCCATGACAATCTGGAAGAGGCATCTCTGATCAAGGGGGTAGATGCCAAAGGCGCCGGGCATTTAAGCGATATGATCGGCTACATCCGCGGTGAAAAGGAATTGCCTGCGGCCGCGGACATCCCGGATTTTGAATTGCAGCCTGAGCCGGGCGCGGCCGCTCACCTTGATTTTGCCGATGTGAAGGGACAGCAAAGGGTCAAGCGCGCCCTGGAAATCGCCGCGGCCGGGGGACACAATATACTGATGATCGGTCCGCCGGGCGCCGGGAAGACGCTTTTAGCGAGGCGTCTGCCCTCCATCCTCCCCCCTTTAAGCCGCGAGGAATGCCTGGAGGTGACCAGGATCTACAGCGTCGCCGGCCTCTTGCCCAAGGATCACCCGGTGATCAGAGCCCGGCCCTTCCGCGCTCCGCACCATACCGCCTCCGCGGTGAGCATCATCGGCGGGGGGAGGGTTCCCCGTCCGGGCGAGGTCAGTTTTGCCACGCATGGCGTGCTCTTCCTTGACGAACTGCCTGAATACCACCGGGATGTGCTGGAATCCTTGCGGCAACCGCTGGAGGATGGCATAGTCACAGTGACCCGGGCAGCAGGGGCGTTTACCTTCCCGGCGAGATTTATCTTCGCTGCCAGTATGAATCCATGTCCCTGCGGACATCTCGGGGATCCCGGGCGGGAGTGCATCTGTACCCCTCATCAAGCCCAGCGCTACCGCAGCCGGGTTTCAGGTCCGATCCTGGATCGCATCGACATGCATGTAGAGGCGCCGCGTTTGGAATTAAGGGACCTGAAAGCCGAAAAAAAAGAGGAATCATCACAGGAGATCGGGAAAAGGATAACTAAGGCCCGTCAAAGGCAGCGGGAGCGTTTCCAGGGCGCCGCGATCAACTGCAACGCGGAGATGCAGAATCACCATTTGCCGCGTTACTGCCCTTTGGATAATAATGCTAAAGAATTACTTTATCAGGCCTTTCATAAACTAAAGTTAAGCATGAGAGCGCTGGATCGTGTTGTTAAAATTGCCCGCACTATCGCCGACATTGCTGAATCGCCGAGAATTGAAGAAATTAATCTTGCTGAAGCAATTCAATACCGTTGCTTGGACCGCTCTCTCTGGTAAAATAGAGTTAAGGTGTGTTTGGAAGGAGGGAAAACAAGATGATTCCCGTACAAGTCAAAGAGATCGCCTTTGATCTCTCATTAAGTCCTGTAGTTCTGCTGTTCGATGAAGGTAAAAACCGTGCTCTCCCCATTTGGGTGGGGCCTCTTGAAGCCCAGTCTATCGCCATGGCACTTCAGGGGGTCATCACCCAAAGGCCCATGACGCATGACCTTTTGAAAACCGTTTGTGAAAATCTAGGAGCTTCACTGCGCAGCGTAGAGATCAACGATATCCATGACGGTACCTATTATGCCAGATTAAATATCCTCACCTTATCGGGGGAATGTGTGTTGGATTCACGTCCGAGCGACGCTATCGCTCTCGCCTTGCGAACAGGTTCGCCCATTTTTATTGCGGATAAGCTAGCGGAATACACACTCTCGGTGGAGGAACTTGTTGATGAGAGTCAACAGCAGGAGCTGAGAAAGATTCTGGGAATCGACGGCCCGGATGACATCAAAAAGTCTTTGCATTAATATGGAAGGGAAAAGAGGGGGCTGTCCCCTCCTTTCCCTTATTTGTTCATCGTTTTATTTTATAACTCCAATTTAAGCCGTTATTATCGTCCCAATTATTGGCGCTGTCTTTAAAACAGAAGTTGAATTGGCCCTCCCTGTCGATCTTGATGCTGCTTTCCCACTCGTTTCCCGCCTTATGCATGCAGTGATCATAAATGCCCTGCCAGGAACCTACGCCGTAACCGGTGTGCATATAAACCTGATCCGCGCCTGATGACGCCAGCAAACCATGGTATCTGACATTTACCGTTTCTCCGGTTTTACTGGGTACCGGAGAAATATTAAAACCCGGATGTAGATTATACACTTGATGGACCCTCCTTCAAATTTCTTTATGATTAGTATGAAAAAGGAGGGATTTTTTTATTCCTTTTCAGGCGGCCAGTTTTTGCAAGTGTTTGGAGACCGCTATACCCAATACGTATAACGCCGCGGTGCTTAGATAACCGGGCGCCGAGGCGTCAAAAATTATATTTGCTCGGGCAGGAAATTCCTCATCGGCGACCCATAGAATCACCGCCATCGGGATTCTAGGAAAAACGGGTATCCTCACCCCGGCGTCGCCTACCCCTAATTCCTCTCCGCCTAAAGAGCGCGCCGTCATCAGGAGTTTCTCAGGCTGCACGCCAAACGCCCTGGCCAGCGGCTCTATCGCCTCACTGACGAAGGGCTGGTGGTGCAGCATGCCATGAGGAAGTTCGGCAAAAGAAATCCAGCGCCCGCTTATCGGAACTCCGGACGCCTGGGCTAAGTACTGCAGGATCAATGACTGTTCATCTATCGGCAGCTCCGCCGCATCTTGAAGAGAGCTGATCCGAGCCTCAGGGTAAGAGAGCGTATAGGCTCTGTTTAAATAAACGATCCTGATCTCTTTTGCCGCCGGATCGAAAACAGCCCCGCTTAGGCCGGCCATTCGCTCCGCAGATGAAGCCGCAAATTGTTCTCTGGCCTGACGATATGTCTCCTTATACAAAGCTTTCCCCCCGTCATTCTCCATAGGTCTTGCTCGCCAATTCGGCAAGATGCATCACCTGAACAGGCAGCTCTTCCAGTTCCAGCACATGCCCTATCTGCATAATACAAGAGGGGCACCCGGTCGTTACTATGTCAGCTCCCGAATTTCTAATATTCAGCGCTTTCCGCCGCCCGATCTTGGTTGAGAGATGATAGTGGGACAGATTGAAGGAGCCTGCGGCGCCGCAGCAGCGATCAGCTTCCTTCATCTCCTGGAAAGTAACCCCGGGAATCGCCCTGATCAATTTGCGGGGCGCTTCGGCGACCCCCTGACCGCGGCGAAGATGACAGGGATCATGGTAGGTCGCCACAGCCTTCACTTCTTTTTCTCCCGGCTCAAAATCAATAAGATCATCAAATAACCGGCTGAAATCAATTACCTTTCCGGCAAAGGAGCGCGCCTCTTCGCTGCCCAAAAGATCTCCGTATTGACGAAGCATGCTGCCGCATGAGGCGCAGTCGGTAATAATAACGTCGACCCCGGCTTTCTGAAAAGCCTCTATATTTCTGCGGGCCAGCTGAAGCGCCGACTCCTGATCACCGTTGGCCAGCGCCGGGAGCCCGCAGCACCACTGTTCCGGAATGCTCACTTCTACGGGATGGTTCTTCAGCACCTGGAGAACGGCACGGCCGGTTTCCGTAAACACATAGTTGGTCAGACAACCTGTATAATAGCCTACTCGCAGCCGCGGATGAGGTGACGATATAATCTGCGGTATCTGGGCCCGAAAAGGACTCCTGCTCATCCTGGGCAGGAGTCCTTCTTTATCCGCAATACCTCCCGGCAGCAGATTAAGAAGATGGGTTTTGCGAAGCAGCCACTGCAGGCCGCTGTGCTGATAAAGGTAAGCCCCTTTGGCTGCCGTGGTCAGTCTGCCGTTGTTCTGCAGGAGATGCTGAAAGACATTCTTTTTGACAAAAGAGATCCCTTTTTGATCCGCGATTTCCTGCCGAATAGAGAGAACAAGCTCGTCGACAGGTATACTGTTCGGACACTGAACGGTACAGGCCTTGCACAACAGGCAGAGGTTCATCAGATCCATCATCTTGGGGGACAGATCCAGCTCTCCATCCAGGTAGTTTTTGATCAGAAAAAGCTTTCCTCTGGCCACCAGCGGCTCGCTCTGCGTTTCTCCATAAAGCGGGCAAACCGCCTGGCATCCTCCGCATTTGCTGCAGCGGTTGAGGTACTCTTGAACGGTGTCTTTATCCATCGCTTTCACCCCAAAATATCTTACCCGGGTTAAGTATATTGTTGGGATCCAGGGCCTCTTTGATTCTTTTCATCACTTCAAACCCTGCCTCGCCTGTTTCCACTTTCAAATAAGGCGCCTTCATCGTGCCGATGCCATGTTCGCCCGAGAGGCTTCCTCCCAGCTCTACCGCCGCCTTAAACAGCTCTCCGACAGCTTTTTCCACCCTCTCCATCTCTTCTCTGTCTGTTCGATCGCAAAGGATGTTGGGATGCAGATTTCCATCACCGGCGTGACCGAAGATGACAAGATCCAGATTGTGCCTGGAGGCGATTTCCTTCAGCCTCCTCACCATTTCAGGAATGGCCATGCGCGGGACAGATATATCCTCGCTGATTTTTGTGGGTTTGATCTGTACGACCGCTGCTGAAACAGCCCTGCGCGCAGCCCAGATCCCTTCCCTCTCCTCTTCTGTTTCTGCGATCTTTATCTCCCGCGCCCCGCAATCGCTGCAGACCTGGGCTACTTCCCGTGCCTGGCTGTCCAGCAAAACCCGGGGGCCGTCCACCTCGATGATCAAGATCGCTCCCGCATCCAGAGGCAAACCCATAGACCTGTGTTTTTCCACGCACTGGATGGTCCGGTCATCCATCATCTCCAGCGTTACGGGGATGATCCCCCTTTTGATAATCTGGCTGACGCTTTGCGCGGCATCATCTATACTATCGTAAACCGCCATCAGAGTTTTTTTAGACTCAGGTTTAGGAAGCAGGCGCAGGTATACCTTGGTAATGATACCCAGCGTTCCCTCTGACCCTGTATAAAGGCGTATTAGATCATAGCCGGTCACGGATTTGACGGTTTTCCCTCCGGTCTTGATCAACTCGCCGCCTGGCGTGACAACCTCCAGGCCGAGCACATAATCACGAGTCACTCCATATTTAAAAGCGCGGGGTCCGCCGGCGCACTCGGCAACATTGCCGCCGATGGTAGAAGTTTTGAGACTGGCGGGATCCGGCGGGTAGAAAAGCCCTTTCGCTTCTACCTCCAGCTGTATTTGCAGAGTAACCACGCCTGGTTCTACAACGGCGACCAGATTATCTTCATCGATCTCCAATATTTTATTCATCCTGGTTAAATCCACAACTATACCGCCCTCGACAGGCAGGGAACCTCCGCTCAACCCGGTTCCCGCTCCGCGCGGAACCAGGGGAATGCGGTATTTGTTAGCCAGTTTAACTATATCCTGTATCTCCGCAGCAAAGCGGGGCCGGACGACAAGCTGAGGCGTATAGGATTGGGGAGTGCTGTCATAGGCGTAACAGAGCAGCTCTTCCTCGGTTGTTAATACATTTTCTTTTCCTGCGATTTTTTTAATTTCTTTGATAACAGTATTAGATAGCATTGCTCCTCCCCCGCAATCAAAAAGCATCAATAAAGTGATCGACGATATGGCGGCCTGATTTTTTAAACCTGACGGTTACAACGTCAAAACGCGGCTGGCATTCTTCTCTCCCCTTACACAACAGATAGTGTTCGGCCAGTCTCCTGATTCTGGCCTGTTTAACCGAGCCTACCGCTTCCTGCGGCTCTCCATAACGTTCGCTGCGCCTTGCTTTCACCTCTATAAAAACAAGGATATGGCCATCGAGCATGATCAAATCCACTTCACCTAAATTACAGCGGTAATTCCTCTCCAGGAGCCGGTATCCCCGGCCGGATAAATAAGCAAGAGCCGTTTCCTCGCCCAGCAATCCAAGACTGTGAGGAGAAGTCATAGCAGTTTATCCGCTAAAGCGGTATTGATGCCGAGCACCTTTTTGATGAAAAGAGTGTTGTTTTCCATAAGGTTAATATCTGTACCTGTAGACACATAGTGATTATTTTCACAGACCAGCATTCTGATCAGCGGTCTGACCGGCAGGCTTTTATCAACGCTTACGATAATGCCTGTAGAGTGATCATTGAGTTCCACGATGCTCCCTACCGGGTAGATATCCACATTCTCCAGGAATATTTTAACTATACTAAAATTCAATTCCTGAGCGCTCATGGCCACCAGCGTCTCTACCGCCTCGTAAGGAAGAAGGCTCTTGCGGTAGGGGCGATCTGAAGTCAGCGCATCATAGACATCTACGATAGCGACGATTTGTGCAAATTCGTGGATCTCCCCCTGGACAAGTCCCCGGGGATACCCCCCGCCATTACAGCGCTCATGGTGCTGGTAGGCTATTAATGCTAAACCGAAAGCTATATCGGGTTCCTGGCAAAGAAGGCTAAAACCATAAGCCGGGTGTTTTCGTACAATGGCCATCTCTTCATTATTCAGGGGGCCTGGTTTATTGAGTATCTCAGGCGGAATTATTGTTTTACCCAGATCATGCAACAGCGCCCCCACGCCCAGTTCATACAAGCGATTCTCCGAATAGTTTTTAATAATCCCCAGGAGAAGAGAGAGCACGCACACATTAACCGAATGAGCAAAAGTATATTCATCTAATGCTCTGATATCCGCCAATTTCAAAAAAGCGTAGTCTTTTGTCAACAACTCATCCATAACCTCTTCTACGACCTGCTTTATCTTACTCATGGAAAATGATTTCCCTTCAAGCGCGGCGTTCCAGGTATCCATGACAATTTCTTCCGCCTCAGACCTGAGTTCCCTGGAAATGATATCTACCTTCTCATCCTCTTCCACAGCATAGGATTTATTCTCTTCTTCTACTTCAATAGCAAAAACACCGCGCTTTCTGAGACTCTCTATTAAGCCCTCAGAAAGCTCCGATCCAACCCTTAAAAGAACTTCCCCCTCCTTGCCATAAATATTTTGAGCAACCCTCATACCTTTCCGGGCATCAATAATAGGAATACGCATTACCGTATCACCCCGCTACTTCAGCCTTTGATCAAGATAGTAGATAAACACAAGCACTTCAGCAACAGCCTCATAAAGTTCAGGCGGTATTTCTTCGTGTAAAGGGGTATTAACCAACAATGCCGCTAAACTGCCGTCCTCATATAAAGGGACCCCCGCGGCGTCCGCTTTTTCCACAATACGATCAGCTGTTTCCCCTTGTCCCGCAGCTATCACCCGCGGTGAAGCATCCCGCTCCTTATTATATTTTAAAGCTACAGCATAGCGAGGATCATCGTCCACCGCGCGACCTCCCTCATCTTTATATTATATAAGAAGATCAAAAGAACGTGGAGCCTTTTTCATGAGAGGCGCATCTAAGCCTAGCGCTCCCACCCTGCATCCGGCCCACTGCATCTGCAGGCCCCCTTTTTTTAGCCGGGCGGCTAGTTCAGGCCAGCAGTCTTCAAAGAGTTCCTTCGTTTCATGTCTTTCCACTACGGCTCGCACCTCCAGGACATCTCTCTTTACTCCCCATACCAAATCCATTCTCACCCTGCCCAGACTTTCCGTCTCCAGCAGCAGCACAACCAGCAGTTGCTTTTTACCCCCCTGTTGTGATGGAGAGAGATAAGCCTCGACTTCAATGGGCAATTGCAGAAAGAGCGGGAGGTAATAAAAAACGCCCCCCGTAACCAATTCCTGCAGCCGGGCAAAAAACTGTCCCCCGAGCAACTGCCTGCCCAATTCCTCATTCCCAGGGAAACATTTGTGCAACGCCTCTGCAAGTGAACATTGAGGATGCTCCCTTATGAGTTGCAGCACCCTCTGCAAACCTTCACAGCAGCGGCGCAGATAAGAAGATATCTGATTTTTATCATTCGGCCTGCCTTTCATCTGCGAGCCAAATAACAAAGATGAAACGAATGCCGCTATCGCCTGCATTAAATCCGCGGAGCAAACGCCCGCTTTCGCGCAGGTTGCCGCGGCTAAAACATTGGCCGCGTTCGGTTCACCGAGCAACTCCAGGAAATGCCCGGCTCTCGCTAAATTATTCTCAGTAAGAGGCGCACCCAACCAGCGCAAAGCGCGGATTATTTCGTCAGCTGTTGAAAGGCCGATTTTACCCGCGGTACCTTTGGCCGAGAGATCCTTGAGAATCCGCCAGGTTGTACCACCGTCTCCTGTCTTCTCCTCCTGGACAAGGAGAACCTGATGCCTGGACAAAGGAACCTCTGTTTTTACTTTCAGTGTTTCGCTGTTTACTGAAACGGTAGCCGTGCCCTCCGCCGCATCCAGGATTTGTACCGGAAATATCTGTCCCCGAGCAGCTGAAGAGATGTTCGTCTCCGAACCTAAAGGGCGGAATACTATGCTCATCCTCTTACTCCTTCACACCGCGAAAGGTCTTTCTGTGCAAAAAACAGGGGCCATACCTGTTTAACGCCGCTCTGTGCCCTGCTGTTGGATAACCTTTATTCCTGGCAAAGCCGTACCGAGGGTAGAGCAGGTCGTAATACTTCATGATGGCGTCCCGCGTGGTCTTGGCTAAAATTGAAGCCGCGGCAATAGCGGCGCTTTTACGGTCGCCTTTAATGATCGCTGTTTGCGGAACGGCTATGCCCGGCAGTTGCTGACATCCATCGACAAGCACATAATCCGGACGCAGTTCGCTGTGTCTGATCGCCCGGCGCATTGCATAAAACGTAGCCTGCAGAATATTGTTGCGTTCAATATAACCGACGGAGGCTATGCCAATTCCCCATCCCGCTGCTCGGGATTTAATTTCAGCGGCCAGTAGAAGGCGCAAGGGTTCAGGCACTCGCTTGCTGTCATCCAGCTCAGGCAGGAACAGCGCCTCTTTTAAAACAACAGCCGCCGCGACCACCGGTCCGGCTAGGGGGCCGCGCCCGGCCTCGTCAATTCCCGCTATCAGCTGAAAGTTCCGTTCCCAAAGCTTCCGCTCATATTTATGCAGGCTGTATAGATGATTTAAATCATTATTCACTGAATCCACTGCACTTCTATCTTTTTTTCCGAGGCATCGGCCTCATTCAATTATAGACTTCTTGCACACTTAAAAAAATCCTTCATTGAAGGACATTCATAATTAAAACGCCCCTTGCTCTGGGAACGAGGGGTGCTTAAAATATCTGTCAAATAAAATCTGCCGGCGCTTCCAGGGAAATACGCCCCAGTTTACCCTTACCGTAGGAGCTGAGTATAAAGACTGCAGCTCGCTGCAGGTCGTATTCGCCATTGGCGGAGAGGAAGTTCTTTTCCCTGGCCACACTCTCCAGTGCAGGAACCGCCTCAGCCATACGCAGATGTTTGAGCAGTGCTTGAGGGTAGTTAACACTCAAATAGCTGAGCAGACGCTCGCTCAAATCGATTTGATCGTAACTTTCCGGATCCGCAGCCCTGATCAAAGCCAGCTTAAAAAGGGCGTCATCCTCTTTCAGATGCGGCTGCAGCAGACCCGGGGTGTCCAGTACGGAAATAGCGCCGTGCAGATGTACCCACTGCGGCCCTCTGGTGATACCGGGGCGATTGCCCCTCGCCGCGGCACACTTTCCCAAAAGTCTGTTCAAAATTGAAGACTTTCCCGTGTTCGGAATACCCATCACGGCCGCTCGCAAAGGACGCCTGCGGCGCCCTTTGCCCTTTAGCAACCCGGCCAAAGCCCGGCCCTCCCTCTCCAGAGATTCACGCACAGCGTCCAAACCCTTGCCGCGCAGCGCATCGACAGGCAGAGCATTTTCTCCCTGACAGGCAAAGAATTTAACCCAGTTCTCAGTTGTTTCGGGGTCTGCCAGGTCCGCCTTATTCAATATTAATAGCGCCCTTTTATTAGCGATCAGCTTCTTCACCTGGCTGCCGCGGGAGGTAAAAGGACAGCGGGCATCCGCAACTTCAAAGACTATGTCTACAACTTTAAGCAACTTGGAAAGCCTGGCTAACCTATCTGCCTCACTCACTTGATGCTCCCGATTCTACCGGGAGGCCAGTAGATGCAAATCGTCTTCCCGATCAGATACTCTTCTATGTTTAATGGTCCCCAAACTCTGCTGTCATCGCTGTTGTTCCTGTTGTCACCCATGACGAAGACATGCCCGCTAGGCACACGAACCGGCGAAAAGTCGGGGATGGAAAGCCGCGGCAAATAGGGCTCATCCAACCTCCGGCCATTGATATACACATAGTTGTTGCGTATTTCAACGGTTTCACCCTCTAGAGCAACAACCCTTTTCACGAAATCCCGTTGCGTATCGAGCGGATATTTAAAAACAATTACATCTCCCCGCTCTACAGGACGAAATTTATAGATAAGCTTGTTAACAATGATCCTGTCCCGCGGATACAAAGTTGGTTCCATGGAAGGCGAAGGGATATAGAAAGGCTCCACAATCCAAATACGGATCACCGCCGCCAGGATAACCGCTAGAATTACAGCCTCCAGTATATCTCTCCATAGATTGTCTTTTTCCTTTTCGCTCTCCTGAGTCATCAGGATTACCTACTTCCGTTCCCGAATACGAGCAGCCTTACCTATCCTCTCACGGAGGTAATAAAGCCGGGCGCGCCGGACTCTTCCTCTTCTCGTCACTTCAATTTTATCCAGACGCGGTGAATGAATGGGAAACGTCCTTTCCACACCGACGCCGCCATGAGAAATACGCCTGACGGTAAAGGTTTCGTTTAAGCGTCGCCCGCGCCTGCGAATTACCGTCCCTTCGAAGATCTGCGTCCTTTCTCGTCCCCCCTCGACAACCTTAACGTAAACCCTCACCGTATCACCTGGTTTGAAAGGGGGAATATCTTTTTTTATATAGTCTTGCTCAACCATTTTCATAACATCCACTGGTACAGCCTCCTCATAACGCAAGAATGATCTCTTGAAACACCGCTTCATTATAGCATAGGAAGCGCAGTATGACAATCATCTCCAGCAGCCGCCGCTCAGGATCCGATCGACGGTTTCCTGATCCTCTTTACCCCAGGAAGCCTCTGCCAGCAGATCCGGACGGCGGAAAAGCGTCCGGGCGACTGCCTGAGCACGCCTCCAACCTCTTATTTCCCCGTGGTTTCCGGATAAAAGAACATGCGGCGCCTCGTGCCCCTCATAGCTGCGCGGTCTTGTATACTGGGGATACTCTAATAAACCGAAGTTAAATGATTCTTCTCGGAGAGAGGCCGGGTCGCCTACGGTCCCTGGGATCAATCGCCCCACACAGTCGACGATGGCCATCGCGGCTATCTCTCCCCCTGTTAAAATAAAATCTCCCAAAGATATTTCATCAGTTGCCGGCGCTTTAACTCGTTCGTCAATTCCTTCATAGCGTCCGCATATGATAGTGATCTTTTCCTCTTGAGAGAGTTCCTCCGCCTTTTTCTGCGTAAAGGCCTCCCCCTGGGGGGTCAGCAGGACAACGCGCTCTCCGGGTGTAATCTTCAGCGCCTTAAAACAAGCGTAAAAGGGTTCCGCTTGCATGACCATTCCCGCCCCTCCGCCAAAAGGATAGTCATCTACTCGATGATGTTTATCCGCGGAATAGTCACGGATGTTGATCAGCTCAATATCCAACAGCCCCTGCTCTCGTGCTCTTTGGAGAATACCGTTCTCCAGGGGTCCCGCAAACATCTCCGGAAATATAGTTAAAATCCTGAACAGCAAATTGATCAAACCTCCAGCAAACCGGGCAGCGGTCGAATCACCATTAAACCCTTCTCCAGATCGATTTCCCTGACGACATCTTTCAGAGCAGGCAGCAATAACTCTTTTCCTTGATCACTTTTGATCAGGTAAACGTCATTGCTTCCGGTTTGCAAAATATCCGCCACTTTTCCCAGCACGGCGCCGTCTTCGGTCACGGCCAAAAGCCCCACGATTTGAAAATGATAATAACGGCCCTCAGGGAGCGGCAATAGGTCATCGCGCGGTACCTGAAGCAAGGCGCCCCGGTATCGCCGGGCAGACTCCGGGGTGTCGATCCCTTCGAACTTGATAATTATCTCCCTGCCTGTGCTCCTGGAGTTTTGGATGATCACTTTTTCAAACAAGTTTTGTTTTGACAGATGGTAAACTCCCCCCCGGGAAAAGCGCTCCGGGAAATCAGTGAGAGGAATAACCTTCACTTCTCCCCGCATCCCGAAAGGCGCCGCAATTCTGCCTACTGTAATATACTCAGACATAAGAAATACCTCGAGTTTATAGCAAACAACTCAGGAAACGATTTCCACGACGACATCTTTACCTATTTTGTTCCCTTTCGCCTTAGCCAGGGCACGGATAGCTCTGGCGATCTTCCCCTGTTTGCCAATGACCTTGCCCATATCGGTATCGGCAACTTTTAACTCTACGATCAGAGCTTTGTCTCCCTCAATTTCCTTGACCTCCACCTCCTCCGGATAGTCTACCAGAGCTGTGGCCAATACTTTGATCAGCTTCTGCACCTCAAGCACCTCACTCAGATACCGATTCTTCTTGCAGTGGCGAATTATCGCCGCGCTTTTCCCATATGCCGGTTTTCTTGAGGAGGGCGCGCGCAGTATCGGTTGCCTGGGCGCCGGTGGAAAGCCAGTAAAGAGCCCTTTCCTCATCGATCTTGATCACCGCCGGATCGGCGACCGGTTGATAGTAACCTATCTCTTCAATAAAGCGTCCATCCCGCGGTGAACGGGAATCCGCCACCACAACCCGGTATGCCGGATTCTTTTTGGCTCCGATTCTTTTCAAACGAATCTTTGTAGCCAATTTTTCAGCCTCCTTTACATAAACGGAAATTTCATAGATTTCAGCTTACGGGCGCCTTTGCCCGCGCTTAGTTCGCTCAATTGCTTGAATAACTTACGGCTCTGTTCAAACTGCTTTAACAGTCTGTTTACATCCTGGACGCTTCTCCCGCTCCCCCGAGCGATACGCTTCCTTCTGTTTCCTTTTATAATCGTCGGATTGCGGCGCTCCTCCTGGGTCATGGAATTAATCATGGCTTCCAGGTAAGTAAACTCCTTCTCATCTAATTCATCCCGGATTTTTTTTATTTGCTTGGCGCCGCCCAGACCAGGGATCATCCCCAGCACCTGTTCCAGAGGTCCCATAGACTGCACCTGCTTGATCTGATCAAGAAAATCATCCAGGGTAAAGTCCTGTTTGCGCAGTTTAATTTCCAGTTCTTTTGCCTTTTCTTCGTCAACGGTTGCCTGCGCTTTTTCAATCAGGCTCAACATATCGCCCATGCCCAGTATACGCGCCGCTATCCGGTCGGGGTGAAAGGGGTCCAGAGCGTCAAGCCTTTCCCCTGTTCCGATAAATTTGATAGGGCAGCCGGTCGCCTTTCTCACCGAGAGCGCGGCCCCCCCGCGCGTATCGCCGTCGAGCTTGGTCAGGATCACGCCGGTCAGGCCTAATTCCTCATGGAATGACCTGGCGATGTTCACCGCATCCTGCCCGATCATGGCATCGACGATCAGGAAAACCTCCTGAGGAGCGATCTCCCCTTTCATCTCTCTTAATTCTTCCATCAGATCTTCATCAATATGCAGCCTGCCGGCAGTATCGATGATCACCAGGTCGAGACCCTGACCATGGGCATACTCAACAGCCTGCTTAGCGATGGTTACCGGCGAGTTCCCCTCTTCCAAAGAGAAAAATGATACGTCGATCTGTTTGGCCAGCACCTCAAGCTGCTTGACCGCGGCAGGACGGTATACATCCGCGGCTACCAGCAGAGGACGTTTCCCTTGTTTCTTATAGTGCAGAGCAAGTTTCCCGGCAGTTGTAGTTTTCCCGCCGCCCTGCAAGCCGACCAGCATAAAAACGGCATAGCCGGAAGCGCTGAACCGGATACTGCTTTTGGTATCGCCCATGATCGCCGTGAGCTCTTCATTGACGATCTTAATCACCTGCTGGGCAGGGGTGAGGCTTTGCAGAACCTCCGCGCCCAGGCTGCGCTCCCTGATGCGCTGAATAAATTCTTTGACAACAGGAAGGCTCACATCAGCTTCCAGAAGAGCAAGCCTTACCTCGCGCAGAGCGGCGTTGAGATCGCTTTCGCTCAGCTTCCCCTTACCGCGCAGCTTTCTAAATGTTTCCTGAAGCTTTTCCGCAAGCCCATCAAACAAATAAGTCTACCTCCCTTCATCATCCTCCGCATAGTTCTTCTCCTTCAGGTAGCTTTCCAGGAGACCAAGTTTGAGTTCATAGTTCTCCATGGCTTTTTCGGCTCGCTTGAGGATATCGTGGACCGCCTGCCTGCTGACGCCGAGATTCTCCGCAATTTCACTTAAAGATAGATCCTGCTCATAATAACACCTGACCACTTCCTGTTGCCTGGCTGTCAGCAACTGATTATAGAAATCTGACAGTAGGGCCATGCGTTCAAATTTCTCCAGGGTCATCAGCCTTCCCACCTGTCAAGGTTATAACCTTGACAGCATTCTACAGTAAAAAGAACTGGGTGTCAACAATAATAACCCGCGAACAGAGCGGCATGAACACCTATTCAGAGGATGTCTACCAGTCCGGTGGATTCCGCTCGCTCCCTATTACGTCCCGGACAGCATCAGGGCTTGCTTCAGACCGGCTCTGGGCTGCTGCGGAACTCGCTTGGTACATAGGCGCCTTAGAAAATTGTCGATATAACAGAAATTCAATGACCGCGATCAGCAACTCAGGGCGTACTCAAACAGTCCTCGCAGCCCGATCCGGTATCATCGCTGCGCCTGATGCCGTTACCCG
>DHAA01000078.1:7020-38225 GCA_002397275.1 Thermacetogenium sp. UBA4966 | reverse complement strand
ACCCGGAACTCCATAATGGTCGCCTCGCTGGAATCCAACCCGGCCTCCATTTTCCGACTTCCGATTTCAGGCTTCCGACATCTAGAGACTGCCGGTCAGCCGTTGGAAGCGTTCCTCTACCTCCTGAAAAACGCGCTCCTCGTTGATGGTCAGCACCCGGCGTTTTTCCATAATGATGCGGCCGTCGATGATCACCGTATCCACCGCCTCCGCCTGGGCGGCATAGACGAGGTGCGCGGTCAGGTTGTTGCGCGGGTAGAAATAAGCCTGATCCAGATCAACTAAAATAACGTCTGCTTTATAACCTGGCTTGAGAAGTCCCACGCCGTCAAGCCCCAGCGCCCGGGCGCCGTCAGCGGTGGCCATAGAGAGCGCCTGGGGAGCGGGAAGCGCCAGCGGATCCATTTCATGGACCTTATGCAAAAGCGCGGCGACGCGCATCTCTTCCAGCATATCCAGGTTGTTGTTGCTCGCCGCTCCGTCGGTCCCGAGCCCCACCGTTACCTCAGCAGCCAGCAGCTGAGGGATAGGAGCGATACCGCTGGCCAATTTCATGTTGCTCTCCGGGTTGTGGGCGACGCTTACGCCGGCCTCGGCGAGAATGGAAATATCGTCCTCGGTCAGATGGACACAGTGCGCGGCGACCGCAGGAAACTGGAAAACCCCGCAATCCTTTAAATAAGCCACCGGGGTTTTGCCATAAAGATCGTCTATCTGCCGGACTTCATCAGCGGTCTCCGCCACATGAATATGAATCCCCGCCTGGAAATCCTGAGCCAGCGTCAGCACTTGCTCAAGGTAGGGCGGGGGGCAGGTGTAAGGGGCATGCGGCCCGAGCAGAACAGATATCCTTCCCTCTGCCGCTCCCTGCCACTTTTTTAAGAGCTCCTTGCTCTCCTCGAGGCCTCTTTCCGCTTGCGGCCCGGTTCCCACCAATCCCCGGGCCAGGCAGGCGCGCATACCGCTTTCCTGAACAGCCTCCGCCACGACATCCATGAAGAAATAGAGGTCGTTAAAGGTGGTGGTCCCCGACCGGATCATCTCCAGCATGGCCAGCATAGTCCCCCAATAAACATCATCAGCGGTAAGGCGGTCCTCTATCGGCCAGATCTTTTTTTCCAGCCAGTACATCAGGGGCAGGTCGTCGGCATAACTCCGCAAAAGCGTCATGGCAGCATGGGTATGGCAGTTGATCAACCCGGGCAGGCAAAGGAGGCCTTTCCCCTCCAGGACACGCTCAGCCTTCCAATCCTGCGGAATCTCTCCCTCGTCACCCGCCTTGAGGATACGGCTCCCCGCTATGGCCAGGTCGCCCTTTACCGCCGCGGCGCCCTTTTCACCTGTAAGCAAATAGCAATCCTCGATCAATAAATTCACATTCAATCACCCTTTCCTCTGGCCGTAGCTTTCCAAAAAATTTTTGCGCAAAAAAGATGCCTGTTCATCCGGCAACAGGTATGGGGCGCCCGACTGCTGTGCAAAAAGATAAACCATCGCCCCTTTCTCTACGATCTGACAGACGAGGAGGGCTTCTGCAAGTGAACGGCCTGTGCCTACCACCCCGTGATTCGCCAGCAAAACGGCCGCTCCCTCTCCCAGCGCGCTTACCGCCGCATCGGCCAGTTCCGCGGTCCCCGCAGGAGCATAAGCGGCGACTCTGACCTCTCCCCCCAACAGCTGCGCCATCTCTTCTAAAACAGGGGGCAGCGGCTTGCGGTTAACGGCAAAAACCGAGACATAGGGGCTGTGGGTGTGTACAATGCAGTTGATCTCCCGGCGCGCCCTGTAGACCGCCGCATGTAAAGGGGTTTCTGTAGAGGGCTTCAGCCTGCCGAAGAGAACATCCCCCTGAACATTGACGCCCACCAGATCCCCAGGCGTCAGCTGATGATAGGGCACACCGCTGGGAGTAATGAGAAAGGCGTCTCTATTCGGCAAGCGCACGCTTATATTCCCCCAGGTACCGCAAACAAGCCCCGAACTCACCACTGCTTTTCCTGTTTCTATGATCGCTCGCGCCTCTGACTCCGGCGGCATCATGGGTTATCCACTCCCTCGAAATTCTTCTTTAATGATTCGGCGAACGGCGGCTTAACAATCCCCTTTTCGGTTATTATCGCGGTGACCAGCCGCTGTGGAGTGACGTCGAAGGCGGGGTTAAGCACCGGGCAATCCTGCACGCTGATCGACTGTCCGCCCATCTCACGCACCTCCCGCGGGTCACGCATCTCGATGGGGATCTCTTTCCCTTCCTGCAGCCCGTGGTCGATGGTGGACCAGGGCGCCGCTACATAAAAGGGACAGCCGTGATAGCCGGCGAGAACAGCCAGGCCATAGGTTCCAATCTTATTGGCAAAATCGCCGTTGGCGACAATGCGATCAGCGCCTACCAGAACCAGATCGATCCCCTGGTTAAGTAAAACATAACCCAGCATATTATCGGTGATCAATGTAAAAGGAATACCTGCTTGCTGCAGTTCCCACGCCGTTAGGCGCGCCCCCTGCAGTACAGGACGGGTTTCCGGCACATAAACCTTTACCCTTTTCCCTTGTTCGCGCGCTGTTTTTATAACACCCAGGGCGGTGCCCCAGCCTGCCGTGGCCAGAGCCCCGCTGTTGCAATAGGTGATAATATTAGCCTCCTGCGGAACCAAAGAAGCCCCGTAAAGGGCCATCTTTTTTTCTACCTTCCGTTCGTCCTGATGGATCTGCAGAGCAGCTTCCAGCAGAACACCCTGAATTTCCTCCAGGCTTTTTTGCCCAATCCCCCTGTAGACGCTCTCCATCCGCTGCAAGGCCCAGCGGAGATTGACCGCGGTGGGCCGTGTGCCCAGCAGTTCGTCCCCCGCCTGCTTTAAAAACCGCTGCAGCGTTATTCCCGGATCATCCCGGTAATTAAAAGCAGCCAGAGCATAGCCGTAAGCCGCGGCAACACCTATAGCAGGGGCTCCCCTTACTTTCAGGCTGCGAATAGCCTCCGCGGCCTCCCGGTAGTGCGAACAGGTGAAATAAGCGACTTGGTGAGGCAGTTTTGTTTGGTCCAGCACAAGAAGCCGCTGCCCTTCCCAACGCAAAACTTCCATAAGTTATCTCCTTAATCAGCTTTCAGCTTTATGATTATTTTTTCCCCCGCTCAGAGATCCTAACTCCGCAGCAGCGGTCATACAGGAGCAGCTGCGCTCCTGAGGAAGGGATTCGATAGCCGCGCAGATCAGCCGGCGCAGCACGGACTGCGACCTGCCCATCATTTCCACAACCTCCTGGTGGGAAAGGGGCTGAGGCGATATGCCTGCGGCATAGTTGGTAACCAAGGCCAGAGAGGCATAGCAGAGGCCGGCCTCCCTGGCCAGCACAGCCTCGGGAACGCCTGTCATACCCACCACATCTCCCCCCAGCAACTGAAACATGCGAATCTCTGCAGCTGTTTCATAGCGCGGCCCCTCTGTGCAGACATAGGTTCCTTTGTGGTGAACGCGGATCTGTAAGCGCTCCGCAGTCTCCTTCAGGCGCCGGCAGAGATCGCTGCAATAGGGGTTGGTCACGTCAACATGAAGAACCCCCTCTTCTCCGCCCTCAAAAAAGGTTACCGGGCGTGATTTAGTGAAGTCCAGAAACTGATCGACAAGGACAATCTCCCCGGGCCGCATCTCTTGATTTAATGACCCCACCGCGGCCGTAGCCAGGACAACTCCGGCGCCCGCCTCCCTCAATGCCCGGATATTGGCGCGGTAATTCACCAGATGCGGGGGCACAGAATGCCGCTCCCCATGCCGCGGCAGAAAGAGTATCTGCCGATCACGATAATATCCGGATTTTAAAACTGTATCGCCATAGGGCGTTTTGATCGGCAGTTCTTTTTCATTTTCTAAAAGACCGGGGTTATAAAAGCCTGTTCCCCCTATAATACCGATGTTCATCAATGATCAGCCTCCGCAAACAAAGCCTGTACAAATTCATGGCCGACAAAATCCCTCAAGTCATCCACTCCCTCTCCTGTTCCTACCAGTTTAACCGGCAGGCCAAGTTCTTCGGCAATAGCCAGGACAATGCCCCCCTTAGCCGTGCCGTCGAGTTTAGTTAAGGCGATCCCGGTCACATTTGTCGCTTCCTTGAACAATTCGGCCTGACGCAGGGCATTCTGACCGGTAGCGGCGTCAATGACCAGCAGAACCTCATGCGGCGCCTCCGCATCTTCCCGGGCAATCACTCTCTGGATTTTACCCAACTCCGCCATGAGGTTTGTTTTGGTATGGAGCCGGCCTGCGGTATCGATGATCACCGCATCGACGCCGCGTTTCTTCGCCGCCTGCATGGCGTCGAAAACCACCGCGGCCGGGTCCGACCCAGCCAGATGCTTGATCATATGCGCACCGGTTCTCTCGCTCCATATTTCGAGCTGTTCGATGGCCGCGGCGCGGAAGGTATCTGCGGCTACCAGCAGCACCTCTTTCCCCTCTTTGCTCATGCGGTAGGCCAGTTTGCCGATGGTCGTAGTTTTCCCCACGCCGTTGACGCCGACGATCAGGATCACTGTCGGTGAAGAGGCGCATATGTTCAAAGGCGCCTGCTCTCCCAATAATTCCTCCATTTTCTCCTGAAGCAGACCTCGCACTTGCGCGGTATCGCTGATTTTGCGCAGTTTAACATCAGCGCGTATTGCATCAAGCAGGCGGTCGGCAGCGGCAATCCCCACATCGGCCTGCAGCAGTATGTCCTCCAACTCTTCATAGAACGCTTCGTCAATTTTCCGATGTGCCGTAACCAGTTCAGTCATCTTGGTAACAAAACTCCGGCGCGTCTTGGCCATGGTCTCCCTAAGCTTCGAAAAAAAAGCAGCCATAATCGATCACAATCCTTTAAGCCTAATGGCTAGAATCAAGCCCTATTGTATCATATAAAAGAGGAAGGCGTATCACTGAGTTCAGGTTGTTCTCCCGGAGCGTATTCTTCCAGATGAACAGAAACCAGTTTGGAGATCCCCGGCTCCTCCATGGTAACTCCAAACAGGTGATCCGCGATCTCCATAGTCTGGTAACGGTGTGATATTAAGATCAGCTGGTAACCGGCGCCCCAGGTTCGCAGAAAATTAGCAAAGCGCGCCAGGTTAGCCTCATCGAGGAAGGCCTCGATCTCATCCAGCAAATAAAAGGGGCTGGGGTTTGACTGCAGCAAAGCGAAGAGAAAGGCAATTCCGGTCAGAGACTTCTCCCCGCCCGACAGCAAGGAAAGATGAAGCTGCTTTTTGCCGCGGGGATTAACACAGATATCGATCCCTGTCTCCAGCAGATCGTCCTCATCTGTGAGCAGCAAGTCAGCCTTCCCGCCATCGCTGAGCAGGGAGAAAATCTTTTCAAAATCTGCCCTTACCTGTTGGAAAGTATTCCTAAACCTAACGGCCACAATGCGGTCCATCTCGTCGATCATTCCTGTAAGCGAAGACTTGCCGCCCTGCAAATCCTTCATTTGCTGCTTCAGGTAAATAATCCTCTCCTCAACTGCAAGGCACTCTCCGGGCGCCGCAAAATTTATTTCCCCGAACGCCGCCATCTCCTGTTTAAAAGCCGCGCTTTTTTCCTTTAGAGCAAGCTCCTCTCGGCGAGAGAGCGGTTCCCTATCCTTAAAAAAGCCGATCTGAAAATTATTTTCCCGCGCCTGGCTGTAGATCTGTTCTTTTAAATCAACCAGATGCCTGGCCTTCACAGTGCTGCTCTCTATTCGCTGCTCTGACTTGAAGGCGATCTCTTTCAGTTTGAGATATCTTTTTTCTTTGGCGTCTATATATCTCTTTTCCGCGGCAGCCTGTTTTTTACGGAAAAGTATGTTGTGTTCCACGCTTTCCTGTCTCCCGGTCAGAGCGGCCACTTCTTTGCTCAGGGACTCCTCCTGTTTTTGAATAATCTCTCTCTCAGCCTTGATCTCAGCCAGGTCCTTCTCCATTTTCGACTGCTCTTGGCTGCGCAGTTCCAGCAGCTGCCGGAGCTGTTCCCTCTTCTGTTCCTGGTGCTTTAAATCCTGGGATATTGTGCCGTAGGAAACCTGAGCCGCGGAAAGCGCGGACATGGTTATCTGTGTTTTATCATCCATCCGGCGGCGAGCCTTTTCCAGTTCTGCTCTCTTATCCTCCACTTCTCGTTCTTGAGCGGCGATTGATTCCAGCTCCTGCTCAAGCGCCTGGATCTGTCGGTCAAAATCCTGTTGTCCGCGGAGTAATTCATCCTTTTCCAAAAGATAATTTTCGCCCGACTCGGTCAATTGTATTAATTCCTCTTTCCCGGCTGTTGCCTTTTGCGATTGCTCCCTCCCGGTTTCTTCTTCCTGCTTAATCCTCTCCTGAAGATCATCGATTCTGCTGTTCGCTTGTTCAAGCTCTGACTTTAACTTCTGATCCCGCCGGCGGCAGGAGGCAAGCTTGCGGCGCTCTTCTTCAACCTGTTGCTGCAATTCTTTTAATTCCCGCTTGCGCCGGCGTGTCGACGGGAAACGGGAGCGTCCCCCGCCCCCTGTAAATAAGCCGCCTGCCTGGATCAGCTCTCCCTCCATCGTAACAACCCGCAAGCGGTAATTGTTTTTGTCCGCAAAAAGACTGGCGCTCTGCAGGTTATCCGCCAGGTAGGTCCTTCCCAGCAGGTATTCCGCCAATTGCCTGTAGCGCTGCTCGCAGGTCACCAGCTCCGAGAGCCGCCCGATCAGGCCCTGGACATGAACAACGTTATCCCTCTCCTGAAATGTCCAGCGATCCAGAGCCTGCAGCGGAAAAAAGCTCGCTCTGCCGGCCTTTTCCCTTTTTAATAAGGCGATGGCTTCCTGAGCGGCTTGAGGGGTTGTGCAAACAAAATAATGAGCGGCACGCCCCAGGGCCGTATCCAGGGCGGTTTCGTAGAGAGGAGGGATCTCCAGCAGTTCCTCCACCAGGGAAAGCTTGTCCCCGTCGAATTTGACCCCCTCAGCCAGCTTCTGAAGAATTCTTTTGACCCCGTACTGGTAGCCTTCCCGGCTGTCCTCCGCTTCTTTAAGCACGCGGAAGCGCTCGTTTAATCTGTCGATCTTCTGTGTAAGAGATAGAATCTCCGCGGAGTTTTGCTCCTGTTTTTCCCTCAGGGTTTGCTCCGCTCTTTCCTCTTTCTCCAGTTCAGCCTGGAAATGCTCTTGAGAAGCGGCATGCTGCTTGCACTGCTCCTCCAATTGGCGGATCTTTGCTTCCAGCTCCAAACAAGCGGCTTTTCCTTTGTCGATCTTTTGTGCCAGGGATTGCCGCCGGTGCAGAAGCGCCTCTCTTTTATTCTTCTGTACCTGAAGATCACTGACCAGAGACGTCTTGCGATAGAGTACCTCAAAGATCTCCTTATCAACGCTTTCCCATCTTTTTTCTGTTTCCTTCTTTTGTTCTTCCCATTCCTCTTTCTCAGCCGACAGCTTTTGCACATCGCTCTCCGCCTGTAAGCGAAGAAGAGATAATTTTTTGTATGCCGACGCCGCATCATCCATTTCCTGTTCGGTCTCTTGTCTTCTTTGCGCCACAACCGCAATCCTGGCCTGCAGTTCGGCAATCCTGTGCTCGAGAGAATCCGATTTCTCCTCCAGGCGCGCCAGCGCGGAATGGCTCTCCTGCAATGCCCTCTGTATCTCGCCCAGCTCCGACTCTTTCTGCTCAACCTCTTTATACTGCGCTGTGAGACCCTGCTGTAATTCTGACAATCGCCCTTCTGTGGTCGTCATACTCTGCTGTATATATGCTAAGGATGACTCCAGTTTGCCACATTCTTCATGCAGCTCCCTTTCCTTTTTGTCAACGGCGGACAGCTGACCTCCCAGCAAACTCGACTCGGTTTCCCGCTGTTCTTGAGCAATTCTCCGGTATTGTTCGGCAACCTCCGCCTGCTTTTTTAAAGGTATGAGCGTTCTTTCCAGTTCAGACAGCAGATCCCCCAAACGAGCCAGTGAATCTTCCGTTTCGGCGAGTTTTTTCAGGGCGTCGGATTTGCGCTGCCGGTAACTGCTTACGCCGGCAATCTCTTCGAGAAGGACCCTCCTCTCCTGAGGGCGCGCCAGTATAAACTCATCAATTTTCCCTTGAGAGGTGATCGAAAAAGCCGCCCGCCCGATACCACATTGAGCAAATAACTCCTGTATATCACGCAAGCGGCATAATTGTTTATTGATGTAGTATTCTCCTTCTCCCGACCTGTAAACACGCCTGGTAATGCTTATTTCCTCATAAGGAAGAGACAGCATCCGTTCACTGTTGTCAAAGGTCAGCATTACCTCCGCCATCCCCAGGGGCCGCCTTCCGGAGGCCCCGGAAAAGATAACGTCGTCCATGCGGCGGCCCCTCAGCGACCGCGCGCTCTGCTCCCCCAACGCCCAGTGAACAGCATCTGTTAAATTGCTCTTGCCGCAGCCATTGGGCCCCACAATAACGGTAATACCCTTCTCCAACTCTATAACAATTCGTTCTGCAAATGATTTAAAGCCCTGCATTTCTAAGCGCTTAAGATACATAACTTAAAAACAACATCCTTATCGAGGCTCAACAATAAACTTTATTGCCGTCCGCTCCTCGCCATCAATGCTAATCTCCGCAAAAGCGGGTATGGCAACTATGTCCACTCCATTAGGCGCGATAAAACCGCGGGCGATGGCAATCGCTTTCACCGCCTGGTTGATAGCGCCTGCGCCTACAGCCTGCAGTTCAACGGAACCCTTTTCTCGAATAATTGCAGTAATAGCTCCCGCTACTGATTTGGGCTTGGAAATAGCAGCGACTCTGAGTACTCCCACTTGGCTTCCCCCTTTTTTTATGCGTTGCCTGAGCTATAGCTTGATCTGGTTTATATCTTCGACCTTCAAGAGATAAATTCCTGCCATTCGGGGGTTTTGCAAGCGTATTTATATATTACTTCTTATTTCTTAATTCTTCTACAGCTTTCTTCGCCGCTTGTTGTTCAGACACTTTTTTGGATTTCCCGCTGCCCGAACCGAGTAGCGTATCATTTAAAAAAACACCTGAAGTAAAGAGTTTGTCATGATCAGGACCGCTTTCCGAAAGGAGCCGATAGGTCAAGCGATCACTGCCTCTACTCTGGATTATCTCCTGAAGCATCGTCTTAAAATCAGTGGGTACCCCTTGTACGGTTTTTTCGATCTCTTCTTGAAGAAGAGACCACAAAAAGCCGCAGACACTTTCCCAACCCTGATCCAAAAAAATAGCGGCGGTCAGAGCTTCAAAGGCGTCCGCCAGGATGGAAGCCCTGTTTTTCCCTCCGGAAACGACCTCCCCGCGTCCAAGGCGAATGTAATCGCCAAGATGCAGCGACCTGGCTAAACCGGCCAGAGAGGACTCGCAAACGACTGCGGCTCTGGTTTTAGTTAGTTCTCCTTCCATAGCTTCCGGGTATTGCCGATAGAGATAATAGGCTACTGCAGAACCTAAAACAGCATCGCCCAGGAACTCCAGCCGTTGGTTATGATGTTTCTCCTGGGGGTGCTCCGACAGGTAAGAGGGATGAATCATAGACAAGCGCAGCAGTTCCGGTTGTTTAAAAGTAATATTGATCTCTTTTTGCAGCTGCTCAAATTCAGGCTCCACGCGCATACCTCCTGGACTAATCTTTGAGTCCCGGAAACGCCCGGGACTCAAATTATTGCCGATCCCTGATATAGTCTACAACTTCGCCTATCGTCTGGATTTTTTCGACTTCTTCATCTGGAATCTCCATATCAAATTCCTCTTCGAGAGCCATGATCAGTTCCACAATATCCAGAGAATCCGCATTAAGATCATCAAAGGATGTATCGGGTGTAATCTCTTCCCCGTCCACACCAAGCTGTTCCGTGATAATGGATTTCACCTTTTCTAAAATACCATGCCCGCTTAAGTCGCTCATTCTCTCACCTCCCCTCAGGGACATCGCCTATCAAACATGAGCAATTTAGTTAAAATTATTGTAAACAGCAATTTGCAATTGTCAAGTATTTTCCGAACTTTTTTCGATCATACCCCGAGCCCCTTTTTTATCAGACCCAACAAATCGCTCTGCGCCGCCCGGCGCGCATAGTGAACAGCGTTTTTGATCGCCGGCGCCCGTGAGGCGCCATGACAGATGATACTGATTCCCTCAACGCCTAACAGGGGAGCGCCCCCATACTCGCTGTAATCCATTTTTTTGAGCATCTCTCGGATTCCCGGTTTCACCAGGAGGCCGCCCAGCGCACGCAGAGGGTTCTTGACCAGCTGTTCTTTCATCATGGTCATTAAAGCCGCCGCAATCCCCTCGACGGCCTTTAAGGTTATATTGCCCACAAAACCGTCGCATACTACAACATCCGCAGCGGCTGTCATCAGTTGCCGCCCCTCGATATTGCCTATGAAATTAAGAGATTCTTCATCCTTTAAAAGTTGATGCGCCTCAATAACCGTTTCATTCCCTTTGCCGGGTTCGTTCCCCACGCTGAGAAGAGCTACGCGAGGCCTTTCCACGGTGAGAACACTTGAAGCAAAGGCGCTGCCTAAATAAGCGAACTGCGCCAGGTGTTTCGCCTTAGCGTCTGCATTGGCTCCGGAATCAATTAAAACCTTGGGCAGTCCGTCAGGCGCCGGCAGCACCGTGGCGATCCCTGGGCGTTCAATGCCCGGGATACGGCCCAACTCGAATAGAGATGCGGCCATCTGCGCCCCTGTATTTCCGGCAGATACAAAAGCCGCGGCTTCTCCGCTCTTGACCAACCTGGCCGCCACAACAAGCGAGGAGTCCTTTTTACGGCGCACTGCCCTGGCCGGGTGTTCATCCATACCGATACTCTCAGCGGCATGCGCCACTGAAAGCAGATCTGCCGGATAGCTATATTTTTTCAATTCATCCCGCAGCAATTCTTCCGAACCTACAAGGATAACCTCTATACCATCGCTTAACGCGGCGTCCACCGCGCCTTTGACGATCTCCTGCGGGGCATAATCGCCTCCCATGGCATCCACTGCAATTTTCAAGCTATCACCTCCGGTATACTATGAGCGGCTGCTTGAATCACACCGCTGCTCTATGAAAAAAAAGACAAGCAGGGATTTTACCACTTGTCTTTGCTGATTGCTGCAAACAATAAAACTTAAGCTTTTTTAAGAACATCCGTTTCCCCGTAGTAACCGCATTCCCCGCAAACGGCATGAGCCCTCTTCGGTTCATGGCAGTGAGGACAGGCCACAATTGTCGGACTATCGGCTTTAACTGTTGACCTTCGCTTGTTTTTCCGGGATTTAGATGTTCTTCTTTTTGGTACGGCCATTTTGCAAAACCCCCATTATTTAGAACTATTATTTGTATCATTAATAATCAACTGACCCAACACCGCCAGCCGCGGATCGATATCCTCTTTTTTGCAGCCGCACCGCCGGATGTTGAGATCACAGCCGCAATGAGGGCATAAACCTCTGCACTGCGGGCTGCAAACAGGTTTCATGGGCAACATCAACTGCAACGCCTCTCTGATGGTAGCGGTGATGTCAATTTCCTCGCCATGATAAATCAGCGGCGGCTGATCGGCATCTTTTGGAAAATCATCCCCTTCCCGATAAAAATTTTCGGCAAAAGGCGTTCGAAAATCAAGGGAATAATCCCTCAAGCAAAGAGAGCAGACCATATCTGCCGTTCCCCTGATCTCCCCATGCACATAGATTCCCTCTCCTGTGTTGGCGGCTTCCCCCTTAACTAAGAGGCTCCTGAAAGCGGTTTTTTGCCCGGGCAGATCGAGAGAGATATCCGGCAAATCACCCTGGAAGGCCTCGCTGCTGCCCTTAACTTTGCGCAATTCACGTATATCAATTTTCATCATGGTAATCACTCCTGATAACACTCCAAATTATAACGATGACATGGAGCAATGTCAATAAAAAAGGGAGGAGCGCTGTTTTAAAAAATCTTTATACGGGAAGGATTATACCGGCTTGATGTAGAAATAGGACAGAATTGGATCTACCTTTCTATTACCCGGATTTTTCTGAATCTATGTGGAGGGGGTCGCTGTATTTTTTTCAGGGGGTTTTGAGTAATTTTTATTTATCAACACTATACTTTTATGGGAGGGAAGTATAAAGTGGCCACGCTAAAACCGCAAAACGCCATTATGGAGCGTGTCTGGGAAAAGGCGCGCCAGGGACAAAAAAGAATAGTTTTGCCGGAGACAGGAGACGAACGCACACTTCTTGCCGCAGAGATGATCGATCAGGCGAAGCTGGGCGAAGTGATCCTGATCGGTAAAGAGGACGATGTCAGGAGAAAGGCCAAAGAGGCGGGGGCCAAGATCGATAATCTGCCTGTCGTTGATCCGGGTAAATTCGAAAAATTGGACTTCTATGCACAAAGGCTGGTTGAGATCAGGAAAGGAAAAATCGCTTCTCTGGATGATGCCAGAAAAATTTTGCAGGACAATCTCTACTTTGGCGTCACTATGGTTAAGTTAGACGACGCGGACGGCATGATTGCCGGCGCGGCCAACACAACGGCCGACGTCTTGAGACCTGCTTTTCAAATCATCAAAACGGCGAAGGGAATTTCCATTGCCTCAGCCTATTTTGCTATGATTGTACCAAACTGTACTTACGGAGAGAACGGGTTCTTCCTCTTTTGCGATTCCGGAGCCAATCCTAATCCTACCGCGGAGGAACTGGCTGATATTGCCATTACTACATGTCTTTCCATGCAGAATATTTTCGGTGTGGAAAAGGCATATGCGGCTATGCTCTCCTTCTCGACCAAAGGAAGCGCATCCCATGCCATTATTGATAAGGTCATTGAAGCAACCAAAATCGCCAATCAAAAGCGGCCGGATCTTGCTATCGACGGAGAGTTGCAGGCCGACGCGGCGATCGTACCGGAGATCGGGCAAAAGAAGTCTCCGGGAAGCCCTGTTGCCGGACGTGCAAACTGTCTGATCTTCCCGGACCTGAACTGCGGCAACGTCGCCTATAAGTTAACGGAACGCCTGGCTAAAGCCGAGGCCTACGGACCGTTATTGCAGGGTTTGGGCAAGCCGATCAATGACCTTTCCCGAGGATGCAAACCCACGGACATCGTCAATGTGGCCGCCATAGTAGCCGTCAAGTCGATGATCCCGTACGGCGAATGCAAAGATTAATAAGGAGTAAGGAGGAGAGAACACCATGAAAATTCTGGTTCTGAACTGTGGAAGTTCTTCTGCCAAATACATGGTCTACGATTGGGATAAAAAGGAGATCATGTGCAAAGGCATTGTGGAACGGGTCACTATCGGCGGTTCTTTTTGCGTTCATGAGGTTACCGGCCGTGATCCTTTTAAAATGGAAAAGGAATGTCCCACACATAAAGAGGCTGTCCAGCTGATCATGGAACTGCTGGTCAGCCCTGAGCATGGCGTATTGAAGAGCGTCAACGAGATCAGCGCCGTCGGCCACCGCGTACTGCATGGGGGAGCCGGGGTCACACAATCGGTCAAGGTGACCGACGAGGTTATTCAGGCATTCAAGGACGCCATTCCCCTGGGACCGCTGCACAACCCCGGCAATATTCTGGGAATCGAAGCGGCCAGAGAGGCGATGCCGGATGTACCCCAGATGGCCATGATCGACACCGCCTGGGGTATGACGATGGAAGCGCCCCAGTATGTATACGCCGTACCCTATGAGTGGTATGAAAAGTATCATATCCGCCGCTACGGTTTCCACGGCACTTCTCACCTATATCTGGCCAAGAGATGCGCGGTTCTGCTGGGTAAGGATCCCTTCGAGACCAACCTGATCACTCTCCATATCGGCAACGGCGCCAGCACCAGCGCAGTCAAGAACGGCGTTTGCTTCGACACCTCGATGGGGGTTACCCCGCAGGAAGGCTTAGTGATGGGTACCCGGGCGGGGGATCACGACGCCACCCTCAACTTCTACATCATGAAAAAAGAGGGCTATACCCCAGACGATATGAACAACATCATCAATAAAAAGAGCGGCCTGCTGGGAATCACCGGAAAGCACGCCGACCTGCGCGATGTGATGGAGGCGATGGAACAGGGTGACGAGCGCTCCAAACTGGCGTTTGAGATGGAATGCTACCGGCTGAAGAAGTATATCGGCTCTTACTTCGCCGCTCTGGAGGGCAAAGTGGACGCCATCGTCTGGTCCGCCGGCGCCGGTGAGATGTCCCCGCCGTTGCGGGCTCATGTGATGGACGGGTTGGAGTTCCTGGGGATCAAATATGACCCCGAAAAGAATAAAGTAGCCCGTACGCGCAATCAGGAATCGGATATTTCCGCACCTGATTCCAGGGTCAAGATCTTTGTCGTCCCCACCGACGAGGAAGAGGTCATTGTCGAAGATGTTGTGGCGCTTCTCGAGGATCGCTATGACGTCCATACCAACTTTACGTATGCTTTCCAGGACCCCGCTTATGAAAACAGGATGCGCAACGAGGAACTGGCCAAGCAGCTGCAGAAGAAGCCGGAAATCGCCAAGGCTAAAGCTGTGATTCCGGGACAGCCGAACTAGTGCGCTAATACTCCGCTCTGGAAAACAGCGGGATGAATACGGATAATAACTGAAATCGGAACGACTAAAGGGGAGGAAAAAAGCCTCCCCTTTTTTATATGATGTTATTTTGCCGGTCCGGTAGATTCCGCTTGCTCCCTATTATGACTGAATGTGAGAAGTTCCAACCTCTAACCTCCAACTTCCAAATTAACCGGTATCTTCGCTGCGCCTGATGCCGTTACCCGGAACTCCATAATGGTCGCTTCGCTGGATCCAGCCGGACTTCATTTATGATTTCCGACTAACTTTTTCTAACCACCAACCACTAACTATGTAGCACACGAAACGTCTCCACGCCACGCCCACACCAACTAGATCAGCAGAACCGTCGGAATGATCTACCCTAAGGCTGCTGGATCCCATTTTCTGACCTCCAACCTCCGGCCTCCAACAGCCAACTTAACCGGCGGCTCGCGGCGCCCCATGTTATAGGGTGAGAACAGGATAAAATTCTTGGAGAGGTTATATTTTCTAAATCCGATCTGTATAATCATCCCGAAACAAACTTTTTTTCGGCCGCTTTACAGAAAGCCGGCCGGCCTTTGGATATGGAGGAGCTTTTTTCATGAGACGCAAAAACACTTTCCCGAGCCGCACTCATCAAGCGCTGATCGCCCCCGGATTCTTTACGGCGCTCTGCCTTCTCTGCGCCCTGGGGATAATCTGTTATCCGCAGGCGTCTTTTCAAGCGGCGCAACGGGGATTGCAAACCTGGTGGGAAATCGTATTTCCCAGCCTCCTGCCTTTTTTTATTATTGCCGAGCTTCTGATGAATCTTGGCTTTGTCGCCTTTCTCGGCGCCCTGCTGGAGCCGGCGATGAGGCCTCTCTTCAACCTGCCGGGATGCGGCGGTTTTATCATCGCCGTCAGTTATCTCTCCGGCTTTCCGCTCTGCGCCATCCTATCCACTCAACTGCGGCGCGCCGGTCTTTGCACAAAAAACGAGGGGGAACGGCTGTTGTCTTTTACAAGCAATGCCAGCCCGCTGTTTATGTTGGGAGCGGTAGGGGTCGGCATGTATGGCGCCCCCGCTCTCGGCCCCTTTATCGCAGTAATCCACTATCTATCCAATTTGATCTGCGGACTGGTTCTTAAAAAATTTTCCTTTCCTAGAGGATCTGCTCCGGAAAAAAAGAATATTATGCGAAATGCGTTAAAATCTTTTCTGGTTTCATCACAGCTGAACAGAAAGAACTTTGGTCAGCTGCTGGGAGAAACAGTGCGCAATGTCTGCTTAACGCTGCTGACCATCGGCGGTTTTATTACTTTATTCTCGGTTCTTGTCGGGGTTCTTCAAGCGGCAGGGATCTTTAAACTGCTGCTGCAGCTCTTCTACCCCTTGACCGTACTTCTTCATATTGATGCTTCCCTGCTGCAGGGACTCTTCTTCGGTTTTTTTGAAATAACCATAGGCATTAGGGAAATAAGTCACAGTTCATCAAGCCTGTTAGCCCAGATCTTGGCCATCGAGGCGCTCCTGGCCTGGAACGGACTGGCCATTCAGGCACAGATAACAGGTATGGTTTTTGACAGCGATTTAAAATCAAGTAAATACTTTCTCACCAGGCTCCTCCAGATACCGGTGGCTATGCTGATCACTCTCGCCGCCTTCCGGCTGCCGCTGGAAGAAATACTGGCTGTCGAAACGGCCTCCGGGGCGGGCGCCTCTCCGCCGGCCTGGGGGGGCGCCTTGGCCTTCGCCAGCCTCGTCTTTATGCTGGTGCTTGGCGTCATTTTCCGGTTGCTTAAAACGAGGCGCAAGAAAATTATAATCATCCGCTGAACACTATTTCATCTGGTTCAGTTCCTCCTTAGCCTGGCTGATCGCTGTCAGGCTCTGGCTGAGGTTGTTATCCAGCCTGTCCAGGATCTCTCCCGCATAATCCGCGGCGCCGCTTTTGATCTCTTTGGCCAGGCGCTTGGACTGAGCGATGATTTCCTCCGCCGATTCTTTGGCCATTCTCACCACTTCGCTCTCGTCGGAGATGCGTTTGACTTCCTCCCGAACGTCCGATAATATGCGTTCAGATTCCTGATGGGCCTCTTGAATAAGGCGTTCCCTCTCTTTGCTCAGCCACTTTGCCTGGTGAATTTCTTCCGGAAGCAAAGTTCTGAACTTATCGATGTATTCCAATAAAGCCTCCTCATCGACGAGCACCTTCCCCAGTACCTTTTTGCTGCCTTGAATCATGTCCTCCAACTCATCCAAAACATCGAAAATATTCAGGTCCATACTCTTCACACCTCAGATTTCTTATTTATATTTGGCATATAACTGCTCAGCCACCCCCTTGGAGACAAAGCCAACTACATCCCCGCCGAGACTGGCAATTTCCTTGACAACGCTTGAACTCAAAAACGAATACATGGGCTGAGCCACCAAAAAGATCGTTTCCAGATCGGGATTCAGGTTGCGGTTTGTCAGAGCCATCTGAAACTCATACTCAAAATCGGAAACAGCGCGCAGTCCGCGCACAATAACATCCGCTTCCTTTTCCCTGGCGTAATCTACCAGCAACCCGCGAAAAAAACCGACTTCGACATTTTCTATATTTTCGCATTCTCTGCCAATCATCGCTACCCTTTCCTCAATGGTGAAAAGAGGACTCTTCCCGCTGTTGACGCTCACTGCGACAATCACCTTATCGAAGATCACAGCGGCGCGGGAAATGATGTCTAAGTGACCGTATGTAAATGGATCAAAACTGCCCGGGTAGACCGCAATGCCCATCGCCCACACCCTTTCCGCAAATTAACAGTCATCGCCGGAAAAAAACATCAATACGCTGTCTCCGTATCTCTCACTTCTTAAAGGAGCTTTGGAGACCGCGATTATTTCTTTTTTAGCGCTGCGCGTAATAATCAATCCATCTGCACCCGGGAGAGCAAGCTCCCAGATCTTAGTCAGGGTAGGTTCGATAAGGCCCTTCCTGAAAGGAGGATCCACAAAAATTAAATCAAAACGGTCCCCTTTGTTACTTAACATAGAGAGAGCTTTGCGGACATCGCAGGCGTATATCTGCGCCTGGTCCATAAATCCTGTTATCGCCACATTTTCCTTGATCAGCTCGGCATTGAGAGGATCTCTTTCCACAAAGCAGGCTTTGGCCGCTCCTCTGCTCAATGCCTCAATCCCGATACTGCCGCTCCCTGCAAAAAGATCTAAAAATAGGCTTCCCCTCACCCTGTGCATCAGTATATCGAATAGAGCTTCCTTCACATAGTCTGTAGCAGGACGCAGGTGTTTTACATTTCTCGATTTTAAACGCTTTCCTTTGGCAATTCCGCCGATTACCCGCAGAGACATTTTCTCACCGCAAGAGATTGACATATAACAGAATTATACCCGTCATGTCCATCTTTTACAATTAAAGATTGTGGCAACATGCTATGGAATAAAATACCTATATAATTAATGAATAAAAAGTTTATATTAGGCAAAAATAGAATTGGCTAAAGGGTCTTCATGGGGAGAGCAGTAGTAAAATAGGATGTAGCTAATCGGCAGCACCTGTTGCAGTACGCTCTCTACCATGAGCTCTTCCTCCAGTTTCTCCTCTCCCACGCCATTGAGATCGTTGCTTGAAAAGTATACGTTCTCAATGGCGAGCAAAAATATCGCCGCAGGTTATTTAAAATAATTTGCGGCTTTTCTTTTTATGGCGTCGGTTTTTCTTCCAGATAGAGATCCCTGATCTTTTGAAAATCGCTCCATACCGGTTTTTTCTTACCGGCGTCACGCAGCAGCGCGGCCGGATGATAAGTGGGAACGATGCGCATCCCGCCTTTATGGAAAACGTCTCCTCTGACCTCGGTTACTCTGGCCTCAGGATGCACCAAGTATTTGGTAGCCAGCGCCCCCAGGCAAACGATCAGAGACGGGTGTATAAATTCAATTTGACGGATTAAGTAGACAAAACAGCTATCCGCCTCCTCTTTTTGAGGAGTGCGGTTATGTGGAGGGCGGCACTTGACAACGTTGGTAATATAGACTTCCTCTCGCCGAAAACCGCTGGCAGTCAGGATCTTATCGAGTAACTTTCCTGCCTCCCCGACAAAAGGCCGCTGCAGCCGGTCTTCTTCCGCACCGGGCGCCTCTCCCACCAGCATTAATTTAGTCTGAGAGTCGCCTTCTCCAAAAACAACATTGGCGGCGCCGCTGCGGAGAGAACACCATCGACACTGCAGACAATAATCTTTCAATTGCTCCATGTTCTTGACGCGATCCAGTTGTATCGGCCACTCCATGATTTCACCTCTGGTTTATATTCGACAATTTCTTTTAAAAACCATTTATTAATATAAGCTTTTTTTGCTTAATGGTATAAATGTATATTATTTGGTGAACCTAAAGAAAAGCTTAGTGAAAAAAGGAGAGTTATTTTGAACGGCGCAAATTTATCGCAGCATCTGCATACGCGTACAGATCTTGCATTAGAAGCCAGGGATCTGGTTCGAGGAGCAACGGGGCGTGAAGTATCCGGGGTGAGCGAGCAACAGCAGACCTTTCCTCACGGCACGGTTACCGTGATCAACATTATGGACGAAAATGCGGAGAAAGTGATGGGCAAACCCAGAGGCACATATATTACCATAGAAGCGCCCGAACTGAAATATAAAGCTCCGGATGTTCAGCAAAGCGTAGCGGATGTGTTGGCACAGCACCTAAAAAATCTTTTGCAGCTCACCGGGCAGGAAACGGTACTGATCATCGGATTGGGCAACCGGCAGGCGACACCCGATGCCTTGGGACCCTCTGTTGTTGAAAACACACTGATTACCCGCCATCTTTTTCAGCATATGCCTGAAGCGGTGGAGAATTATCAATCGGTGTGTGCCATCGCTCCCGGCGTTTTAGGAATAACAGGTATAGAAACCGCGGAAATCATACGGGGAGTCGCAGAGAAGGTTCAGCCAAACGTAATTATTGCTGTCGACGCCCTTGCCGCGGCCAATATATCTCGTCTGGGAACGACGATTCAAATAGGTAACAGCGGCGTTACTCCCGGATCCGGGGTCAATAATCAAAGATCGGAAATCAGCTATCAAACGATGGGCATCCCTGTTATTGCCATCGGAGTACCCACCGTAGTAGACGCCGCGCTTATCGCTAAAACCGCTCTGGAAACATACGCCGCCAAGTTCTCGCCGGGCAAGCAGCATCCGGTTTATATCAAAGAAACTTTGAGCGACGTGCTCGAGCCTTTTCAAGGATCTTTAATCGTAACCCCTCGTGAAATCGACGACCTCATTCAAAATGCAGGGCGGACAATCAGCAGGGGGATTACTTTAGCCGTTCACCAGCGTATACCTGAAGAAGAACTCGTATCGCTTATGTATTAAAAAAAGCAGCAGGCGGACTGGTTTTTATAGTCCGCCTGATAATTCCCTTTTCATTTTTATTCTGTTTAGCGCAGCGTAGGTGTCTGGGGCTGCTGAGGCTGCTGGCCGGCAACACTCTGCTGGTACTGCTGAATCATGCGCCTGACCATCGCGCCGCCCACAGCGCCGCAATCCCTGGAAGAAAGGTGTCCCCAATAATCCCCTTGAATCTGGTTGCTTATTCCGACTTCATTGGCCATTTCATACTTGAACTGATTCATGGCGTTATTAGCTTCCGGAACAAGCAGCTTGTTTTTCTTTTGTCCCTGTCCCATTTTTCCACCCTCCTTTTTTTATTATTTATTGAATAGTTCCTGGCGCCTGTGTTTGGTTGGTAGCTGCAATCGTCTGCGCCGGGCTGCCCTGCTGAGCAATCTGCTGCTCGACAGTCTGAATCATCCGTCGCACCATCCCGCCGCCTACGGCGCCGCAATCCCTGGAAGAAATGTGTCCCCAGTAATCGCCTTGAATTTGATTGGCTATACCCACTTCCTGGGCTAATTCATATTTGAACTGCTGCATCGCCTGACCGGCTTCGGGGATAAGAAGTTTGTTCCGTTTTTGGCCTGAACCCATCTTTATCCCTCCTTTCTTTAAAGTTAGTATTAACGGCTTAAAGTTTTTTATCCTAGAAGTATTTCCCGAAATCCACCTGCTTTATACAGGTTTTATTCGATTTTCTCTCATTAGTGTAAGCAAAAATTCTTATCGCATACGAGTAAGATCAAACCAAAAAAACCTCGCTGCGGGAGATGTGAGGTTTTTTATTAACTATCTCATTTTTTGTTTTTTTAAAATTTAAAAAAGGAGACTGGCGGACTTATATTTTTAAGCCGTGTATCAATGAGGGGAAACGAAAACGAATCTCCTCCCACAACTCGTCGTCCGGCTGTCCTATTCTTTTGGCAATATTTTTTATTTTTAATAGATAAGGCATGTCTTGAAAGATATCGACCACACGAAAATCCGAATAGCCATGCTGCCTTGTCCCCAGCAGCTCCCCCGGCCCTCTCAAAGCCAGGTCCTTTTCTGCGACCTGAAACCCGTCACGGTTTTGCACAAGTATCTTGAACCGCTCCCTGGCCTCTTCGGTTTGAGGATTGCCGATCAATACGCAGCAACTCTCATGCCTTCCTCTTCCCACGCGTCCCCTCAACTGGTGCAGTTGGGCCAAGCCGAAGCGCTCCGCGCCTTCGATGATGATCACGGTTGCGTTGGGGACGTCGATCCCCACTTCAATGACCGAAGTGGCTACTAAAAGATCTATATCCCCTTTTCTAAAGGCATTCATCACTCTTTCCTTTTCCTCGATCTTCAGCCTGCCATGGAGCAAGGCGACGTTAAATTCCGGAAAATCCCTCAGCAGTTCCTCATAGCGCAGCACGGCCGCTTCTACATCAAGATGATCTGATTCATCGATCAGCGGGCAGACCACGTAGGCTTGACGCCCTGCTTTTAATTCCTGTTTAACAAAGCGATAAACCCTCTCTTTTTGGGAAGAGGGCATAAAATAGGTTTTTACCTCTTTTCTTCCCGGAGGAAGTTCATCGATCACCGAGAGATCCAAATCGCCGTAAACCGTTAAGGTTAAGCTGCGCGGGATGGGTGTGGCGGTCATGATCAGCACATCCGGCGCGGCTGCTTTAGACAACAGCAGATCACGCTGTTTTACCCCGAATCTGTGCTGCTCGTCAATAACCGCCAATCCAAGGTTGGCAAAAGCTACTTCCTCCTCGAGCAGGGCATGGGTGCCGATGATAACATCCGTCTTACCGCTCTGCAGAGACCGCAGACAGTGTTCTCTCTCCTTTTTCCCCATAGATCCTGTCAGGAGATCCAACTGCACCCCCAGCCCTGTCACAAGCCCGCTCATTCCTAAATAGTGCTGCTCCGCCAGAACCTCTGTGGGCGCCATCAATACCCCCTGAAAACCGGCGGCAACCACAAACAACAGGGCGTAAAGGGCGACGACAGTTTTCCCGCAGCCCACATCCCCCTGCAGCAGGCGGTACATCCTCTTCGCACTGCTCAAATCCCCACGGATCTCCGCCATCGCTCGCTGCTGAGCAGCTGTAAGGGGGAAAAAGAGCAAATCCAAAAAGTCCTCCGCCAGGCTGCTCTTGGGCTTATGCGCGGTCCCTTCTCTGCGGATCAGCCGCTGAACTCCGGATAAGCCTATTTCAAAAAATAGCAGCTCCTCACAAACCAAGCGCTCTCTGGCTTTAGACAGAGCTGTTTCATCACTGGGAAAATGAATATCTTTAATGGCCTGGGAAAGAGGGACTAGTTTCAGCTCTCTGCTCAGCTGCGGAGAAACAAGATCTTTTACTTTTTGCGCATAGGAAACGACAGAGAGGTACATCAGCCGCCTCAAAGAACGCTGCCCCAAATTCTCCGTCGTCCCGTAAACGGGCGCGATACGCCCTACATGAACCGGATTGCGCAGGCTGCCTGTTTCATAATCCGTAACCGTCATCTCATATCCGGAAAGATTCCGCTCCACCTTACCGGCGACAGCTATGGTCAAGCCCTTGCGCAGGGACCTTTTCATAAACGGCTGGTTAAACCAAAGGGCTGTAACATTGCCCATTTTTCCGTGCACAGCGACCCTGAGCAGAGTGAGGTTGCGCCGCAGTTTAACCTCCTCGACAGCCTCAATCCTGCCCATGACCGCAGCCGTTTCGCCTGGTTGGAGGGTTTCTTTGAAGCGGCGGTCCTCATAGCGTTTGGGAAGATAATAGAGCAGATCAAAAAGATTATAAATTCCGATCTTGCGGAAAAGCTTTGCCCTTTTCTCTCCTACTCTCGGCAGAGAGGATATTTTTATCTCCGCCAGTTGTTTCCCTGTGAACATCGTATCCCCACTGATTGTTCATTCCACTCCTATTCCACGCTGATCAGGAAATAGTAGACGGGCTGGCCGCCGTGGTGGGTATCCACCTCCAGCTCAGGGTAGGCGGTCTTGACTTGCTCCAGGATTTCCTCCGCTGTATCTGCGGTCACTCCCTCGCCGGAATATAGAGTGATCAGTTCGTCGTCTTTGTCCACCATCTTCTCCAGCAGGGCAAGCACAACATCCTTTTGCGACGAGCCGGCGGCTGCTATTTCCCCCTGATAAATCCCAATCAATTCGTTCTCTTTGATCTCCCGCTCTCCTAGTTGGGCATCGCGTACAGCGTAAGTTATTTCTCCTACTTTAATCGCATCTAACTGCCGGCACATTCTTTCTCTGTTTTCTTCAAGGGTCATAGAATCGTTAAAAACCAACAGAGCGCTGATCCCGGCGGGGATACTCTTGGAGGGAATAACCTCTATCGGGCGGTCGACAAGCTGTTGAGCCTGTTTGGCCGCAAGAATCAAATTTTTATTGTTGGGCAGAACCAGCACCTGACGCGCAGGCGTCTTTTCGATAGCCTGCACGAACTCCTCCACCGGAGGATTCATGGTTTGGCCGCCCTCGATTACCCGGACCGCGCCCAGATCCTTGAACAGCTGCTTAATGCCCTCCCCCGCTCCGACAGCCACGATACCGATCTCTGCGCTTTGCTCGGTTTCGTCAAGATTAGCTCCGGATTCCGCCTTCCACTGGTCGTACATGTTATCGATCTTAATGTCATGCAGGGTTCCATACCCCTGACAGTATTCTAAAACCCTTCCCGGGCTATTGGTGTGAATATGAATCTTAATTAAGCCGCCGGCGCTGCCGGTGACCATACTTCCTCCCATCCCCTCCAGGTGTGCCTTCACGGCTGTTTCCAGAGAGGGATCGGCCTCAAGAAGAAATTCCGTACAGTACATATAAGTAAAATCCTCATCCCGCGGCGCCTCGGCTGCTTTTGTTATATCAGGGGAGGGCTTTTCTTTCGCCTGTGTATAAGCGCCGTCGCTGAGAGCGGTAAGTCCACCCTCGAGTATTACCAGCAGGCCCTTGCCGCCGGCGTCGATAACCCCTGCCTTCTTTAAAACAGGGAGCATTTCCGGGGTCCTCTCTAATGTCTGATAGCCTTTACGGATAGCATCCTCCAACATCTTTTCCAGCTCTTTGTCTTGGGAGGCGGCTTCTTTCATTCCCTGGGCCAAGCTCTTGGCTACGGTCAGCATGGTGCCTTCAACAGGTTTGATCACCGCGCGGTAAGCGCTGGCTACCGCAGCCTGCCAGTTGCCGGCAAATTCCGGCACAGTTATCTGTTCTTTTTCCTTCAGGCCATCGGTGAGGCCCCGAATCAGCTGCGATAAGATCACACCCGAATTTCCCCGGGCGCCCATCAGCGAACCGCGGGCTGCCGCCTCTCCGACATCCCCAATATTGGAGGCAGAGACCTTTTCCAATTCTTTTACCGCTGCAGCCATCGTTAGATACATATTCCGACCTGTATCACCATCAGGAACAGGAAAAACATTCAGGCTGTCTACTTCCTGCTGGTGCTCTTCAATCGCTGCCAGTCCGCCCAGAAAAAGACGCTTTACCTGCTCCCCGGTTACATACCGCTCCAATCAGGTTCCTCCTCATTACTCAAAGACTCTTACACCCATAACGTTAACGTTCACTTCCAACGCGCGCAGACCGGTCATCTTTTCGATTTCGTAACCGACGGTTTGCATCACGTTATGAGCGACTTGAGCTATATTTACTCCATAGGACATGACAACCCAGAGGTCAATTTTAACCCCTGACTCATCCTGTTTTATTTCTACTCCCCTGCTTAAAGCATCCCCTCCCAGAATTTCCGAGAAACCCTGTCGCAGTCCCCGGGGAACCATCCCCACAATGCCGAAACAGCGAACTGCCGCGGCGCCGGCTATCGTTGCCAGTGCCTCGGGGGTGATCTCTATCTTGCCAATATCGGTCTCACGGCTGTCACGCATGGTATCTACCCCCTTGTGTACTCTTCTGGTACCATTATGGCGACCAAGATACATTATACACCATGTCGCCGCATGATGGGTAGAGGTTGTCATGAGTACACTCTTTTGTTAAAATAGGTTTTGTGAGAAAGGAGGATATTTAGATGGCAAAATGCGCGATTTGCGGAAAAGGGGTGCGCGTCGGCATGCAGGTAAGCCACTCCCATATCCGGAATAAAAAAGTTTGGGCGCCTAACTTGCAGCGCGTCAAGACGAACGTCGACGGCAGGCCTGTCCGCCTCTATGTTTGTACCCGTTGTCTGAAAGCAGGTAAAGTGAAGCGTGCCATATAGCTGTTTCGCCTGCGCCTGATTTTGCGGGGACCGTGACGGTAAGCGACGGTCCCCGCAATTAACCGGTATGCGCAGGCGTTTTGTATTATTCTTGAATTATTTCAGCTTCTGAAAAAGGTTGACCATCTCCAGAGCAGAAAGAGCAGCGTCAGCCCCCTTATTCCCCGCTTTTGTTCCGGCGCGTTCGATGGCCTGTTCCAGGTTGTCTGCAGTTATTAAACCGAAAATAACCGGCGCCCCTGTGCTAAGGCCAACCTGGGCAATCCCCTTGGCAGCTTCAGCGGCTATATAATCAAAATGAGGAGTAGCGCCGCGGATCAGCGCCCCCAGGCAGATCACGGCGTCATAACCGCGCTCAACCATTTTTTTTGCCGTTAAAGGTATTTCAAAGGCCCCGGGGACCCAGGCCACATCAACCGCCTCTTCGCCGACGCCATGGCGCTCAAGCATATCCAGAGCGCCGCTTAACAGCTTATTGGTGATAAATTCATTAAATCTGGCCACGACGATCCCGAAGCGCAATCCCTCGCCAAGCAGTTTTCCCTCAAAATAATTAGGCATTTTAAAAGCTCCCTTCTATTTATTCAGGGCCAGAAAGTGCCCCAGCTTTTCCTTTTTTGTTTTTAAATAATAGCGGTTTTCGGCACGGGGAGGCATTTCGATGGGCACCCTTTCCACAATCTCCAGACCATACCCCTGCAGGCCTGCTATTTTACGCGGATTATTGGTGAGCAGCCGTATCTTCCTGATGCCCAGATCCGCCAGAATCTGCGCCCCGAATCCATAGTCGCGCAGGTCCGCGGCAAACCCAAGGAGTTCATTGGCCTCGACGGTATCCTTTCCTTCATCCTGGAGTCTGTAGGAGCGGATCTTATTCAACAGACCGATCCCCCGTCCTTCCTGCCGCATATACAGCAGAACGCCTCTCCCTTGCGCGGAGATCATGTGCAGAGCTTTGGCCAGCTGTTCCCCGCAGTCGCAGCGCAGAGAACCGAAAACATCCCCGGTCAGGCACTCCGAGTGCACCCTGGTTAAAACCGGTTCCTCGGTCGTTATATCTCCCAGAACGAGCGCCAGGTGACAGTTGTGATCCAGTATCGTTTCATAGGCCGCGGCCGTAAACTCCCCATACTTTGTCGGCAAGTGGGTCGTAGTTACCTTGCGGATCATTTTTTCTGTGTGACGGCGATACTTGATCAGATCCGCGACCGTGATCATCTTCAAATTATGCTTCCCGGCAAACCGGAATAGTTCGGGGGTACGGGCCATGCTTCCGTCGTCATTCATAATCTCACAGCAAACGCCGGCCGGGTAAAGGCCGGCCAAGCGGGCCAGATCGACCGTGGCCTCGGTGTGGCCTGCCCTGCGCAGCACCCCGCCCTCTTTCGCCCGCAAGGGAAATATATGGCCGGGACGCCTCAGATCCTGCGGCCGGGTTTGCGGATCGATCAGAGCCTTGACTGTTGCAGCGCGCTCAAAAGCGGAGATCCCGGTGTGTGTAGCAGAGGCGTCGACAGAAACCGTAAAGGCCGTCTCCATGCTCTCTGTGTTTTGAGCGACCATCTGCTCCAACTCCAAGTCATCCAGGCGTTCGCCGGTCAGAGGAGCACAAATCAGGCCGCGGGCGTAAGTCGCCATAAAATTGATATCATCCGGAGTTACCTTCTCCGCGGCAATAATCAGGTCCCCTTCGTTTTCCCGGTCCTCATCATCAACCACAACGACCATCCGCCCCGCAGCTATTTCAGCAATGGCTTCCTCAATGGTATTCACTTTTTCCTGCTCCATAATTTTATGCCCCTTTCATCACTAGATAAACCGGTCAACAGCCGAGTGCAGAACTTCTTTTGCCTCTTCGTCTCCTAACAACATTACCCCTTGAGAAAAGTAAATTAAATTGCCATTAGATAAATCCATTTTCGGCTAAGAATCCGAGGGAAACCCCTTTCTCCCCTTCCCTTTTCTCTAAAAAACGAGCGACGTACTTTCCTAAAAGATCCGCCTCTATATTTATCAAATCACCCGCCTTTTTCTGTTCCAGCGTTGTGGACTGCACTGTATGGGGGATTAAACTCACCTTGAAGGAACCGCTCTGCAGCTCGGCCACAGTGAGACTGACCCCGTCGAGGGCTATCGACCCTTGAGGGATCAGATATGGCTCGAGTTGAGGCGGCGTCTCTATCCAGATCTCAATAGCAACCCCCTGCCGCTGTTTTTTCATGAACTTGCCCACAGCATCAACATGTCCGGTGACAAAATGACCGCCAAGCCTGCCCCCTGCTTTCAATGCTCTTTCCAGGTTGACATGGTCACCCTTTGTCAGCAACCCCAAATTCGTCTTTTTAAGGGTTTCGGCCATCACATCAGCCGTAAACACTTGGGAACCGCATTCCGTTACCGTGAGACAGGCGCCGTTGACAGCCACGCTCTCCCCCGTTTCCAGCTCTCCGCAAAATGGAGATTCAACGGTCAAAGCCGCAGACAACGGCCCCTTTCTGATGCCCCGCACAATCCCCTTTTCCTCTACAAGCCCTGTAAAAATCTCAACCACCCCTTTAGATCAGATCCCGTTGAGCCGATCAGGGGACAGGTCCACTGATCGGTAGTTTGTTGCTATTATTCCCGTCTCCGACTTCTACCTTGAAAATAAAAGCTACTCAATTATCGTGAAACAGCCCGCTGGATTCCAGCGAAGCGACCATTATGGAGTTCCGGGTAACGGCATCAGGCGAAGCGAAGCTGACGGTTCGGGCTGCGAGGACTGTTTGAGCACTCCCTTATTTGCAGATCGCTGCCATTGAATTTCCGTTATCTCGACGATTTTCTAAGGCAACTATGTACCAAGCGAGTTCCGCAGCAGCCCAGAACCGGCCTGAAGCAAGCCTTGATGCCGTCCGGGACGTAATAGGGAGCAAGCGGAATCCACCGGCCTGAGCAGTTACAAATTGTCATCCATCTGATGGCGCCCCCGCATTGTGGGGGCATGGGTGCCTACCTCTATTCCGGGTAAGCGGTGATCATCAGGTCGTCGCCAACCTCTTCCACCGAGGCCCTCTTTAGACGCAGGCAATCGCTCAGCCGCTCCCTGCCCTTCCCGCCGAAAACACCGGGAGAATCCTGTCCCCCGATGATCAACGGCGCCTGAAAAAAAACAAACTTATCGATGATTCCGGCTTCCAGCGCGGAGGCGTTCAAAGTTGCGCCCCCTTCCAGAAGCAGGCCGGTTATCTCTCTTCTTCCCAGCTCTTTCATCAAAGCCGACAGGTCAACCCTTCCCTGAACAGCAGGCAATTCACATATTTCCACACCCGCTCTCTCCAGCTGAACTCTCTTTGCGGCGCTGTATCTCCCCCTGACAACCGCCACAATAGTGGGAGCATCCCTGGCTGTTTTGACAATTTGGGCAGTTTCAGGGATGGAAAGAGAACTGTCGGCGATAACCCGCAGAGGTTGTTTAAAATCGCCCTTCAGCCTCACGGTGAGCAGGGGATCATCCGCTAGAACAGTGCCGATCCCTGTCATAACGGCGTCGTTTATCGACCGCAAGCGGTGAACCGAAGCTCTCGCCTCTTCCCCGCTGATCCATTTGGAATCACCGGTCCCGGTTGCGACCTTGCCATCCAATGAAATAGCAGCTTTCAGGGTTACAAAGGGGCGCCCGCATTGCATGTATTTGATAAACGACTCGTTCTGCCGCCGCGCTTCCCCTTCCAGAACACCGGCGATAACCTCGATCCCGGCCTTTTTTAAGGCCTCGATCCCTTTACCGGATACCCGGGGATTGGGGTCGGTCGTCCCCACCACGACCTTTTTGATCCCGGCTTCAATGATCGCCGCTGTGCAGGGCGGTGTTCGCCCGTAGTGGCAGCAGGGCTCCAGGGTCACATACATCACCGCGCCCCCAGCCTTCTTTCCGGCATCCCGTAAAGCGTGCACCTCCGCATGGGGCGTGCCCGCCTGGTGATGATACCCATCCCCCACTATCCTGCCGTCTCGGACGATAACAGCGCCTACCAGCGGGTTCGGGGAGGTCTTGCCCCGTCCCAGCTCCGCCAGCTGCAGCGCCCTTTGCATAAACAGTTGATCATCGTTCACAGTCCCGCCTCCGCTGTTAAAAACATAAAAACCCGGCAGGAAGCGCCCGGGTTTATTTAAACTCCATAGAAAATAGAAGAATTCCCTTCTCCCCTCCAGACTTTAACTGTCGGCTCCAGATTTTCACCGGATCAACCGGGGCATTTAAGAAGAATAAATGCCGGCTCGCGGGCTCTCACCGCCGGTGTGGATTTTCACCATCCCCCGAAGGACACTCCTGATCATATTAAATTGTCTTAAATTGACCAACAAATTAATTTTAACCTTAAAGCTAAGCCGCGTCAAGAGCGCGTCAAATCCCTTAATTTATATCGCAAGATTCTTGTTCCTCTTTCAGCTTGAGAATAGTTTCCTGGTCCAGACCGGTCAGTTTGGCGATCATCTCCAGGCTGACTCCGGCAGCCAACGCTGTTTTTGCAACTTCTGCTTTTCCCTCTGCTTTACCCCTTCTTTCGCCCCTTTGTTCACCCCTTTGTTCCGCTCTCAGCAAAGCGGAAGCACGGTCGCTCTCAGCCATCAGCCGGGAGCGATAGCGGGCCCTCGTCTCTTCATCCTGGCTGAGCCAATCCCATTGTTCAACGGCTTTTTTGATGATGTTGTCGCTCATGGCGATCTCCTCCAATTCTTCGCTTATTTTTTTATCTTCGGTGGCCATCAGCAGCAAAAACCACCTGTACAGCGGGTCTCTGCTTCCTTGCAGTTCTCCGTTTTTCCATTTGCGGTACATTTTCCGTAGTTCGATAAAATGGATCTCCGCTGTATCGGTCAGCAGAAAGCCTTCGCTTTTTTCCAGAGGCAGAAACAGGGTGTGATATCTGTTTGTCTGCTTCCAGAGCCTGTAGTTAAGGATATTGATGCCAATCGTCTTTTTTAATTCTTCATAGGGCATTCCTACACGCATCTGGGAGGCAAAAAGGATTGACCAATAATAGAGCCCCCTCTTCTCCATGTTGTGTTCATTGGTTACTTGGATCTCGATTGTCAGCTGCCTGCCGTCGTCCGCCTTAGCCACGATATCCATGATAGCCAGTTTGTCGTCAACAGAATCTTTTTCTTTGATCGGGTTGGCGACCGTTACCTGGTTGATTTGCTGTCCCTTCCCTGGTTTGAGTATGGAGTTGAGCAGGTCGATCAGCAGGTCCTCGTTGCCCGCGCTGGAAAACAGCTTCTTGAACAGGAAATCGTTTTTCGGATCAAGCCGCTCATATTGGTTTTTCTTGGTGCTGTTGTTATCGTTATTTTCACGCATTTTGTTTCTCCTCGCGGGTTTATTATAGCATCTTGTTGAGGCAAAGAGAACACATTGACAACATCTACAACATCTCTAGACTGCGTTAAGCCTTTTAAACGCGTAAAACTGCGCAAAACTTATGCACAGGCATCGCTCCTTCGACCACCCTGCAACTCCTGCGGCCGCAATTTGTCTGATTCTGTCGAACGATTCTCCCGTATTTATTCCAAAAAGCTCCAAAAAGCTATTGACATCCAACACCAGTATGCTAGACTACAGTCAAGGTATATATTTCCGCAGATGGAAAAGGGCTGACCGAACAACGGATTCGACTGTTGCTCCCAGCAAGCATCCTAACCTATCTGAAAAAACATCTGAAAAGCCCCGATAATCATCACTCTAGCGCGGACATCAATTTTATCACTCAACAATTTTCCAGCCAAAATCAAAGATTAAAGTCAAAAAGGGTCTACACCAACTAAAACAAAAGCTCAAGAGGTGATCAAGAGAACACCTGTAGCAAACAGCTTAACACTTAAAAACTGAATACATCTTTTTGTGACCCTGCGGCGCTTGACAGGCCCGCGGGGTTGGACAAGGGAACCGGGTGCGAGTCCCGGACGGAACCGCCGCTGTGAGCGCCGATAATCAAGGCTCGTCGACGAAAGTCGGTCACTGGGTAACCGGTAAGGCAGAGCTTTGATTGGCAGAGATAAATCTGCCGAAGCGCGAAGTCAGAAGACCTACAAAAAGA
>DHAA01000078.1:6471-6780 GCA_002397275.1 Thermacetogenium sp. UBA4966 | reverse complement strand
CAGGAAAACGGCTGCGACGATCAGATTTGATTGTGCAGCCGTATTTTATTACATGAAGCCCAAACATATAACTCGGCATAGCACGCAGTAGTTAAAGCGGCGGTGATCAGTGCAGGTTGGCAAACACTTCCGAAACGGTTTGGAACGCGGTAGCGTCTGTTCCTCACCTAAAACGGAAGTGGGAAGTAAATAGATCAACCCCGGAAGGGATGGGAAAGGAGGATCTTAAAATGGTGGATGAACCCGGCAACTTGTGGCGTGGCAGCGAGTGTGCCGAAGCAAACTGCCACGCCGGACCCCCCCCCCCCC
>DHAA01000078.1:5864-6286 GCA_002397275.1 Thermacetogenium sp. UBA4966 | reverse complement strand
CCCCCCCCCCCCCGGCTCCGGCGAACCCGCAAAACACGAGCGAAGCCGTCCGAGCTTGCGTTTGCGGGTAAAAAGTATAAGAATCGGACGAGCATAATTTTGCGCTATAAGCGCGGAGGTGAAACTAATGTTAAATAAGTTGCGTTCAAAAACATGGCTGAGCCTTGTGGTCGCGTTCGCGATGGTTGTTCTGGTCGGCGGAACGGCGTTCGCCGCCTCGCCGGCGGCAGCCGCTCCTCCTAATGAAGTTCTGCTAACGCTTCCGGATTACCAGGCTTACTCGTTTGATGTTACTCAGAGCTACTACGTTGATGCGTATACTCAATTTGCACTCGGCGTATTGACTTCGGGAGCGTATATTTCAACAACATTCCCAGTCGGCTTTGACCCTGACGATATTGTTTGGACGGACAATACTCCCG
>DHAA01000078.1:5305-5687 GCA_002397275.1 Thermacetogenium sp. UBA4966 | reverse complement strand
TGTTTGGACGGACAATACTCCCGGTACGCTCGGCACCGTCGCAACGTTAGCTTATTATGGCGCGTTCAGCCATACTTTCCCGGCGGGTCCCGGTACTGCATATGAGGCGTACTTCTCAACGGATTACTCTGCAGCACCCGACACTGGTCCGTACAGCGTAAAAGCGACCTACACGGCTGATCCCCAACTGCCGGAAGCAGACTTCTCGTTCGTTGTCACGGACGAGGACAATACCGATCCCATTAACGTCAGCGTGGGCAACGTCACCTATGAATTCTATGACGATAACGGCAATTACTGGGATAGCGGCACATTTACGGTATACGCCAACGATTATTACAGCTTATCTCATATCGGCAGGTCCTATGTCACCGCCATGGAC
>DHAA01000078.1:4929-5127 GCA_002397275.1 Thermacetogenium sp. UBA4966 | reverse complement strand
GGTCCTATGTCACCGCCATGGACGGGATCGCACGCTCTCAAAGCGCAGGCTTGATCAATGGATACACCACTTACGGTGCCTACGCCGATGCCATAGAATCCATTACACTAGATACCAAAATCACAAATTCCGGATTAAATGGCTGGCAGTATCGCGTGTATAAGCCGAGTGGTTCCGGATATGTGATTGACAACCTGT
>DHAA01000078.1:4459-4722 GCA_002397275.1 Thermacetogenium sp. UBA4966 | reverse complement strand
TCCGAGGTAATCGCTATGGACGACTACAAGCTGTCATCCGGAGATTATGTCCTGGTCAAATATGGCGATTTGTATGACACCTCCCTGTTTCCGGCCACCCTCCCCTAAGAGGGTATAGCGCGGATGAGGGGCTACTCAATACTCAAATAATGCAGGAGTGCGGCAGGCGGGGCTGCAAGAGCGGCCCCCCTGACCGCCTCCTTCTTTCCTTTTTATATGCTAATGAAGGGAGAACAAGGTGAACTGATATGATTAATATGCGT
>DHAA01000078.1:3817-4281 GCA_002397275.1 Thermacetogenium sp. UBA4966 | reverse complement strand
GAACTGATATGATTAATATGCGTATTTCCAAAGGAATCATAGGGAAAGCGATAGCTGTCCTGTTGTTGGTCGCCTTTTCCGCGGCCAGCCTGCTGGTCGCACCCCTGCCGGCTCAGGCGGCCGACTGGAGCCCGCTGAGCAGGGCTGTATTCACCGTCACCCCACCGAACGAGGGCGCCCACACGGTCACCATCTACTACAGCCAAAGCACACTTGCGCTTAAAAATAAAGCGATCAACAACGACCAGCTGTATGTATACAAGGACGCTGAATTTACTCAGCCGGTGGACATCGGCCAGGCCGCGGACAGCAAAATCGCGAATCAGCCGGTACGGGCGGTGACATTCCGCTGTGAGCCGGGCCTCTATTTTTTTAAGACCTTCTTCAGCGAAGGCGAGGACGCCGTACAGGCCAGCGACGGCGTATTTTCCGTAGACGAAGAGGGCCCCGAAGAGCAGGCCTTC
>DHAA01000078.1:2699-3507 GCA_002397275.1 Thermacetogenium sp. UBA4966 | reverse complement strand
CCCAATCCTAAAGGCGGATACAACAATAGCGTCTATTTTGTCTGCGTCCATCAGGGCCAGACCCTGAGGTGGGAGGCGACCCCGGTTGATCCGAACTACTCCTGGGAAGAGGGAGAAATAACCCTGTTGAAAAACGACGTGACTCCAGCAATGCTTCAGCTTCCCGGGACCAATAAATCAGGCGTTGGAAACCCCCAAAAGAATCGCACCGTCACCTTCAGAGTGCCGCAGGGCGCGCCCTTCATGCCCTATCGCAAACCCGGGATCCACTGGCAGCCCTTTGTCAAATACCAAAAGGAGCTAATTGGAACCGAGGACGGCTATGACATCTACCAGGCCAAGGTGCCTATTGCTTTTGCGTATATGGCGGGCGGCGGCGCAAGCCCCTATGTAAAAACGGCACAGCGTTTTTGTATGGTCAAAGAAGGCGCGGTGATCACCCTCGATCTCGACCTGCTGACTGAGGACGAAAACACAGAAACAACATTAGGGGTTAAAGACGATCTGTATCTGAATGTCAACGACAGCCAGTACCTGGTCATGCAGGCGGAGAAGCCCTTCGAACTGGTACCGATCCGCATCTGGCAGGGACTGCGGCCCGGCGATGAAGTGTCCAATGACTTTGTCAATCCCGACTATGCGGTGGAAGTGGTGAACGTCAGCGGCGAGGTGCACTGCGTTTCCAACGACAATCCGGGCAGGGACTCCTTTACCCTCACCGCGGCGCGACCCGGCCTGAGTGTGGTGAAGGTGACTTACGGCCCCCTCAGGTGGTTTCCGGGCCGTGAGCAGCACGAACCGGTGGAAG
>DHAA01000078.1:2277-2521 GCA_002397275.1 Thermacetogenium sp. UBA4966 | reverse complement strand
TGAGCAGCACGAACCGGTGGAAGGGGAGTACGCTCCGACCGGTGGCTGTCACCACAACGCCATTGACCCGATCAACACCGGGGTCTTCATCATCAACACCGTGGCCGGGGACCCCGAAGCGGCAAACAACCTCAACCTGCAGACGAACATCGCCGCCCGCGAGGTGGACACCTACTACTTTGACAGAGACGAAACCGACCATGCCGACTACACCTTCAAGCCGACGGCGGACAGCGGGAAGATC
>DHAA01000078.1:1733-2101 GCA_002397275.1 Thermacetogenium sp. UBA4966 | reverse complement strand
CGACGGCGGACAGCGGGAAGATCTCTGTGCGCCTGCATGATCCCCTGCACAACACGGAGTGGGGCGACGAAGAGGCGTGGACCTCGTACGCCCCGAACGCCGACGGCAGCTTTACGGTCAGTCTCAAAGAGGGCCGCAGCATCGTGGAGGTCTCTTCCAGCGTCTCGGACTTCAAGCAGTACCATGTGCTTAACGCCAAAGGGGTGCGGGTGAACATCACCAATCTCAGCGATCCCGGGTGGCAGAAGGGGGACAGCTTCCGATGCGGCGACACCGCCCTGCTCTCCTTTGACGGGATCCGCACCCCGCTGGCCAAGCTCGCCGGCATCTACAATCCAAGCGACAGCTACGTTCGCTATAAAACCCCG
>DHAA01000078.1:886-1531 GCA_002397275.1 Thermacetogenium sp. UBA4966 | reverse complement strand
CCGGCCGGCGGGACGGTGGACGGCTACGGTGATTGCTATAAACTCGCGCAAAAGAACGGTCTCAAAATCACGCTGACCGAGCCGGGAGAGTTGCGGCTCCGGGAGGGCGCCATATTCTGCGCGCACTGGGGCAGCCCCCCCGGGTCCCATCACAACATCGGACCTGAGGGCTACGCTCCGAACCTCAACGCCCCCTCAACTTCAACGCTCTACGGCGCCCTCCCGGACGTCACCCTGCGTGTCGAGGATGACGCCTTTGCCGCTGAGCGCGCCAGGGACGAATACGCCCTGCCGGGAAGCATTGTGAGATTGATGGAGAGTAACCGTGACTTTGAATTACTGGAAGGGTTCGGAGCCTTCCGCAATTTGAATATACCGAGAACGATAATGAATAGCCAGGAGAAAAACGCTAGAATTGATATTTTAGAAATTAACTCCAACCTGTCCCTCTTCATGCGCTACTGGCTGCAAAACAGCGCATCCGACAGAACTGAAGCGTACCTGAAGATATGGGACTCAGCGGCTGGACAAAGTTTTTACAAACAGCCCCTGCAGGAGGGGGACGTGCTTTTCGCCGAGCTGATCTTCACCCCGGACAACCCATCCCTCGGCAACCCGCTCGCCTATACCTTTCGACAGGTGAGG
>DHAA01000078.1:446-693 GCA_002397275.1 Thermacetogenium sp. UBA4966 | reverse complement strand
GGACGCTGATTTCGGGAAATTCCCCTACATCCAGGACCTAAGCCTCTCCCTTGAAGAGACGAGGGACGCCGACTATTACAGCGGCAGGCTGCTGTCGGTGGACGGAGAGGGCAACCCCGCCGCGGTGGACGACGGCGCCGGGAAGCAACTCAGCCTCGGCTGGGGATTCCTCTCCACCCGGAACAGCTATGTAACCCATGTCCCGCACAGCGTGAACACCGTGACCGTAAACGTCACCCCGTTCACC
>DHAA01000078.1:0-233 GCA_002397275.1 Thermacetogenium sp. UBA4966 | reverse complement strand
GAGGAAAACGGCAAGGCTACCTCTGTTACTGTCAACGGCAAGCCTGTGGCAGGCGGGAAATCTCAGCCGATCACCCTGACAGGCGAGGAGACGAGCATCACGGTCGAGGGCAAGGCGGCGGACATAGACAACACCGTAACCTATACGATCACGGTTGTGCGCGCCGCGGCCCCCACATCCTTTGCCATTGACACGGAAGAGGGTACGACGCTGACCATACGCAACGCCGCCGG
>DHAA01000048.1:1505-3004 GCA_002397275.1 Thermacetogenium sp. UBA4966 | reverse complement strand
AACATTATTGACAAACGATAATTACGCGTGAACTAAAGTATGGAACAACTTTTTAAAAAGTTTGGAATGATCGTAAAGCGTTTACTGTTTCCTCACTCACAACATGCACCAAGGCTCCTGCGTCGATTAGCGCAGTATTCGAGTCAACTTTCAATTTGCTCCTTAAAAAAAGATTAATGACCGTAAAGTTATCAAAGATACGAATTGCCTCTCTCTCACCATCCGATGTGAGTGAAACGAGTCGATTACAGTCTTTGACTACAAACCCTTCCTTTTTAAGCTTAGTCACCGCTATGCTGGCACTAGCCTTGGTTACGCCGAAACTGCTTGCGATATCAGTTACGCGAACACCGTGCTCTTGACTGGATAGAAAATAAATGGTTAGTAAATAGTCTTCCTGGGACTTCGTTAACCGACTAATAGCTGTCACCCGCTCTCTTATACGGCAAGCTGTATTAGAAGACCGCCGCCCTCGTGTGAAACAGTCAGCTTTGCATCTACAGGAATGAAACCGAACACCCGCCGCTTGGTAATCCCATTTTTATTCTTAATAAAGATCTCTTGAATATTATTAGACGACAGTTTCACAGGTACAAGCCAAATCGTCTGAATGGTGTTGTCTTTGTTGATGATTTCCCATAAAAAATCAATTACCACTTCAGGCAATAAATCCCGTATGCTGTTTTCAACTGTTATGGTCATTGTTTTTTCCTCCTAATTAGAATTACTTTTCTCTCCGTCCATTGTGGTGACCGTGCCCGCCAAAGAAACCACTGCCGTGACCGCCATGGGGGATTCCATGTCCGCCGAAACCTCCAAAGCCGCGACCGCGTCCGTACTGCGACATAAAATCTTCCATTGCCTTACGCCGCTCTTCAAAGTCCTCGTATGGGAACTGTTCCTCATACCGGTTGATAATGCGTCCGAGGTAATCGCTGAATGCGGCAAGTTCCTCGTCATTCAGGCAATCAAGGATTTTTGCTGTTTCCGGTGTTTCGTCAACCCCATCGGCTGTAACCTTCATGCCTTCCTCGGTCAGTTTGATTATTGAGATGCGTTTATCCTCTTCTGATGTTTCGCGTGTGATGTAACCGCTCTTTTCCAGTTTATTGAGCAGCTGCGCGATGGACTGCTTGCTCATACCCAGCAGATAGGTCAGGTCGCGCTGGCTGATCTCAGGCTTCATCTTAAGAATAGCCAGAACCCGTCCCTGCCCTCTGTGGGGGTTATGCACTTTGCCTCCCATAAAGCTGTGGAAAAAAGTACGGTGCATTAACATTTGGAGCTGCTGCAATTGCTCGGTGATTGTCGCTTTAATATCGCTCATTGCTATATCCTCCTGAAATTTATTGTGCGCCTCTTCGCAAAACATTAAGTCAATTACCTGACTAATATTAGTATAGTGCTTGACTTTTATTCTGTCAAGTGCTTGACGAAAAATTACTGTATGCATTGTTTAACCTCATTTCATGCATATTACAAAATGCAAATGATAAATA
>DHAA01000048.1:0-1231 GCA_002397275.1 Thermacetogenium sp. UBA4966 | reverse complement strand
CCTCAAAATCTTGATGCACAAGGCTTTTCAGCTTCTAACCCAGCCTTCAGCCGATTGACTTTTAAACCTTTTATCGCCGGACCCTACCAGCAAAATAGACCTATCGGCCTTTTTTACATACAGAACACTTTTAGTCTTAACTCGTAAATTGGAATCTGAAATTTACTTCATGGATGGCGGCTCTTCCTCTGTCTGCAACTCTTCTATCCTTTTTCCCAGTTCTTCAATTTTGGTGTCCAGATTTACAAGAACGGTAATCAATATTGCCAATACCAACGCCGCAGTAAAAATGAGCGTCCAGATATTGCTTGTCAAGAGACCTGCCGCGACCACGCATAAAACAAAGCAAACCAAAAATATACCTAGAAATGTCTTCATTCAAATCACCTCGCCAAATTCCTGTCTATCTTTATTCTTTAACCTTATTATCTCATTCCATAAATCAGTCTTTTCCCTTTGCCTTTATCCCGTCCAACAGTAACTTAAAATGTTCGAGCGCCTGTTCTTCAAAGTTAAAATTCGGATAACGCATGCACCATTCATAGGTCAGCCCCCGCAGGGCAAGGACGAGATGGTTTGACAGTTCCTCTACCGGCAGCAGAGCCCTGAATTCGCCCTGCGCCACGCCCTTCTCAAGCACGTCGGCGAGCAGGCGGTACACTGCCCGGTCGTAACCGGAGGCGTCCTGAGCGGCCGGGGCGCTCGTTAGCTGCACTTTGTAGATGGTTTTTATCGTCTCGTAGCCAATGTCATCCTTGATAACATCGCATATTTTTCCGACCAGCGCAACCAAAACGTCACAGGAAGACATATCTTCCGGCAGAGTTTTCAAAAAAGCTTCGTAATCCGCGTCCACAATGACCGCGCGACTGGACAGCAGTGCGGAAATAAGTGCATCCTTGGATTCAAAATGGACATAAAAGGTGCCTCTCGCTATACCCACCGCCGTAACGATGTCGTCAATAGTGACGTTGTCGACGCCGTGTTCTACAAAAAGCCGCAGCGCATTGTCGTATATTTTCTTTTTTGTCGCCTCACCCTGTTCTTTCCGGCGGGTTGATTTTTCTTTTTTCATAACTTATCTCCTTGCCGACTCATATCAATATATGTTATATTATGGATATAGTGACATTATTCACCGAACTATGTCACTATATTTTATATTTACTTAATTATAAATATCGAAAGGACGAAATAGCAAGGAGCGATTTTTATGAAATCAATGAAAAAA
>DHAA01000109.1 GCA_002397275.1 Thermacetogenium sp. UBA4966 | reverse complement strand
GCCGCGCAAGCAGCTTATTTGGTCGGGGTGGGGAGATTTGACCTCCCGGCCTCCGGGTCCCAAACCAGGCGCGCTACCAAACTACGCCACACCCCGCCGCTTTGGCAAGGTTTAGTATAACATTTATCCGCCGCTCTTTCAATATTAAATGGAGCGGCTCTCGACCTTATACCCTGAACCTGATTGTTCAAAATCCAGAACAGAGAAGCTGTACCGGCCGGGGATTCTCGGCAAGGTGATGCTTCCGGGATTAAGAAAAAGGATACCCTTCTTTTGTTCTTGATGAAATCTATGAGTATGCCCATAGATCACAATTTGGGCGTTCAACTCCTCAGCACGCCGGCATAACTCTGTCAAGCTACGCTTTACTCCGAAAAGATGCCCATGCGTGAGATAGAGCCGGTAATTGCCTACCTCAAGCAGTTCTTCCACAGGCCCGAGCCCATCAAGATCACAGTTGCCGGCGACAGCTTTCACTTTTATCCCACAGGACTTGCCTAATGCGATAGCATCTTTATAGTAATCCCCGGCATGAAGCAACAACTCTATATCTCCCATCAGCCGGATAGCCTTCGCCGCTTTTCTCAATTTGCCGTGAGTATCGCTTAAAACGCCGACCCGCAACCTTTCTCCGCACCTTCTTTCAGCAGATAGGACAAAATATCCCGCATTGCGCGCATTGCCTGAGCCCGATGGCTGATCCGATTTTTGACATCGGAACCCAACTCGGCGAAGGTCTTGCCCAGCGATGGAATCAAAAAAAGGGGATCATAACCGAAACCCTTTGTACCGATAGGCTGCTCTGTGATCGTCCCTTCACAGACGCCTTCGCTCAAATATTCTTTGCCTCGTGGAGTGACTAAGGCGATCACGCAGCGAAAACGCGCGCTTCGCCGATACTCAGGGATTCCCCGCAGGGCATCCAACAGCTTTTGGTTGTTGGCCAGGTCGTCTTTCCCGGGTCCGGAGTAACGTGAAGAGAAAACACCCGGAGCTCCCTGGAGGCAGTCCACCTCCAATCCCGAGTCGTCGGCTAAAGCGGTTTCTCCGGCGGCCGCGGCGACGGCCCGAGCCTTGATCAAGGCATTTTCCCTAAACGTGGCGCCTGTTTCCCTGATTTCCGGGAAATCACTTAGATCCAGGAGTGACACAATCGCTAAAGGGAAATCAGAGAGCAATTCCTTATATTCATCGATTTTACCCCTGTTCCTGCTGGCAATTATAATTTTATTCATCACGCTCTGTTTTCATCCTCTGCCTGCGTTGTCCGATCATCATAAGAGCCGCCGCCCTGGCTGTTCAACGAAACCTGCTGTACAGTAAATGGAAAAGAGCCAAGAAATTCCTTGCCGGTAGTATAAAACGAGGTAACAGGACCGCTGGCAAAAAAAAGATGCCGCGGCGTTTTCCCCCCATACCCGTCGAGTTTTAAGATATCAGCCAATTCCCTGACAACCTCCTCGGCCGGATCGACCAGTTGCACTTCCTCCCCAACGATATGCCTGATCACTGAAGCCAGATAAGGATAATGGGTACAGCCGAAAACCAGCGTATCCACACCCTCCTCTTGAAGCGGCCGCAGATAAGAACGGGCGATCTGGTATGTCTCTCTCCTTTCAACGCTCCCATTCTCTACCAGCGGCACAAAAAGGGGGCAAGACTGGGCAAAGACCCGTACATCCGGATCACCCTGCCGGAAAGAGCGTTCATAAGCGCCGCTGTTTACCGTCGCCTTGGTTGCCAGAACACCGATTTTTTTGTTATTGGTTTTCTTCAAAGCGGATTTTACCCCCGGCTCAATCATCCCGAAGACCGGGACAGGCGATTTCTCCTGCAAACGCGTAAGCGACACGGAGGAACTTGTATTGCATGCGGCGATTACAGCCTTGACATCGCGGCGCAACAAAAAATCTAAAATCTCTAATCCAAAGTGAACTATTTGCTCAGGGCTGCGGGATCCATAAGGCAAATGAGCCGTATCTCCAAAATAGACGATTTTCTCCTGAGGAAAATAATTCCATAGACTCTTTACTACCGTTAGACCACCCACACCGGAATCAAAGACTCCAATGGGCTGCATACTATCCAATAACGTCATCTCCATTCACTTTCTTTTGGCGACCGCTAAAAACACGGCCTTTCCCGGGTCGTCACATCCCCGCATCCTCAGGGACGACTCCCACCAGGGAAATTTCCGGCCAGCGACTCATTAACACTTATCTGTTGTCTGAGCCAACGGGCGAACAAAAGTCCTCGATGATCTCATCATCTATCAGGTTGAACTCAGATATTCAAGGAAATCATTATAGATTATATCATAAAATAGCATCCCGGCGAGCATCTGCCGGAAGGCGACGACCTCTGCCGGGAACGCCGCCAATTAGGCCTCTGATAACAATTCGGCGTGTGATTAATTGCGTTATTATGCAAGCAACTAATGTATTTGGCAATAATATTGCTCATAAATTAATTTTTTGGGGTTGTACGTATCCTTCATCCACAATATAATGTGTAGCAAGGAGAACCTGCATATAGCACTCACCTGATGATCAATATATCTCGCATAAATATAATATATTTCACCTCACTTTACCCTATTCAGCATTCCTAATTTGGCATGGGGACGTTCGTTTCCCACATAGCACACCCTCTGGAGAAAAGCGGCAGAGAATTTGTGGTTTGTGGTTAGTCGTGAAAACAAGAGCAAAAAGTTGAAGTGATAGATAGAACTATTGAACTTTTGGGGGTGATAGATGGCGTTTTGGTTAGATATTTTTCAGCAAAGAAAACAAGGAGGTGCTTTATCTTGGCGAAAATCAATGATATCACCAAAGCGAGTCAGAATGAGACCACCGCGGACCCGTCGCCTTTAGGCTTAGGGGGCTTCGCCTTAACCACCTTTGTCCTCAGCATAGGAAACGCTCAACTGATTGCGCCCGCGGCAAAACCTGCCTTTCTCGGCCTTGCTTTCTTCTATGGAGGCCTAGCCCAACTGCTGGCCGGAATGCAGGAGTTTAAGAAAAATAATGTATTTGGAGCCACGGCGTTTTCCACTTACGGCGCTTTCTGGCTTTCTCTGGCGACCCTTGTGGTTTTTGAGTCGCTCGAAGTAATCAAATGGGGAGAGCACGGCGGCACAGCGATGGGTATCTTCCTGCTTGGTTTCACGGTATTCAATACCTATATGTGGATTGCCTCATTGCGTACTAACTTAGCGGTCTGCGGCGTTTTCACCACCTTAGAGATCACCTTTATTCTATTGGTTCTGGCTGAGTTCGGGGTTATCTCCTCCGTCCCCGGCGGTATGATGGGGATTATAACGGCTGCGGTCGCCTGGTATGCCTCCGCGGCGGGGGTTATTAATTCAACTTTCCGGCGCACGGTGCTGCCTGTCTTTCCCCTTCAAAATTAGAGATTAAAGCAAGCGGCTCTTATAAATACATTTCATTATAACTTTCAGTCACTGAAAAGAAAAAACCGGCTCATTGCGGCCGGTTCCTTTTTTGTCTCTGGGTGATAATTCGTCAATTGTTTACGTAAGACATGTTGCGCAGAAGGGGTGTGTCTATCGGAATATGCCCGGCGAATGTCTTGCTGATTTGCCCCTCCACCAAAATCTGAACCTTTTGTACAGTAGAAAACTCGGTCAGAGTATTGACAATAGCATAAACCGCCAGCGCCTCATCCTTGGGGTTATTACCTGTAATCTTTGTCGCTTCCTGGTTCACATCGACGACACAAGTCCCGTCGGGCTTGATGTTGAGCTCCTTTACCTCGGCCCCTTCAGGAAGGGCAGATTGTAAATCCCCTTCCGTTTTCCCCTGAAAGAGCGCGGCCAGCGCCTCTTTGGCTATGCCTGTTACCTTGGGAACCTCTTGGGTTACCGGAACCAAACTGCTCTCCTGGTTCTTGAAATACAGAGTAACTTTCGCCATTTCTTTCACCTCGGAAACAGCATCCGCATCATCGTCCTCCAGATCCAGAACATCATCCTCAACCAGCGGCGTCTTGTTTTCTTTGGATGACGACCCCAACTTTTCGGAGAGCCCGCAACCTCCTGCTAAAAGAAAGGCCGCGGTCAACACAAGCAAAACCACTAAATAAAGGTGGCTCCTGCGCCGCTCACACTCTTTCACTTCCAGCCGCTTAAAATCCCATGACATCAAACAACCCTCCTCCCTAATTATGGTTAATCTTCCTTGTTCAACCTATGACGGAGGAGGGTATTTTATACCATGCCGAGTATTATTTTCTACTATCTCAAATTATTTCTATCCTATAATCAATCACCTGAGACCTTCTCTGCTTTTCAAAAAAGGCAACCGCGGACTGCAACACCCTGAAAACGTGTTTTTTCTCATTGGCAACACAGGTAAAGGCCAATGTCGAGCGCCGCCAGACATCCTGCTGGTCTATCTCCGCGACGGACACATTATAGAGAGATTTAACCCTCTCCATTAAGCTCTTCAGTAATCGCCTTTTATCCTTCAGAGAATCGGCCTCATCTATTAACAGTTCAATTGTGCAAAGGCCAATAAACACAAAAAACACATCCTGACGCCTGAAATAGAGGTCTCATCCCCGGCCTAGCGCACAAGCAAAACGCTGCAGGAGGCATTGCGCACAACGTAGTCGGCGACACTGCCGAGTATAAATGCTCCGAAACGAGAATGCCCGCGGGAACCCAGCACAATCAGATCGGCGCCCTGTTCCTTTGCCCAGGCCACGATATCCTGCCTGGGATTACCCCTTAACACCGCTCCCTGCACATCCTGAACGCCTGAATTTTTTGCTAAGCCAACAGCTTGTTCAACAGAGCGTTCCCCTTCCTCCTGCAAGATTTCCAGGGCCATCTGCTGGTATGTACCCATGCGAAAGGAAATGTGCACATTAACCACATAGATCACCCGCAGAGCGGCGCCATACGCTTTCGCCTGGGAAGCGGCATGGCAAACAGCTTCCTGCGCCGCAGCCGAACCGTCGGTTGCGGCGACGATCACTTTGTACGCAGAACAGCCGTCCGGCTCAATTCTCTTTTCCTCACCCACAGTTACGCCCTCCTTTTCTTTCTTCTCAGGGCCTCAAAACCAAGGTCTCAGCCGTGCCCAAGAAGAATTCTCAAAACAGGTTCCAGCGATAGAGAACATAAGCGGCAACACCGCAGAGACCCAAAGTCAAGCCGATAATACCTGCAAAGGCAAAGGGCGAATTCTGAAACGGGAGACCCACGTTCATTCCATATATGCTGGCGATAATGGTCGGCAGAGAGAGCACAATGGTCACCGAAGTAAGAAACTTCATAACGACACTCACATTGTTGGAAATAAGCGCCGCATAGGCATCCATTGACCCGGTCAGAATAGAACTGTAAATAGAGCTCATCTCAATAGCCTGCCTGTTTTCAGTGATAGCGTCCTCCAGCAGATCCTCATCCTCAGGATACATCTTGACCAACATCGATGCCGGCGCTTCTTCAGCCTTCACTAACTGCGTGCGGGTCAGCTTCTCCATGACGATCCCATTGGCCCGCAGTGATGTGGTAAAGTAAACCAAACTTTTTTGGATGTCTAGTAGCTGAAGAAGCGCTTCATTTTTCATGGAGTGAGAAAGATGTTGTTGGAGTTCGGTGCTCCGTTTATCCAGGATACGCAGGTAGTTCAGGTAAAGCGTCGCTGTTTTAATCAGAATTAAAAGAAGAAAACGAGTCTTTTTAAAGGTATAAAGCACGGGTTCTTTGAGCATCTGAAAAAAAACCGGGTGATCATCCAGACAAACGGTGACCAGATAATCCTTCGTTATAATAATTCCCAACGGTATAGCGTCATAAATCTCGGCATCCTTTTGTCCTTTGGCAACCGGGACTTTAATGATAATCAGAATTTGTCCGGGTTCAATTTCGATACGCGGCCTCTCCTCGTCATCAAGCGGATCCTTGAGAAAATCATGGGTAATTCCCGTACGGCTGCTCACCAACTGCATCTCTTTTTCTGTGGGGTTAATCAGGCAGAGCCAAGAACCCTTTCCATCGATATGCTCCCTTTCTACCACCCGATCATCAGCAGTATGGTAGACCTTTAACATCTTCCTCACCATCCTTTCCAGGCTGTTATTTTATTTATATTCCAACAATCTGCGTTTAGCATAACAGAGAGACTCGCCCAGCACAAGCGCCCGCGCCATTCCCC
>DHAA01000126.1 GCA_002397275.1 Thermacetogenium sp. UBA4966 | reverse complement strand
AGGCGCAGGGCCAGATAAACCGGTATTACTATGTCGTCTTCAGCGATATAGCCGGTTTTTTCAATATCCTGGTGCAGTTTCTCAATGGTGATGCCGCTTAATTTTTCATATTCCATAACTATACCTCATCATTTTTATTTAAATACGGTTAGCTCCTGCAAAACGTTTGCCATAATTTGATGAATCGTCCAGAGAATTAGAAGTCACGCCGTTTTCTTTATTTCGGGCATGAATAAAGGTATTATTCCCTATATAAATCCCTACATGTGAGATCTCCCCGCTCCCGGCAGCTCTTGTAAAAAAAACGAGGTCGCCGGGCGCCGGAGAATCCACTCTTGTTCCAACGTTCGCCTGGTCGCCGGCTACCCGCGGCAGGCTTATGCCATGCTGCTTATAAACATACTGGACAAAACCCGAGCAGTCAAATCCACTCGGACTGCTCCCCCCATAAACATAGGAAGCGCCCAGGTATTGCCTGGCCGTTTCCACAATGCCGGATTTCGGTTGTGGCGCAGGGTCCGTCTTCTGCTCGGGCGCGGGCGCATCCTGTTTCGCTTCTGCTGCTGGCGTCGACTGATCGGCCTGGCGGTTGGACAGGCTTGCTTCACCGGATACCTGCAGCGTCTGCCCCGGGCGAAGCTGATCACCGGTCAAACCATTGAGTTCTCTAAGCGCATCAACCGATATCTGAAGCTTTTCGGCAATAATCCATAAGCTGTCGCCATCTTGAACAACATATCTCCCCCTGCTATCCAGGCTCCGGGATGGGGTGGTTTCTTCAGTTTTTAATTGTGTTCCCGGGCTGGGAATCGTCAGTACCTGCCCCGGTATCAGGTCGTTTTCCGAAAGATTATTGAGTTCCTTAATAGATTCGACGGATGTTTGGAACTTCTGAGCGATTTCCCAGAGGTTATCCCCCGCCTTGACGGTATATTCTTCATGGGCGGGCTGCTCCCGGTTTTCTTCAGGCTGAGAAGACGCATTTTCCGACTTGTCTTGATCGTTCTCTTCGTTGGCAGACTTGTCGGCCGGCTTTTCCACAGACGGATTCCCGCTTTTTTTGTTCAGAGAATTATACGCCCCGGATGCAGCCGGTATTATAATACACAAAACCGCGATTCCTATAATTAAAATCCAAAAATTTTTTCTTTTCATCTCGACCTCGACCCCTCCCGCCGGCACAATAATGTATTATCTTCGTTATAGAGGCCGAGATTCCTTCCTATATGTTACATCAGACTAAAAAAGAGCGTAATAATTTCAAATTTTCAACAGATTTTTTGGGTACGTCAACCTCTCCAAGGGATGGGTAAGCCGTGCCCGGGCCATGGAAATCAGTGCCCCCTGTCGGCACCAAACCATATTTACGGCAAAACCACATGTATTTTTCCACCATTTCCGGCTTATGCAAGGGATAATAGACCTCGATGCCCAATAAACCTTTTTTGACGAACGCGGGGATTAAATCATCCCTCTTGGACAGAGCGGGATGGGCCAAGACAGGTATCCCTTTTGCCCTCTCGATCATCGTTATCGCTGTAAAGGGATCCAGCTTTTCTCTGGGAACATAGCCTGGTTTCCCCGGTGAGAGGTACCTTTCAAAGGCGTCGTTGATTGAATTGACATAACCCTTCTCCATCATCGCTCGGGCGATGTGCGGCCTGCAGATTGTGGCTTTGCCGGCAATCCTTTTGACCTGTTCGCAGCTTAAATCCACCCCCGTTTTCGCCAGCTTAGCGATCATCAATTTTGCCCTTCGCTCCCGAGCCCGGCGAATTTCGCAGAGAGCATCCAGGAAAGGCTGAAAATTATAGTCCAAATAATAACCGAGGATATGCACTTCCGCCTCTTCCCAATCGGCGTTGAGCTCTATACCCGGAATAACCTCGAGTCCCGTTCCCCCGGCGGCGTCCAGCGCTCTCTCTATACCTTCTGTTGTGTCATGATCTGTGATGCTGATCACGGAGAGCCCCTTTTGGAGAGCAAGATTGACAATTTCTTCAGGGTTGAGGATGCCGTCGGAAGCGTTGCAATGAATATGAAGATCCGCGTACATTTTTATAACTCCTTTTATAATATTTCTTGCAGCAGGCGAAGAACATTCTCCCCGCAGAGCTTGCGAATCGTCGTCTCTTTGTAGTTTTGCTTATATAGGTAAGCAATAAACTCGGAGAAAAAAGTAACATCCTTAATACCCGTGAGAAGGTTGTCTGTGCCGTCAAAATCTGATCCGAAGCCCAGATAATCATCTCCTACCAGGCCGCAAATATGATCGATGTGCCGCAGTAGCTGCTCCGGACCGCTTCCTGGTTTGCCGAGGAAGTCCGCCACAAAGTTAAGCCCGACAACGCCGTTTCTTTGCGCAATTCCTCTTATTTGGTCATCCGTCAGATTGCGCGCATGTTCCCATACAAAACGCGAATTGGAGTGTGAGGCGAGCACAGGGTATGCGCTTAATTCTAATACATCCCAGAATCCTGGTTCGGCTATATGAGAGAGATCGATAACCATCCCCAGGTTATTCATTTCTTTGACAACTTGCCGGCCAAATAAGGTCAGCCCTTCCGGTTTTATTTCCGCGGCGCCATCCGCGATTTCATTGCGATGATTCCAGGTAAGGCAGAGGCTGCGTACCCCTCTCTGATAGAGAATCCCCAGCTTCCTCAGGTTTCCCTCCAGCACTTCCCCCCCTTCCGCCGTTAAAAGCGCCCCTCTTTGGGGGGAATCGATCACCTGGAGGAGCGATTGGCGAGAGGTGATCAGCCGTATTATCCCGCTGTTTTTTTGCAGCTGTTCCCCAAAGTAATCTGCCAGGAGAATAGCCTGTCTATAGGGGCTCAGCGCGGAGGAAAGCCCCGGAAACAGTGCAAAAAATTGAATCTTGACCCCTGCTCCCTGCATTCTGGAGAGATCGAAATGAGCGGATGGAAAACTGAAAGCCGATCTGCACTTCTCTTGATATGCCTTAAGCACCGTATCACAATGCATATCGATGATCATCATACGTCGTCACCCTTAACATGACTACAGCCTGTTTATTTTCAATCGGTGAAATAAACAGGCTGTAATTTTATTCACAGAATACTATAAGACCTTGCTAACGAGGCTCAACGATCAGTTTAATAGCCGTTCTTTCTTCCCCGTCGATGATAATGTCGGTAAACGCCGGTATACAGATAAGATCAATTCCACTAGGAGCCACAAATCCTCTTGCAATCGCTACAGCTTTGACAGCTTGGTTGAGAGCACCCGCCCCGATTGCCTGCAGTTCTGCACAGCCCTTTTCTCTTAAGACCCCCGCCAGAGCACCAGCAACAGAATTCGGGCTTGATTTTGCTGACACCTTCAGTACTTCCACAAACTCACCCTCCCCTATTTTGATTCCCTCCAGTAATATTATTATGCAGTGGATGACTTAATCATATCATTTATGGAAATTTTTCGCAAGACTAAATTTTGATAACGTTAATCCGTTTGATCACCTCAGTTCTTCCCCTGTCCTGATCAATCTCCAGATAGACGGCGTTTAGTTGTATGGCCCCCCCGGCAACACCAAAACGCACCGGCCTTAACGATAAAAATTTGGAGATCACCGACTCCGCCTCGACCCCCAACACGGAGTCCCGAGGCCCTGTCATGCCCACATCAGTGATAAAACCGGTACCCCCTGGTAAAATTCTATCGTCGCTTGTCTGCACATGGGTATGCGTACCCAGCACCGCGCTTGCCCTGCCGTCGGCATACCAACCCAGAGCCTGCTTTTCCGACGTAGCTTCGGCATGGAAATCAATGAGAATAGCATCGGTTTCTTTTTTTATTAACGGAAGAATCTGATCAAGACGCCGAAACGGGCAGTCCAGCGTCTGCATATAGACGCGGCCGGATAAATTAATAATGCCTAATTTGGCATTATCAGCGGTGGAAATTATAGCATATCCCTGCCCCGGAGTTTCCGGAGGGTAATTTGCCGGCCTGACCATTCTATCCTCGTCGTCAATAAACTGATATACCTCCCGTTGGTCCCATACATGATTTCCCATGGTCAGCATATCGATTCCGGAGAGGAAAAGCTCATCCGCTGTTTTGCGTGTAATACCCCTCCCTCCCGCTGCGTTTTCTCCGTTAGCGATAATCAGCTCCGGTTGATACTTCTCTCTGAGAGAAGGGAGCAGTTCTCTTACGGCTCTCCTTCCGGGGCGCCCGACAATATCACCAAGAAACATTACCCGCAAAAATACTACCTCCTGAAAATAGAAGTCGGATGTGCCCCCGGGACGGCGTCGTCAAGCGCTGAGCGTATTATTTGTTGTAGAGAACTACCTTCCCCTCATCCCGCAAGGCGATCAACTCAATGTTCGCTTTTACATTTTCCAGCATATAACTGACCAGTTCTTCATGCAAAACCGAGTCGTCCACAAGCAAGAGGTCATCTTCATCTGTAACGAGTGAAACGCCGAATTCTTCTTTAAGCAAAGCGATGATCAGCGTAATTTCTTTTTGGGAAAGGGAATGGATGTCGCGCTGAAACTCCAAAATCGTAAAGCACTCCAGTATATTGAATGAAAATGAGGATAGTTCGGTATCAATATTCTCGAGAAAATAGAAGGTGCGCAATGACTGCTGAAGGTTTTTTTCCAGTGGTTTAAGCTTCTGAGAGATATTCTTTATATAAAAATTAAACTTAACTATCTGGGTTTTCGGATCCAGTTTGATTGTCGCAATTTCCGGGTAGTGAATGAGTATGGATGTCAGTAAATTCGCCATATGGGGAACGCTGCTGTTGTTGTGATAAGAAAGTGCCAATTTTATATCCCTCTCCCTGCCGTTAACGCCTAATGTCAAGCGAACTGTTTTATCTTAAATAATCTTCGCCAATGATTATAATTATCCTGCCTGATAGCAGTTTCCTTTTCTTTGTATCTCAAAGAAAAAAGGCCTGCCCGCGGGCAGGCCTTTTTATTCTCTCAAGCTATTTGGCGTATTCCACATGTCTCGTTTCACGGATCACAATAACCTTTATTTGACCGGGATACTCCAAACTCTCCTCAATATTTTTCCCAATATCTCTGCTCAGTTGAGCTGCCTGGACGTCATCAACAACATCAGGCTTTACCATAATTCTGATCTCCCGCCCAGCCTGTATGGCGTATGATTTTTCAACCCCCTCAAAGGATGTAGCGATCTCTTCGAGTTTCTCCAGCCTCTTCAGGTACGCTTCCAGGGTTTCTCTGCGCGCTCCGGGCCTTGCTGCGGAAATGGCATCAGCCGCCTGTACAAGCACCGCCTCAATGGTCTCCGGTTCTTGATCGCCATGGTGAGCCATAATGCAATGTACTACTTCAGGGTTTTCACGGTATTTACGGGCGATATCCGCTCCGATAGTGACGTGAGGTCCCTCCAGCTCATGATCGATCGCTTTCCCGATGTCATGCAGTAATCCCGCACGCTTGGCTAACTGAACATTGGCGCCTAGTTCTGCCGCCATGGTACTGGCAAGATAAGCTACTTCCAGGGAGTGTTTTAAAACATTCTGACCGTAACTTGTCCGGAACTTTAGTCTCCCCAGGTATTTGATAATTTCCGGGTGCAGGTTGTGTACCCCAGCTTCAAATGCGGCCTGCTCCCCTTCCTCACGTATTTTTTGTTCCATTTCTTTTTGAGCTTTTTCCACCATCTCTTCTATCCGTGCCGGGTGAATCCGTCCGTCGATAATCAGCTTCTCCAAAGCAAGCCGAGCAGTTTCACGCCGAATAGGATCAAACCCGGAAAGAATAACGGCTTCAGGAGTATCATCAATTATCAAATCGACCCCGGTCAGGGTTTCCAGCGTTCTGATGTTTCTTCCTTCCCTGCCGATTATTCTTCCTTTCATTTCGTCATTGGGCAACGGCACTACCGAGACGGTTGTCTCCGCCACTATTTCAGCGGCGCCCCTCTGGATGGCCATAGCCACAATCTCACGAGCCTTTTTATCAGCCGTTTCTTTTGCCCGTGTCTCTTCTTCTTTAATGATGAGAGCAGTCTCACGTTTCACATCATCTCTCACATTGTTCAGAATCAGTGTCCGCGCCTCTTCAGTGGACAATCCGGAAATACGCTCCAGCTCTGCCGTTTGTTTTTTTAGCAGCGCCTCGAGGTGCGTATTTTTGTTTCCCAGTTCCTGTTCCTTTTTGACTAAGTTTTCTTCCTTTTTCTCCAGGCTGTCCAGTTTACGATCAAGAGTTTCTTCTTTTTGTAGAAAACGCCGCTCTAATCGCTGAATCTCGTTGCGCCTCTCCCGGTTCTCACGTTCCGATTCGGTCCGTATGAGATGGATCTCCTCTTTGGCCTCCAGAATTACTTCTCTTTTCTTGGCCTCCGCTTCTTTTTCCGAGTCTTCCAATATACGCTTAGCGGCTTCTTCCGCTGAAGTGATCTTGGCTTCCGCCAGATTCTTGCGTAGAAGATAGCCGACCAATAAACCTAATAGGAGCGCAATAACTGCAAAAATTACGTAAATTGCCGGCGCCAGATTATTAATACTTCTCACCTCCCTCCAATAGTATTGTTTCCTCTAAAAACAAAACCGAGCAGAAACTCGGTTTTCCATAGAATCTTCCCCACACGAAATATTCAATTTTCGCAAATAATTTTATAGTTTTATTCTATATGAAAACTTGTG
>DHAA01000040.1 GCA_002397275.1 Thermacetogenium sp. UBA4966 | reverse complement strand
TAATCTTACACGCGGATTATCGGATGCAAGGCAAAGCATTCCAGGGATTTCGCCTGCGGGTCAAGCAGCCAATAGTGCTCTATTTGGGCCCTCTGGTAGATTCGCATTTTCTGCAGCCGATCCTTGCGGCTGCAATGCCGGCGCCCCGTCGATGCGAGCATCTTTCACTATTGGTTCCTGAGCTTCCTATACGTAAAACAGGTCCGGCTGGACTACGTTAAATTCAAGCGGGGTAACATCCAGAGGCGCGTCAAAGACATCTCCCTCCGGGTCGGTTTCCTCAAAATAATCCTCCAGAATCCTTTGCAGCTTGCGGGAAGCGCGCTGGTGGATAACGCTGGGCGACGGTTCTTTGATCAGCATGCCGTCAAGGATTTCAAAGCGGTAGCCCGGTTCTTCCGGTATTTCCAGATAGTCCTCATATGTGAGCTTCCTGGCGGGTTTGGTTTCATAAGAGGCGGTGTTTTCCCTGACGAGAAGATCGCCGCGGCTGAGGACTCCATATGGTCGCTTCGCTGGGATCCAGCCGGTCTCCAATTTCTGACCTCCGACTAACTATTTTTCCAACCACTGATCACTAACCACTAACCACTAAGCATGCGGCAGACGAAACGTCCCCACGCCACGCCCATATTTTATATGAATACGAAGGAATATCGAAGAACGTGTAGAATAAGTCTATTAGTATTCTGGTCGATAATGATGGCCATGAAGGTCTCCCTCCGGAAAATAAGGGGGTAGCATGGTCATTTATGTTAAAGCCGGAAACCCATATGCACATAAAATTGAATAACGAAACAGGGCGTTGTATCCGCTGTTAGAGCGTGATGCACAAGGGAAGTCCGGTGCAAATCCGGCGCGGTCCCGCCACTGTGATGGGGAGCTGCCTTACACAACGCCACTTTCCAGTGTTGCGAGCGGTTGTTTTTTAACTAGGTTCAGTTGAGAGCCAACCGCTTAGCGCGGAGGGGAAGGCGTAAGGCAGAGCTGAACCAGAGCCAGGAGATCTGCCTTGTTTTTTTATCAGCCGATACTGCCTGCGCGGATAGGAAGTGGTAGCCCCGTTATGGTAGACGGGGTTTTTTGTTGGAAAGGCTGCACGTGTATCCGAAAGCCTGGAGGTGAGAATTTGCAGAGCAACATAAGATACAGTAAAAGATACGTTTACCCCTTCACAGCCCTTTTGGGGCAGGAAAAGATGAAGAAAGCCCTTCTGTTGAACGCTGTCAACCCCCGGCTGGGGGGCGTTCTGATCAGGGGAGAGAAGGGCACGGCCAAGTCGACGGCTGTGCGTTCCCTGGCCGCCCTGCTGCCGGAAATAACAGTGATAGCAGGGTGTCCCTACCAGTGCGATCCCTTTCATCCTGAAAAATTTTGTATTAATTGCAGAACTGCATATAAGCTGGAAACCCCGCCGCTCGCCTGGCGGCAGGTGCAGGTCGTCGACCTTCCCGTGTCCGCCACCGAAGACCGCGTGGTGGGGAGTTTAGACTTCGAGTACGCGGTCAAGCAGGGAGGGCGCCGCTTTGAACCCGGCCTGTTGGCCAGGGCCAACCGCGGCATCCTCTATGTGGATGAGGTCAATCTGCTGGACGACCACCTGGTGGATCTGCTGCTGGACGCCGCGGCGTTAGGGGTCAACTTCGTGGAGAGAGAGGGGATCTCCTACAGCCACCCCGCGGAGTTTATCCTGGTGGGAACCATGAACCCCGAAGAAGGAGAACTGAGGCCTCAGCTGATCGACCGTTTCGGCCTCTGCGTGCAGATCGAAGGGGAGAGCGATCCCAAGACGAGAGTAGAAATCATCAAGCGGAGAGAGTCGTTCGACCAGGACCCCTTAGGATTTCTGGAAATGTGGTCTGCAGAAGAAGAAAAAGCGCGCCGGGAGATCATCGCCGCCTGCCGCCTGTTGCCGGAGGTCGCTATGGACCCCCAACTGGAAGAGTTGGTCGTTCAGATCTGTACAGAAGCGCTGGTCGCAGGCCACCGTGCGGATCTGGTGATGACAGCCTGCGCCCGCACCCTTGCCGCCCTTTACGGTAGGCGAGAAGTGAGAGAGAGCGACGTCCAGGAAGCAGCAGAGTACGTTCTCCCCCACCGCATGCGCCAGGCGCCACCTCCCCCTCAGGAGCCGGAACCGCCGGAGCCCGAGGAGCCGGACGAACCGGAAGACCCGGAAGAGGAAGAAGAACAACAAGAGCAAGAGCAAGAGCAACAACAGGAACAACAGCAGTCCCCGGAGATGCAGGAAGAGCAGCAGGAAGATCAGGATCAATCTCCGCAGAAGGCGCCGCCTCAGGGAGCACCGGATGTCGTCTTTGCCGTAGGCGAACCCTTTCCCGTGCGCCGCATCAGCTATAAGGTGAAAGGTATACTGCGCAGAGGCTCCGGGAGGAGATCCCGCGGCCAGACAGCCACCAAGACAGGCCGCTATGTGCGCAGCGCCATGCGCTGGGAGAGGCAGGATTTAGCCTTCGACGCCACCCTGCGCGCCGCCGCCCCTTACCAGAAGCGCCGCCGGCGGGATAGAGTGGCCGTTGTCATAGAGTCGGCGGATCTGCGGGAAAAAGTGCGAGAAAAAAGAGTAGGGAATTTTCTCCTGTTTGCCGTCGACGCCAGCGGCTCCATGGGGGCGCAGCAGCGGATGGTAGAGGCTAAGGGCGCCGTCCTGTCGCTGCTCCTCGATGCTTACCAGAAGCGAGACAGAGTGGGCATGGTGGCCTTTCGCGGAGAACAGGCAGACGTGCTCCTTCCTCCCACCAACAGTGTGGAGCGCGCTCAAAAACTCCTGCAAGAGCTCCCTGTCGGCGGCCGCACCCCCCTCTCCGCCGGACTGATTAAATCATACGAGGTGGCCAAAGCCCATCTCTTTAAAGACCCCGATATCAGGCCGCTGCTGATCATTATCTCCGACGGCAAGGCCAATGTGAGCATAGGCGAGGAACGTCCCCTGGCCGAAGCCGTCCGCGCCGCCGAGATGATCAAAGACGAAGAGCGCATCAAAAGCCTTGTTGTAGATGTGGAAAGCAGCGGCTTCCTCTCTTTCGGGCTTGCCCGGCAGCTGGCCGAAGCGATGGACGCCGAATACTACAAACTAGACGACCTCAAGGCGGATCGCCTCGTAGAAGCCGTGCACAACACCCTGGGGTGAGGCGGAGGCTGTCAAAATACTAGCGATAAGAGAAAGGGTTGATCACCATGGAACAAACGATAGAACAGACAGTAAGGTACATTTACCCCTTTACGGCATTAGTGGGGCAGGAAAACATGAAACTCGCCCTCATCCTCAACGCCATTAATCCAAAGCTGGCCGGTGTTTTAATCCGCGGGGAGAAAGGCACCGCCAAATCCACAGCGGTGCGCGCCCTGGCAACCCTGCTTCCCGACAACCAGGTCGTAGCCGGCTGCCCCTTCGGATGCGATCCGGAAGATGTGGCCGCCATGTGCAGTTCCTGCAGGGAACAGCTGCGGAGCGGCGAATTGAACAAAACAAAACACAAGATGAGGGTTGTCGAGCTGCCCGTTTCCGCCACAGAGGACCGAGTGGTGGGCACCCTCGACCTGGAAGAAGCGATCAAAAAGGGGGAAAAACGCTTTGAGCCCGGAGTCTTGGCCGAAGCCAACCGGGGCATCCTCTATGTGGACGAGGTCAACCTGCTCGATGACCATATCGTCGACGTTTTGCTGGATTCAGCGGCAATGGGCGTCAATACGGTGGAGCGGGAGGGAGTATCCTTTACCCACCCCGCCAATTTCATGCTGGTAGGAACCATGAACCCGGAAGAAGGAGAACTGCGGCCCCAGCTTTTGGACCGCTTCGGCTTATGCGTACAGATCCAGGGGATCCTGGAACCGGACCGGCGTGTGGAAGTGATCCGCAGGAGAGTAGCCTTTGAAGAGGACCCGGCGCGATTCTGCGCCGCTTGGGAACCCGAACAGGAAAAACTGCGCCGGCAGATCATAGCGGCAAAAAAAGCCCTGCCTCATGTCCAGGTAGCGGACAGGATGCTCTACCTGATCGCCGAAATAGCTATAGAAATGGGAGTGGACGGCCACCGCGCCGACCTGATCATGATCAAGGCGGCAAAAACCATGGCCGCTCTTCAGGGGCGTGAAGAAGTCGGCGAAGAAGATATCCGCGCCACGGCAGATCTGGCCCTTATGCACAGGATGCGCCGCAAGCCCTTCCAGGATCTCCGCCTTGACCAGCAGAAGCTGGAGGAGATCATGGGGGGGCACAGTCATTCGCATACACATAACTCTGAACACAAATAGCGTTCATGCCGTCAGCACCCAGGATGACGAACAGAACAGCATTGGCGCCCCTGCCAAATAGGGATAAGGAGTGTTTTTCATTTGATCGAGATTAGCGGTCTCTGCAAGTACTACAAAGAAGTGAAAGCAGTTGATCACCTGGATATGACAGTGCAAGAAGGAGAGATATTCGGCCTGCTGGGACCGAACGGAGCCGGGAAGACGACCACGATGCGCATCCTGACGACATTAGCGCGCCCGACCGCAGGGAAAGTGTACATCAACGGCAGAGAGGTGTCCCGCAGAGAAAGGCGGATCAAAAATGAGATCGGCGTTGTTTCCCAGACAGAAAATTTAGACGTAGAGATGACCGCCCGGGAGAACATGGAATTACACGGGCGCCTCTTCAAGATACCCGTCCAGGAGCGGCGAGAACAGATCGAAAAACTGCTTGCTTTTGTGGATTTGACTGAGCGTGCGGATACGGCTGTAGGTCGTTTCTCCGGGGGTATGAAAAGGAGGCTGATGATTGCCCGCGCCCTGCTGCACAGTCCGCGCCTCATCCTCATGGACGAGCCGACAGTGGGACTTGACCCCCAGGTGCGCCGCAGGATCTGGGATCTGATCAGGAGTCTCAACAGCGAGCGGATCACAGTGCTGTTGACCACCCACTATATCGAGGAGGCAGAACTGCTCTGCCACAGAGTGGGGATCATGAACAAAGGGAAATTGATAGCCCTGGGAACTCCCGACGAACTAAAAAAGAAAGTGGGCAAGTTCGTTGTGGAGGTCCCCAATCACAACGAGACCGAGTACCATGTCTGCGAAGAGAGAGGAGAGGCGCTGCGCTACGCCTCAGCGATGCAAAAAGACATAGTGATCAGAGAGAGCAACCTGGAGGATGTTTTCATAGAACTGACAGGGCGCAAGGTGGGTGACTGAGATGATAACCGATACATACACGGTTTTTTGGCGGGAAATGGTGCTGCTGCGCAAGAAATTCAAGAGCTTTTTTGCGGGAAGCATGGTCAGCCCCCTGCTCTACCTGCTCTCTTTCGGCTGGGGACTGGGGAGAAATATTCAATTTGGCACGACAAGCTACCTGGATTTCGTTGTGCCGGGGATCATCGCCCTGAGCGCTATGAATGCCAGCTACAACGCCACAGGCGCCTCGCTCAATGTCAGCCGGCTGTATTATAAAACGCTGGAGGAATTCCTGGCGGCGCCGATCAGCGTTTGCTCGCTGGTGCTGGGGAACATTTTCAGCGGCTGCTTCCGCGGCCTGTTTTCATCGGTAATCATCATTATCTTTTCCTACTTGTTCGGAGCTCATCTGCACCTTAACATATGGTTCTTCGTTTCTTTGCTGCTGACCTGTTTCTTATTCGCCGCTTTGGGGTTGGTGGCTGCGATGGTGGTTAATTCCCATGAAGATATGTCGCGTTTCGCCACCTTTGTGATTCTGCCCATGACCTTTTTGTGCGGGACCTTTTTCCGGGTGGAGAAATATCCCCCTCTGGTCGCCGCCTTAGTTCAGGCTTTACCCCTTACTCATTCCGCTGTTTCGCTGCGAGCCATAGCCTTGAACACCGGATTTCCTCTGGTTTCCCTGCTGGTGCTGGCGGCTTATGCGGCGGTGCTGTTCGCCCTGGGGCTGTGGGTGACTTATCGGGTGGAGTAAGGAAACTTGACAAGCGAATAATTGAAACAGGGTGCTGTATCCGCTGTTAGAGCGTGATGCACAAGGGAAGTCCGGTGAAATCCGGCGCGGTCCCGCCACTGTGATGGGGATCTGTCTTACACACAACGCCACTTTCCAGTGTTGCGAGCGGTTCTTTTTTAACCGGGTTAGTTGAAAATCAACCGTTTGGCGCGGAGGGGAAGGCGTAAGGCAGAAATGAACCAGAAGCCAGGAGACCTGCCTTGTTTTTTTATTAGCCGTTACTGCCTGCGCGGATAGGAAAGTGGTTGCCCCGTTATGGTAGACGGGGTTTTTTGTTGGTGCGGGACGCCATACAAAAAGGCTGAGAAAGCCGTCGTTATGAACGCGAAAATAGAGGAGATCCTGCCGCGTTCTTTCAAAGAGGAGGCTGATAATTGATGAGTGTGCTGCAAACCGAGGGATTGGCTGTGGGGTATGGGGAGAGAGTGGTTGTCGACGGTGTCAATCTGGAGGCGTTGAAGGGGCAGTTTATTTGCCTTTTGGGGCCCAACGGTTCCGGTAAATCCACCATCTTGCGCTGTTTGGCAGGGCTGCTTTCCCCGCTGAAAGGGTCGGTTTATCTGAAAGGGGACGTTCTATACCGCCTGGAGCCGAAGGATCTGTCCAGAATTATGGCTGTCGTTTTAACAGATCGCCTTTCCCCGGGCTTGGTCACGGTATTTGATGTCGCGGCCATGGGCCGTTACCCTTATACAAACTTTTTCGGGCATTTTTCAGAGGATGATAGGCGGAAAACCTGGGAGGCCTTGCGCCTTGTCAATGCTCATGATTTAGCGGAGAGATACTTCAGCGAACTGAGTGATGGGGAAAAGCAAAAAGTGCTGCTCGCCCGGGCTCTGGTACAAGAGCCGGAAGTGATTGTCTTGGACGAGCCGACGACTCACCTTGATGTGAAACACCGCCTGGAGGTAATGGAGATTTTACGAGAGCTTACCAAAGAAAAAGGCATTACCGTAATCCTCTCTTTACACGAAATTGATTTGGCCTTGAAAAGCTGTGAAACGGCGCTTTTGGTCAAGAACGGGAAGATACTTGCTTACGGGCCGCCGGAAGTAGTCTTGGATGAAGAGATGGTGACCACCCTCTATGATATTAACTCCGCGCACTTCAGCCTCTGCCTGGGCGGTATGGAGCTGGTAAACAACGGGGGGCCTATGGTCTATGTGCTTGCCGGCGCCGGCAGCGGCGCCCCTCTCTACCGTTTCTTAAATAAGTGCGGATTCAGTATCATGACCGGGGTGCTTCATGAAAACGACGTCGATTATCATGTGGGGAAAGCGTTGGGGGCGCGTGTTATCGGTGAAAAGGCTTTCGAAGAAATCAGCGATAGATCCTTTAGCAAAGCCGCCTTATTAAGCAACCAGGTTCCCTATATTGTAGAATCTGATTACCCCGTCGGTTCTTTTAACAGGCGCAATGCGGATCTGGCGAGGCATATCCTTGCCCAGGGAAAGGTTATCTACAGCTTGCGCGGCAGAGAGGGAGCGCGGCGCTTGTATGGAGACGGAGCGGCCGGTATGGTTTTTTTCCCTGATTTCAACTCCCTGGGGAAAAGGCTGAAAGACCTTTCCCGGGAACAACAAGCGGGAGGGGAGTGAGGGGAAATGAATGGGGGAGAGGTTATGCAAAAACTCAAGGAAGCGACGGCCGGCAGCGAGGTAAAGGTGGCTTTAATCCATGCCGCCGTCGCCTGGCGGGACAAGGAAGGCAACGTCGAAAAGCTGCTGGCCTTAAATGAAGAGGCGGCGATTAACGGGGCTAAGATCATCGTCAACCCGGAGCTGGCAATTTCCGGTTACTCCTTTTCCAGCAGATCCGAGATCGCTTCTCAGGCGGAGACGATTCCCGGACCCGTTACGGAGCGCTTCGCCGAGCTGGCTCGCCGCCATCAGGCTTATATTGCCCTGGGCATGCCTGAATACGATCAAAACACCGGCGTTTATTATAATGCCGCGGCTTTCATCGGGCCGCAAGGGGAAGTTTTAGGGCGCGCCCGCAAGTTTGTTCCTGTTTATAATGAAAATTTGTGGGCAGCCAAGGGGAACCTGCCGGTGTTGGTCTGTGATACGGCGTATGGGAAAGTGGGAGTGATCGTCTGCGCCGATGTCTACTGGTATAGGCTCTCCCGGCAGGCTGCCTTAAGGGGAGCGGGGCTGCTCTTGGTTTTGACCAACTGGCCCCCCCAGTGCCACCCTCCGCAAAGACACCTCAAGGCGAGGGCCCTGGAGAACGGGTGTTATTTGCTGGCGTCCAACAGAACGGGAACAGACAAGAGCATGGACTGCACTCAGGCCCGGTCATATGTGATCAATGGTGAGGGGTCGATCGTCAATCAGCTGCAGTCGGCAGAAGACGGCATTTGCTATGGCGCCGTTCCACTGCGCAACGGCAAATTTATTACCGCTCTGATGCAGCGGAGGTTGGCTGCCCGGCAGCCGAAGTTCTATACCGATATCTCTTTGGATGCTTATAGCTATTCTGATGCCGGCGTTTTGCTCCAGCTTCCTGCGCCGAAGCCCCTGGGCGCCGCGGCGCTGCAGTTTCGGGCATCTTCCTTACAGCCGGAAGAAAACCGGCGAAAAATGCTCTCTTTGCTGGAGCAGGCGCTGCAAAGGGCGGAGAAGAGCAAATGTGAGTTAAATCTCGCCGTCTTTCCGGAACTTTCTACAACAGGTTTGATCACAAGCCGGGAGGAAGCGGCGCAAGTCGCTGAAGAAATACCCGGCCCCGCTGTTGATCTGATAGCCGAAAAAGCCAGGGAAAAGAAAGTGTACATCGTATGGGGGACGGCGGAGCGAGACAAGGGCTTATTTTATAATACCGCTGTTTTAATCGGCCCCGAGGGGCTGCTGGGGAAGTACCGCAAAATACACCTGACAGATCTGGACCGAAAATGGGCCAGGCCTGGAGAAAACGGGTTTTTCAGCTGTGACTTGCCCTGCGCCAGGGTGGGACTGCTGCTCGGCCGTGATCTGTTCTTTCCGGAAAGCGCCGAATGCCTTGCCAAACGAGGCGTGGACCTGCTCTGTGTTCCCTCGTTCTGCACCGCAGAAGAAAACCTGTTTCTTGGGGATACCAGAGCGACCGAACAGCAGCTGCATCTGGTGATGGCCAATCAATGGGGAGAGGACGGTGATTGTGACGCCGTAGGGGGGAGCGCCGTCTATAGTTATAGCCGGCAGCCGGAAAAAAGCAGGACATTACTTGCCGGTGATGAGGGGGATGAGGTGCTTGCCTTGCCGTTGGATCCGCTGCTGACCAGGCAAAAGAAGTTTTTGGAAGCCGCGGATTATGATCTTTTACTGATGAAGAATGATTAAGGGAGGTTTGATGTTCGTGCTCAAGGGGAAGAAAAATGTTCTTTTAAGTATCATCTGTATGTTGTCTCTGATGTTGTCTCTGGCCTTGCTGGCCGGCTGCGGTGAGGAGAAAACGAAAGCGGAAACAGGTTCTGTTACTCTAGAATACGCCACGAAATTCAAGATTGAGAATTTAGCCGACAACTGTAAAAAAGTTACCGATGGGGAAGGCAGAGAACTGCTTTTGGTTCCCCGGGGCCAGGAAGCGCCCTCCGAGTACAAAGATAAGGATCTGCCGGTGATCAATACGCCGGTCAAGCGGGTAGTAGCGCTCTCCACAACCCAGGCTTCTCTGTTGAGGCCGCTTGATGAATTAGGGAGCATCGTCGCTGCTACTACAGCTGAGGAATCGTGGTTTATGGATGAGATGAAAGAGGGGTTGAAGAGCGGGAAAATAGAGCTGGTCGGTTCCGGGATGGGCCCCCTGGACTTCGATAAAATCGTGGCCCTGAAACCGGATATCGTCTTTCTGAATACGGGGAGCGCCGCGGATACCGAGTCGCTGCGCAAGCTGGAGGAACTGAAGGTTCCGGTGGCTGTGGACAACGCCTGGCTGGAAAACGACCCCCTGGGAAGAATGGAATGGGTGAAATTTCTCGCCGCTTTTTACGAAAAAGGGGATAAAGCGGATCAGGTTTTCCAAAACACCGTGAACAAGACCGAAGAAATCACTAAAAAAGTGGCGTCAGCGAAGACGAAACCGAAGGTTCTCTGGGGGATGATCTACCAGGGAAAGGTCTATGTGCCGGACGGTGACAGCTATGCGGCCAAAATGATCGAGATGGCCGGCGGCGATTATCTCTTCACGGACAAAAAAGGCGGAGGGGAGATTACCCTGGAGGAGTATTACGCTCGGGGAAAAGAGGCGGATATCTACATGTCCGATACTCTGCCCCAATACGGCGTTTCTTCCATCGCCAAGATCACCGAACAGGGTAAGGTTCTCGCAGATCTGAAAACGGTTAAGGAAGGGAAGGTCTGGTGCTATCAGCCCTGGTATTACGAATCGCTGGATAAAACCGATGAGATAATCGCCGACCTGGGCGCCATCTTCCACCCGGAATTGTTTCCGGACGCTGAACTAAAGCAGTTTAAGCAGCTTCCAAAAACTGATTGAAGACCCTGAAAAATCTGCCGGGAGATGAGCGATCATTTCCCGGCAGGAGGTGAAAGAATGAGAGCTCATGACAATAAAATAAATACACTGCCCTTACCATTTCTATTTGCACTATTTGGATTGCTGCTCCTTGTTTTCGTGATCCTGAACATCACCCTGGGCTCGGTGCAGATTTCTTTAAGCGAAATCTGGAAATCTTTGCTGCACAAAGGGGATCCGGTTTTTCAAACCGTGGTCATGGAGATCCGCTTTCCGCGCGCCGTTGCCGCTGTTTTCGGAGGGGCTGCGCTGGCTGTCAGCGGGCTGCTGCTGCAGATTTTTTTCCGCAACCCCATCGCCGATCCCTATGTTTTAGGGGTTTCCTCCGGGGCTACTCTGTTGGTCGCCATCGTATCCCTGTCAGGGTTCGCCATGGGAATGAGGTCTGTTTCTCCCTATCTGTTAAGCGCCGCGGCCCTTATCGGGGCGCTGGGTGTCGTCGCTCTGATCGTTATTTTGGCCGGTAAGTTAAAAAATGTTGTCACTTTGCTGGTGGTGGGAATGATGATCGGGTTTATGTGCAGCGCGGGTACCAGCTTTTTAATAGCCTTTGCCGAAAAGGAACAGGTGCACAGCTTTACACTCTGGACTCTAGGGAGCTTTTCCGGTTTCTGCTGGGACGAGGCCGCGGTTCTGGCCATAGGAGGAGCGGTGCTGCTGATCGCCTCCTATCTCCTGTGCAAACCGCTCAACGCTCTGCTTTTAGGAGAGGACTATGCTCAGAGCATGGGAGTGGATATCAGGACGCTGCGCGTCGTCATTGTGGTCATCTCCAGCGTTCTCACCGCTCTGGTAACGGCTTTCGCAGGACCGGTGGCTTTTATCGGTCTTGCCGCGCCGCACCTTGCCCGTCTCACCCTGGGCAGCTCTGACAATAAGGTTTTGATCCCCGCGGCGATATTAATCGGCGCTCTGATTACGACTCTATGCGACCTGGCGGCCAGACTGGTCTTTGCTCCGGTGGAACTGCCGATCAGCGCGGTCACCTCTTTATTCGGAGGGCCGATCGTCATTTTTTTGCTCTTAAAAAGGAAGACCAGCCTATGAAAAACCGGTTACCGCGCGGAAGGCTCGATGAGGAGGATGAAATTGGGAGACATTATATTCCTGACCAATTTGGATCGTCAGAAGGTGATGATGGAACGGGCGCGCAAAAAACTGCTCCGGGAGAAGAGACTGCAGTCCGCCGGGCGGACGGTGCTGCTGAACGACGGCGTGCAGTGGGGGGAGGAATGGGAAAGGGCGTTTGCGGAGAGCAGCATCGTTTTTTTCACATGGATGGGCTGCGGCCTTGATACCGACTTTCTCAAAAGAGCGGCCGCTTATCTGCAAGGCAATAAAATCAGGCATGTGATGCTGATCACTGATCCCGGCGCCGGTGATTTGCGCTGCGCAATCACTACAGATGAGAGGGAGACCCTGCAGGAATACCTCTCTTATGGAGGCCTGGAGAATTACCAAAATCTTTGGCTGTGGCTGAGCGGCAGCTTTTGCGGGGAGGAGCGCCGCTATCGGCCTCCCCGGCCCATGTTGTGGAACGGCATCTACCACCCCCGAGCCGCTCATCCCTTGACAGATATCAGGGAATACCGCCGCTTGTTTTTCCGGCCGGGCCGGCCTGCGGCGGGGATCGTCTTTTACCGCGACGAGTGGCTGTGGGGGGACCTGGCCTATCAGACAGCTCTGGTGGAGGAGATCGAGGGCCAGGGGATGAACGCGGTGGCAATATTCACTCAGGGTACGGCCGACCCGGAATTGAAAGCTCCCGGCCTGGCTGAAGCGATGAAGATGTACTTTTATGACGAGGGGCGGCCGCTGATCGATGTGCTGATCAACACGATTAAATTTTCCCTTACCGCCACAAGAGCGATTGACCTCGCCTCCCTGGAGAGGCTGAATGTACCGGTGCTGCAGGCTTATACCCTGCTAAGCCCGCGAGAGGAATGGAAAAACAGCCTGGAGGGGATGACCGCCATGGAGATCGCGGTCAGCGTCACCATGCCGGAGTTCGACGGCATCATCCACTCTGTCCCCGCGGCGGGCAGAGAATATCAGCCTGACGGCAACGCCGTTTATCTGCCGCTGGCGGAGCGCGTCAATATGCTGGCGCGTAAAGCCAAAAAGTGGGCCCAACTGCGCCATAAAGCGAACAGCGAGAAAAGGGTCGGCATCGTCTTTCATAATTATCCTCCCACCAACGCCAATATCGGCGGTGCGGCCGGGCTGGATTCCATGGAAAGCGTCCGCCTTTTGCTGGCTGAAATGGCGGAGAGGGGGTATCGGGTTGGGCGCATTCCTGACGACAGCCGGTCATTGATCAATGAATTGGTGAAGCATGCCACCAACGACCGCAATTTCATGACGGACGAGCAGGTTGAGTCGGCTGAAAAAGTGAGCGAAGAGCAATACCGGAACTTCTTTGACGCTTTATCTGAGAAAACCCGCTCTCAGCTGGAGCATGACTGGGGGGCGCCCCCGGGGGATGTCTTCCGATACGAGGGGAAGCTCCTGGTACCCGGCATGCTGAACGGCAATCTGTTTATCACAGTGCAGCCCCCGCGCGGTTTTGGCGAGGAGGCGTCGAAGATCTATCATTCCCCTGACTGTGCCCCGACGCATCACTATCTTGCCTATTACCACTGGCTGCGTGACATCTGGCAGGCGGATGCCGTTATTCATGTCGGCACCCACGGTTCCTTGGAATGGCTGCCCGGCAAAGGCGCCGCTCTCTCGCGGCAATGCTATCCTGATCTGTCCATCGGTGATTTGCCGAATATTTACCCCTATTGGATCACCGTTATCGGCGAAGGGATCCAGGCCAAACGGCGCGGCGCCGCCTGTCTGATCGGCTATCTTTCTCCCCCGATGAGCAAGGCAGGTACATACGACGAGCTGGCTGAGCTGGAAAAACTGCTGGACGAATATGTTCATTTTAAACAGAACCAGCCCGGTAATGCAGAGGTGATCGCCAATCTGATCCGCGAGAAAGCGCGGGAGGCCAATTTGGCGGATGATATTCCCGAAGAGCCGCAGGCCCCCTTTGCAGATTATGTCCGGCGCCTGCATCTTTACATAACCGATATCAAGAATATGCAGATCCGGGTGGGTCTCCATGTGCTGGGATCTGCTCCGCATGAGGAAGCCTTGCTGGAATACCTGCTGGCGCTGACGCGCATGGAGAGCGAGGAGATCCCCTCTCTGCCCCAGACCCTGGCCGCGGCCTACGGATTCGACTATTATGATCTGCTGGAACAGAGCGCCAAGATGCTCCCGGACAGCGAGATGACCTATGGGGAGCTGCTCGGCGAAATCGACGAGCGCAGCCGCAGCTTCGTTCTTATGCTGGCGGAACACAACTTTTCCGCGGAGCAGGCGGAAAGCGTGCTGGATTTGCCGTGGGCGGGCGATTTAAAGCAAAGCCTGCGCCTGCGGCTGCTGCGCATAGCCCGTTATATCTGCGAAACTTGTGCGCCCAACCTGGAAAAGACAAGGCAGGAAATCACAAACCTGCTGGATGCTCTGGAGGGACGCTATGTGGAACCGGGGCCGGGAGGCGCTCCTACCAACGGCATGCCTGATGTACTGCCCACAGGGCGGAATTTCTACGGGATCGATCCCCGCACCATGCCTACCCCTCCCGCCTGGGAGATCGGCAAGGCGATGGGGGACGATATTATGGAGAGCTATCTGGCTGAGGAGGGGCGTTACCCGGAAAGCGTGGGCATCGTAGTCTGGGCTACCAGCAACGAGCGCAGCCACGGCCAGTGCATAGCCGAATTTCTTTATCTGCTGGGAGTGCGTCCCGTCTGGCAGCGAGGCAGCGGGCGGGTGGTGGATCTGGAGGTTATGCCTCTAGAAGAGCTGAAGCGCCCGCGCATCGATGTGACGGCGCGCATCAGCGGACTGTTCCGCGACAGCATGCCCATGGCTATAAACTTGATGGACAAGGCTGTGGAACTGGTGGCCAATCTGGAGGAAAGCCCTGAGATCAACTATGTGCGCAAACATGTGCTTCAGGACGCCGCGCAGATGGAGCAGGAGGGGATAGAGAGCGAAGAAGCCTGGGAACAGGCCAGCTATCGCATTTTCGGCGATCCGCTGGGAACCTACGGGGCGGGTGTGAGCGATCTTTTGGAAGCAAAAAACTGGGAGAGCATCAGCGATCTGGCCAGGGTTTATGTGCGCTGGGGCTGCTACGCCTACGGCGTCAAAGCCAAAGGGGCTTTCTTGCCGGAGCTTTTCAGCCGCCGCCTGGCCGCTCTCGATGTGACCGTGCAAAACGAAGACACCCGCGAAATCAGCATGCTCAACTCTGACGACTACAATGCCTATCATGGCGGTATGATAGCCGCGGTGCGCAGCTTGAAAGGGGAGGCGCCGCGTTCCTACTGCGGCGACAGTTCAGACAGAAAAAAGGTGATCACGCGCTCCCTGCAGGACGAAGTGAAGCGCATCTTCCGCGGGGAAGCCCTCAACCCCAAGTTCATCGAGGGGATGATGGAGCACGGATATAAGGGTGCGGCCGACCTGGCCGCTTACGTGGCGCACAGTTATCAATGGGATGCCACCAGCGATGTGCTGGAAGATTGGATGTACGAAAAATATGCGGAAAAATACGCCTTCGCTCAAGAGATGCAGGAATGGATGAAGGAAGTGAACCCCTGGGCCTTGCAGCGGATTGTGGAAACCCTGCTGGAGGCGGTGCAGCGCGGCCTGTGGCAGGCGGATGAAGAGACAAAACAGAAATTGCAGGATCTCTACCTGGATATCGAAGGGGAGATGGAAGAGAGAAGTGACAGACAGTAAAGGGCAGCTGAAGATGCTGGTGCTGAGCCTGACGGGACGGTGCAACTTTGCCTGCAAGTATTGCTATGCCCAGAATCATCCTCAGGAGATGATGAGCCTGGATACCGCGCTGCGGGCGGTCGATTTGGCGGCGGCCGGCGGGGCGCCTTTTGTCCTGCAGTTCAGCGGGGGAGAGCCTCTGCTGGCTTTTGGTTTGCTGCAGGAGATCGCCTGTTACGTGCGGCGGCGCAAGATCCCGGCCATGATGCAGGTGCAGACCAATGCCTCCCTGCTGAACAGGGAACGGGCATGCTCTTTGCGCCGGGCCAGGGTCGGCGTCGGCATCAGCCTGGACGGCTGGCCGGAGATCAATGACCGGCTGCGCCGTTTTCCCGATGGGAGAGGGACCAGCCGCCGCATAGGGCGCGGCGCCGCATACCTGGCCGCAGAGGGGATAGCTGCCGGCGTAACCTGTGTCGTCACTGCTGAAAATGTGCGCCGGCTGGCAGGCGTGGTGGAGATGGCCTATTATCTGGGCAATGTGCGGCGCATCGGCTTTGACCTGCTGCGCGGCCAGGGCCGGGGGAGAAAGCTGACCCCCCCTTCCGCCGAGGCAGTGGCGGCCGGCCTGCTGGATGCTTTGCAGACGGCGGAGCGACTGTCCAGGTATACGGGGAGAAGCATGCTGATCTCACAGCTGGAGCGGGTGGAAAAGCTGGCGCGGGGAAGAATAGGCGAGGGCTTTGGGCACTGCCATGCCATGAACGGAGAGGCGGCCTATGTGGATGCTTTGGGGAGAATCTATCCTTGCTCTTCATTGGTCGGAGAGGAGGACTTCCGGCTGGGAGATGTGCGGAAGGGTATTGATCAAACCAGGCAAGAGGCCGCTGCGGAATCGATCCGGAAAAGCATGGCCTTCTGCTGGGAATGCCCTGATTTTACTCTTTGCGGCGGCGGCTGTTTTACGCGCTGGTATGGCTCCGGGTGCGGCGGCAAGGCATATGAGGCGGAGTGCGCCCTGAAAAAAGCATGTATCCTCTGGTATCGACGACACAAAACCATTCCGCAGATCAGCCGGCTATGAGAAGCGTGGGTTTCAGTCTGGCAAAGAAATATGATCAGCGGTTGGAGACTTCGATTAGTTGCAGTAATTTGGAATTGGTTGTAAGGTTTAGCCGGGTTTAACATAACATTTAGGAGGAGAGACGAAGATGCTGCTTTGCACATTGAATACCGGTGATGCGGTTTACCGCTATGAACGACGCATCGTCGTTCAGTTTGAACAGCCGCGCAAGGTTCTCAGCACCGCCATATTAAACGGGGGTTACAGGGAAGATATGCAGGCTGTCTTCAATTATGACTGCTCAACGGAGGACAGAACGGAATGCATTTTGCGCGCCCCGACCTTTGAGGAGCATATGCGGCTGGAAGCGCGGGATATGGGGTTTGATCCGGATACGGTTTGCGGGATAGGGACAGGGGCGCAGATGGAAAACGCGGCGATCAATGCGAGTAGATATGAGAACCTTACTGTTACGGCGATCGTGACCGGCGGCATCGAGGTCAACGGCGGCCGGGCCGGGGACCCCGCGCCGCATTTTCTTCCTGTCGATAAAAGTATTCTGCCGCGGCCGGGGACGATCAATATCATACTGATCATCGACGCCGATCTCCCCCCGGGGATCCTGGCGAGGGCCCTGGTCACCTGCACGGAGGCTAAAACCGCGGCCCTGCAGGAACTGATGGCCGGCAGCAATTATTCCAACGGGCTGGCCACAGGATCCGGGACCGACCAGACGATTATCGTGGCTAATCCGTCTTCGCCTCTCTATTTTGAGAGCGCGGGCAAGCACTCCAAACTGGGTGAATTGATCGGCTGCGCCGTTAAACCGGCTGTTCAAGAGGCATTGCTGAGGCAGACGGGCTTGTCGCCGCAGATGCAGCACAGCGTTTTAAGGCGCTTGAAACGATTCGGAGTTAATGAGGACAGGGTGTGGCGGGAATATCTGGAGCATAACCGCGGCTGCTGTGATGACAAAGCGCAATTTACGGAGAGCTGGTCTCGCCTGGACAAAGACCCGTATCTGGTGACCCTTACCTCATTGTATGTTCATCTGCTGGATCAGTTTCTCTGGAAATTGTTATCCGCGGAGGAATGCGCCGCGGCCGGCGATCAACTGCTGGCGGCAGCGGCGGCCAAGTTCGGCGTCCCATTGACCGCGGTCGGCGGCAGAGAGCTTGAGGATTTCGTCCAGGCGTGGGTGGAGACGCTCGTCCGGATATAAATTTAACCCCACCCGTTTTGCCTAGAGGGTGGGGTTTGACGATACATATAGTCGATGGTCGCCCGGCGGGCGGCGAGGCTGCCGTATATCAGTACTCCGGCGGCAGGCCTTCAAGCTCATTCAGGGTGAAGACCGGCCCGTCCAGGCAGATAAACTTGCTGCCGATGTTGCAGCGTCCGCACTTGCCGATGCCGCACTTCATGCGCATCTCCAATGTGGTGACGATCTGTTCGTTGCTGAACCCCAGCTTGGACAGGGTTTCCAGGGTGAACTTGATCATCACCGGCGGTCCGCAGAGCAGAACCATGCTGGGGGAGGGGTTGATCTCCTCCACATAGGCGGGGACAAAACCAACGTGTCCCTGCCACTGTTCATCCCCCTTGTCCACCGTGACGTACACTGTGGTGTCCTTGGCCTGCGGCCAGTTCTTGAAGAGGTCCTCTTTGAAGACCAACTCCTCCGGGGAACGCGCTCCGTAGAGGATGGAGATCTTCCCAAAGTCGCCGCGATTCTGCAGGCAGTGGACGATCAGCGAGCGCACCGGCGCCAGTCCGATGCCGCCGCCGATAAACAGGATGTCCTTCCCCTTGAATTTTTCGACGGGGAAGCCGTTACCGTAGGGGCCGCGGATGGCGATCGGCTGCCCCACTTGGGCATCGTGAAGGGAGTCGGTCAGTACCCCTACCTTTTTGATGGCCATCTCCAGGTGATCCGGCCCCTGGCTGGTGATGGAGAACATTCCCTCGCCGACGCCGGGGATGGAGAGCATCCCCAGCTGACCGGGCAGCGGGGTGAAGGGTTTCCCCTCTGCTGCGGCGATGTGGAAGGTCTTGACATCCGGGGACTCGTCGACTATTTTTATGATCTTGCCCGGCAATGGAACTAAGGGGTTACAGCATTCGCTATTCATTGAGACTCACCTCACTGACTTCCTTGATGAACTTGGTGATGTCCATGCCCACCGGGCACTCACGCACACAACGCCCGCATCCGGTGCACAGCAGCATGCCGTAGCGCTCCTGGAAGAAGCAGAGCTTGTGCAGGAAGCGGTTGCGGAGGCGTTCCTTCTTCGTGGGACGCGGGTTGTGCCCCCCGGCCATCAGGCTGTATTCCTGAAACATACAGGAGTCCCAGCAGCGATAGCGGTAGCCGTCCCACTGTCCGGTGTGTTTTTCCTGCATGTCGAAACAGTGGCAGGTGGGGCAGATGAAGGTACAGATCCCGCAGCCCAGGCATTTTTGGTACCAGCGGTCCCAGATGGGGTCTTCGAACATATTGTGCAGCTTCTCCGCGATGCCTCGGCTATCGACCTCCAGGGAGAATTTGCCGGCGGCCGGTTTTTTGCCGCGGCTCTTGCTCATAAACTTATCTATCTTTTTGAGCAGGTCCTTCCCTTTGTCGCTGAGAGCCTCCAGCCCGTAGGTCTCTCCCAGATCCCAGAGCATGATGTCCGCGCCTTCTGCCTGCAGCGGGTCCCCGCCTACGGAACTGCAGAAGCAGGTCGGCGCCGGCTGGGTGCAGCCGAGAGCGATCAGCAGGGTGTGCCGGCGTCTTGTCTTGTATAGCTCGTCAACATAGTCTTTAGTTAGAAAGACGTTGTCCAGGGCCTGGATGGCCCTGACATCGCAGGGTCTGATCCCCAGGATGATAGTTTCCTCCGCTGCCGCCGCGGACGGCACGATTTTCGCTTCTTCATTGCTCATCTCATAATTGAAAACCTTTTCGTTCTGCGGGAAAAGGGCCTCCTTGGGAGGAAGGAGCGTATTCCCCGCGCCCAATGCCGTCTTGGCGCCCTGCTCCCAGCGAGCAAAACGGGTAACCCCGTCTATCTCCATGGGAACCAGGAGCGCGGCGCCGCCGCCGGACAAAGTCTCCAGCACTTTATTTAAATCTTGTTTGGCTATCCCTTGCATACTGTTCCGCCTCCTCTACATGAATTCTTCGGGATCGCTGGTTTGGTAGGTACCGAGCGGCGGCGGCGTCTCATCAAGCTTGACCCCGGCCTCATAGGGGCCGAACAGGTCGTTGATCTCCTTGATGATCTTTTTGTTCAACTGCATGATGGGAATGCCCATCGGACAGACGCGTTCGCACTCTCCGCACTCTACGCAGCGCCCGGCCGCGTGAAACGCTCTGGTGAGGTGGTAGACCATGTTATGGGATAGGTTGTTCTCCTTAGCCAGGATGCGCGGCTTGCTGATATCAAAGGCGCACTCCCGGCAGTTACAGGCAGGGCAGACGTTGCGGCAGGCTAAACAGCGCAGGCATTTGGAGTACTGGGATGTCCAGTAGGCGTACTTTTCGTCGGCTGTTTTGGCCTCGATCTCCTTGACCGCGGCGAAGCGGTCGCCCTTTGCTTTGGCCTCGACAGCCTCGCCGATGATGACGTCATAGATCACCGGATTAGGATAGAGGCACTCCTCGCACTTGGCTGCCGGGGGAACCTGGCTGCTTTCACTAGCGCCGCTGCTCAGCGCCTGCCGGGGGTCCTTCTTGCCGCTGCAGGGCAGGCCGATCACATAGACGCTCTCTCTGGCGATCTGCTTGTCCTGAAGAATGCGTACCAGCCCCCGGGAGTCGCACCCCTTGACAAATATCCCTGTTTTTTTGCCGCTGTCCCGCTCATCAAGCAGATATGTCACCAGGGAATTGATGGCAAAATCATCGAACACCAGGCGGTCCGTCTCCTCGGCCCGCGTAATAAACAAGGGAGGGGATTGATACCACAAATTGCCTTTTTCCCAGCCGATGATGCGGTCGACCTCCCCGTTCTCCAACAGTTTTTTGGCTAATTCTCTCATTTCTCCGGATGGATCACTCATGCTCATCCCTCAGCTTTCTATTGGGCCCCAGCGCCCGGATATCTTCGGTGACCTTGCTTACGGTCGCGGCGAACTTGTCTCCCTCCGCACCGGAAATCCATCTGTTTTGCAGGCGCCCCGGATCAATCCCGATATAATCGAATATGCGTTGGAATAAAAGAAAGCGTCTGCGCGCGAAAAAATTGCCGGTGGAATAGTGACAATCACCGGGATGGCAGCCTGCCACCAGCACGCCGTCGACCCCGTCCTGGAAGGCTCGCATGATGAACTGCGGATCGACCCGCCCGGAGCAGGGAACTCTGATGATCCTCACGTTGGGAGGTTGCTGGGTGCGGTTCAATCCGGCCAGGTCTGCGCCGGCGTAAGAGCACCAGTTACAGCAGAAGGCCAGAATTTTCGGCTCCCAGGCCTCCTGGGCATCGCTTGATTTTACAGACACAGCGCATCCACCTCCGCCATTATTTGTTGGTTGGTAAATCCTTTCAAATCTAAGGCCCCCGAGCGGCAGGCGGCGACGCAGGCCCCGCAACCCTGGCAAAGTCCGCTGTTGATCGAAGCGACGCGGCGCGCTATTGTTTTACCGCCCGCTCTTTGTGTAATCTCTTTCAGTTCGATCGCCCGGTAAGGACAGATTCCCACGCAGACGCCGCAGCCGGCGCAGACAGCGTCGTTCACCTGGCTGATCAGCGGGTCGGTTTCCATGCTCCTGTTGGATAAGACGGCGCTGGCTTTGGCAGCGGCGCCGCTCCCCTGAGCCGCGGTATCGGGGATGTCTTTCGGCCCCTGACAGGCGCCTGCCAGGAACACTCCTGCGGTGAAGGTTTCCAGAGGACGCAGCTTGGGGTGAGCCTCCTGGTAGAAGCCGTCCTTATCAGTGGAGAAGCCGACGATGTGGGCGATCTCCCCGGAACCGGCGCTGGGTACCATAGCGGTGGCCAGCACCACCAGGTCGGCATTGACCTGCACCGCCTCGCCGAGAAGGGTATCTTCACCGCGCACGATCAGTTTATCTCCCAGCTGGTAGATCTTAGAGACGCGGCCGCGCACATAATGGACGCCGTCCTCTACCGTTCGCTGGTAGAACTCCTCATACCCCTTGCCCGCCGTTCTGACGTCCATGTAAAAGACGATGACATGGGAATCTTCGATCTTATCAACCGCCTGGTGGGCGTGTTTGGCGGTGTACATACAGCATGTGCGGGAGCAGTAGGCCTTGCCTTTAACGTCGTCCCGCGAGCCGACACACTTGATAAAGACAATGGTTTTCGGCTCCTTTCCGTCGGAGGGGCGCAGGATATGACCCGAGGTAGGTCCGGAGGCGTTGACCAGGCGCTCGAACTGCAGGCCGGTGATCACATCCGGATACTTGCCGTAGCCGTATTCCCCGTATGCCTCCTTCCAGGGGAAGAGGTCGTAGCCGGTGGCCATGACGATGGCGCCCACATCTATGGTGATCAGCTCGTCCTGGTCGTCGTATTTGATGGCGCCGGTAGGACAGACCTTGGCGCAGACGCCGCATTTATCCTTGGTCAGTTTGCGGCAGTTGGCGGCGTCGATGATCGGCTTATTGGGCACAGCCTGAGGAAACGCCTTATAGATGGCGGTTCTGTTCCCCATCCCCGCCTCGAAAGAGTTGGGGATCTTTTTGTTGGGGCACTTCGTCTCGCATAAGCCGCAGCCGGTGCAGATTTTGTGGTCTACATACTTGGCCTTCTGGCGAATTGTCACCTGGAAGTTACCGATGTAGCCGTCGACCCTTTCCACTTCCGAATGGGTGTAGATGGTGATGTTCGGATGCTGGTCGGTAGAAGCCATCTTTGGCGTACAGATACAGGCTGAACAGTCAAGTGAGGGAAAGGTCTTGTCCAGCATAGGCATCTTGCCGCCGATGGTGGGCTCGCGTTCGACCAGCACCACCGGATTGCCGTTATCGGCTATGTCCAGTGCAGCCTGCATCCCGGCGATGCCGCCGCCGATAACCAGGGCCCTTTTGGTGATCGGTATGCTGGACTTCTCCAGCGGTACGGTATGCAGAACCTTGGCTACGGCCATGCGCACCAGATCGATGGCTTTTTCCGTAGCCTTTTCTCTGTCCGTATGGATCCAGGAGACATGCTCCCTGATATTGGTCATGGCGAACAGATAGGGGTTGATCCCGGCGTTTTCCGTCGCTCTCCGGAATACCGGTTCGTGCATGCGGGGAGTGCAGGAGGCGACCACTATCCGGTCGAGGTGATGTTCCTCCACAGCCTTTTTGATCAGATCCTGGCCGGGGTCAGAACACATATATTTGTTGTCGATGGAGAAAGCCACTCCGGGAAACTTGGCCGCTTCCTTGGCGACCCTCTCGCAGTCCACGACCGCTGCTATGTTTGACCCGCAGTGACAGACGAAGACACCTACTCTCTTCATGGCTGAACCTCCTTTGCTCTTCTCCCTTGCTCCACTTTCCTGACCACAGGCGTGGTGTCGACGAAGTGCTTGTTGAAGCCTATCGCCGCCGGTTTGTGTCCGAAAGCCAGGGCCATTAATTCGGTGAAGTAAAGGATCGGCAGGTCAATGGCGACTCCGTTTTTGGCCTCGATCTCCTTCTGACGCATATCCAAGTTGAGCATGCACAAGGGACAGGCGGTGACGACCGCCTCGGCGCCGGCAGTCTTGGCCAGCCTCAATACCTCATAGGACATCTGCAGCACGATATCGGTGCGCGAGGAGGCGAACCCTGCTCCGCAGCACTCGGTCTTGTAGGGCCAGGACACGGCTTCCGCACCCAGAGCATCCATCAGGCGGTCCATTGTCTGCGGGTCCTCGGGGTCGTCGAATTCCGCCAGGCGCGGGGGTTTGACCATCAGGCAGCCGTAGTAGCAGGCTGTTTTGAGGCCCTGCAGCGGTTTTGTTGCCAGGGATGCTACCTGCTCCAGGCCGGCCTGGTTGGTGAAGACATCCAGCAATGCCAGGGTGCGGTTGCTGGCGCCGTATTCCATCTCAATGATCTCCGATATTTTCTCTCTGACATCCTCGCTTCCCCTGACCGCCTTTTCAGTCGCTTTCATGCGGCTGTAGCAGGCGGCGCAGGGAACCGCCACATCCAATCCCTCTTTCTCGGCCAGAGCAAGATTGCGCGCCGGCAGGGCGAGGGAGAGCAGGCGGTCGGTGTTGTGGGCGGCGCTGGCGCCGCAGCAGTTCCATTCCGGGATCTCCCAGAGCTCCACCCCCAGCGTTCCGGCCACCGCCTTCGTTGAGAGTTGGTACTCAATGCCTGTGGAGTCCAGGGAACAGCCGGGGTAGTAGGCGTATTTCATAGCTGTTCACCTCCGCTTGAAGCGCGGACTCTGCCGAAGATCCGCCTCACCGCGCCGTTGTCTCTGATCTTTTCCGGACGCAGGGACATCTTGCCGCGCTTCATCAGCTCCGGCCCGCGAAAAACATCTTTCATCAATTGCCCGGATTTCATGTTGTAGCGCATCATCATGCTCATCTCGTGAGGACGCCCGTAAGTTTCCACAGACTGCAGGAACAGGTTGTTGAACAGGGCTACGTTCTTCTCGGCGACGGTTCCCTTCTTGTAGGCCGCTCTGCGCAGGGTGTCCATTAAAGCCGGCAGGTCTACATCACGCGGGCAGCGGGTAATGCAGTTTTCGCAGGAGGCGCACAGCCAGATGGCATGTGAGGACAAAACCCTGTCTTCCAGTCCCAGCTGCACCATGCGGATTACCTGGTGCGGTGCATAGTCCATGGCGTAGGCCGCCGGACAACCCGCGGAGCATTTGCCGCATTGGTAACAGCTGCGCACGTTCACTTTGCTGTCGGCTTCTACTTTTGCCGTGAAGGCCTTTCCTGCAGTTAGAACCGAACTGAGCTCAATCGTTTTCATGCGATCCCCCTTTTCTTGTTTTTTCGTTTTAACCCGGCAATAAGTATTCACCTCCCGCGATTTCCGGCGTGTGGTTTTCTGCCAACATATGATCCTTTAAAAGCAATTTTTGTCATTGGTTTTGGGACGCTTATGGCTAGGTGTTCCCTGCAGTCGTTGACAGCGCCGGTAGCCGGGAATTTCCCATGCAGCGTTTATAAAGCAAGAACCGCCAGGGGATGGTGATTCTGCAAAGCCGCGACTGCACATTCAACCATACATGCATGGAAACGCCTTACCCGCATGACGGCCGAGGTCTCTGAGTGCTTTTTTGAAGAGCGCAGCGCATATAAGAAGCGCAAGCTGCCGAAATCAGATAATGAAAAGGCCTCCGCGGATAAACAAATCCTCGCATGTTCAGGCTGTGGGGATAAAATAACTATTTTATTAGATAACTATTCTATAAAGATATACTAATACCTTCTAAATGTTATTAATTAATTTACAAAAATATAATGACCAAATATTGATTCTCAGGTTATCGGCGCATATAATACTTGTAATAAAATAAAATGAAAGATCAGTGAAGGAGAAAAGTAAACCGGTTCCAGTTTCACAGGGAGGGGATGTCGCCGATTGCAAGCATCCCTGGAATATGGCCTGTTGAAGTTCTCTCCGGAGATGTCTGCTGAAACCGCGGGCTGCGGCGAGTAGGTTTGACCGTTGTCTCCCGACGTTACACGGGAGGGGGTATCGGAATAATTTCCCGTACTTTTTGTGAGTGGGTTCCGTTTCTAAACGGGCCAAATCAGGGTGGTAATGCGGTAAGCGAGAGCTTCTCGTCCTTTGGGATGAGAAGCTTTTTTAGCGAGCAGCGTGTCGAGCGGCCTGGCCGTGTGCTTTGCCATCAGGGAAGATATTCCGGCGCCTCTTTTAAGGGGGCCTTTTGGCCAAATTAGGGTGGTACCGCGGAAGTCCGTCGCTTTCGTCCCTTTCCGGGAGCGGCGGGCTTTTTATTATTTGAAGAGAGAGGGGTTAGACCATGGTAGTGGTGATGAAGTTAACGGCGAGGAACGAGGAAGTTGCCGCTGTGCGGCGAAGGCTGGAAAGCGCAGGTTTTGACGCTCATTTTATCCGCGGTGTAAAGCGCCTGGTCATCGGCGCCGTAGGGGACAGGGGGGGGATCTATTCGTTGGGGTTGGAGGCTATGCCCGGCGTAGAGCGGGTGACGCCGATCATGAAGCCGTATAAATTGGTGAGCCGGGAGGTTAAAAGTGAAAAAAGTCTGGTCCGCGTGAAAAATGCTGTTTTCGGAGGGGGCAAGCTGGTTGTCATCGCCGGCCCCTGCGCTGTGGAAAGCCGGGAGCAGTTGCTCACCGCGGCCCGCAGGGTAGCGGCGGCCGGCGCCGAGGTGTTGCGCGGCGGCGCCTTCAAGCCTAGAACATCACCTTACAGCTTCAGGGGAATGGGTAAAGAAGGGCTAAAATTATTGGCGGCCGTCGCGGAAGAGACCGGACTGGCTGCCGTTACCGAGGTGCTGGATGAATCTGGTCTAGAAATGGCGATGGAGTATGTAGATATGTTACAGGTGGGCGCCAGAAACATGCATAATTTCAGTCTGCTGCAGGCGGCGGGACGTTGCCGAAAACCGGTTCTCCTCAAGCGAGGCTTCTCGGCAACCATCGACGAGTGGCTGATGGCTGCGGAATATATTCTAGCAGAAGGGAATGAAAAGGTGATCCTTTGTGAACGCGGCATTCGCACCTTTGAAAGCGCCACACGCAATACCCTTGACCTGAGCGCCGTCCCGCTGGTGGCGGAGCTGTCTCACCTTCCGGTGATCGTCGACCCCAGCCATGCTACAGGCAAGCGGGAATTGGTTGCTCCTATGTCCAGAGCAGCGGTGGCGGCAGGAGCGGACGGCCTGCTTGTCGAGGTTCACCCGGATCCCGTCCATGCCTTATGCGATGGGCCGCAATCGCTTTCTCCGGATGATTTTGATCTTCTGATGGGAGAGCTGCGGGGGATAGCGGCGGTGATGGGGCGTGATCTCTGAGATGGAAAACGTTTATCGTTTGGGTTACCTGGGGCCGCGGGGCTCCTTTTCCGAGGCTGCCGCCCGCGGCCACTCTAAGAGAAAAAAATGTGAGTTGGTGGAATGCGGTTCACTGGAAAAAATCTTCAGCGGGGTTGCCTCCGGCATGCTGGAGGAAGGGATAGTACCCGTTGAAAATTCAACGGAGGGTTCGGTGGGCATTGTTTTTGATCTGCTCGCCGGCTTTGACCTGGCTGTGCGGGAGGAGGTTCTCTTGCCTGTGGCCCATAATTTACTGGCACGGCCGGGAACACCTCTGACCAAGATCGAAAAGGTGTTGTCTCATCCCCAGGCTTTCGCACAGTGCCGGGAGTTTCTCCAAAACAGACTCCCCGACGTAAGCCGGCAGGAGTGTTCCAGCACCGCGGCCGCCGCCGTTCTGGTAGCGGAATCCAGCCGTCCCTGGGCGGCTTTGGCCTCTGCCGCGGCCTGTGTTTATCATCTGGAGATACTAATAGCGGGGGTCAACGACTTTCCGCATAACGCAACGCGGTTTTTGGCCATAGGCAGGGAGCAGTCGCCCTGTATGGGGGAGCGCTGCAAAACATCCCTGCTCTTCTGCGTCCCCGACCGCCCCGGCGCACTGTACCTTGTACTGCGGGAATTTGCTCTGCGGGGCATCAACCTGACGCGCATTGAGTCCAGGCCGGCGAAAAGAAAATTAGGAGAATATATTTTTTTCCTGGATTTTATGGGAAGCGTCGCGGATCCGGTTGTCCGCGGCCTGCTCGACGACCTGTCCGCGATCACCACCGGGCTTAAGCTGCTGGGATCATATTTTTCTTACGGTGGATGATACTGCCGTAGAAAATGCGCCGCACACACAGGCTGAAATAAAATTCATAATAAAAAAATATGTTTGCAGGAATTCAAGTAACGGCGTAGAAATAGTCTATAAAAGTTAATAACTTCGGCTCAAGTTACTTTGCCGTATGGCGAAGAGTAAGAGGGAACCAGGTGAAAATCCTGGACGGTCCGGCCACTGTAAGTGGGAAGCTTTCTGCAAGATAGGCCACTGGAGAGTATCCGGGAAGGCGGCAGGAAAGCGTTAAGAAACCACCAGTCAGGAGACCCGCTTGGGCTTTAGGCAGTTTATACCTTCCCATGGAGAGGGTGTTGCCAGGCATTTTTGCTAGGTTTGCTTGACCATCTCCAGTCTCTCTTGGGACTGGAGTTTTTTATTAAAACCCATTGTCGTTTTGCTTTTCTTCCGGCGGCTTGCTGCCGGAACTTTTTTTTATTTAAATTGAAAAGCTTATGGTTTTATCGTATGATAGCCACAGACTAATTCAAAGTTTGGCGGGAGTTGTAGAGCGTCGTTCCTATGGAGGTATCCATTTATTAAGAGGGGGTTTGTCAGCGGTGATATTAGAGGATTACAAACTGATTGTAACCATCGTAAACAAAGGCAAGGCCGATAAAGTTGTGGATATTTCTCATCAGGCCGGAGCTGAAGGAGGAACCATCCTTTACGGGCGCGGCGCCGCGTTCCGATTATTGTTGGGGATTAGCATCGAACCGGAAAAAGAGATTGTGTTGACTTTAATTGCTAAAGACAAAGCCCAGACTGTTTTAAATGCTATTGAAAAAGGGTTGGATTTGAACGAACCTCATAAGGGTATTGCTTTTGTTGTCTCGCTTGACCAAGTTGTCGGCATCATCGAAGGGTTTTGAGATATGACCGTTAGAAAAAGTGTTTGCTTCACTAAGCGAGCGTATTTCAAAGAAAGAAGGCGAGAATAGCAGTTAGTCCCCTTCTTATACTTACCCTTGCCTATACATCAATGAAATAAAATTATGAAGGGGGATACAAATATGGTACAGAACGCGGCCAACTGGCAGGTTGTTGTCGCAGCGGCCATCTTCCTCATTTGTTACGCTTTTATCGTCTCTGAAAAAATTAGCCGCACCATTATCGCACTGTGCGGCGCGCTCCTCATGGTTATACTGGGCATCGTGGATTTTCATGCTGCATATACGGAGCATATTCATTGGGCCACCATTATTCTGCTCTTCGGTATGATGGTTCTGGTAGGGATCACAAATAAGAGCGGAATCTTTCAGTATGTCGCGGTTAAAACCGCTCAAAGCGCCCAGGGAGATCCCGTGAAAATACTGGTACGGCTAGCTTTGCTGACTGCCATTGGTTCAGCCTTTATTGATAATGTGACGACGGTTTTATTGATTACCCCGATCATAATCAGTATCGCCCGGATTCTGCATATAAATCCCACCCCGTTCCTCATTACGGAAATCCTTGTCTGCAATATCGGCGGCGCCGCTACGTTGGTGGGCGATCCGCCGAATATTATGATCGGCGTAGCGGCGGGCATTTCATTTAATGATTTTCTGATTCATATCACACCGATCATTATCATTATTCTGGTTGCGACAATTATCTATTTAAAAATGACTTATAAAAATTATCTTCAGGTAGATGAACAAAATAAAGAAAAGCTTATGGGAATTGATCCGAAAGACTATATTCGGGATACGACACTGGCAAAAAAGGCTCTTTTTGCCTTTGCCCTTACTTTGCTTGGTTTTATTCTGCACCAATTTTTGCATATAGAACCGGCTGTGGTGGCTTTGGCGGGGGCGACGATTCTGATGCTCATTGGAGTCAAAGAAAGCGATCTGGAAGAAGTGTTTCATACGGTGGAATGGGGGACCCTTCTATTCTTCGCCGGTTTGTTTGTTCTGGTCGGGGGCCTGGTTGAGGTGGGCATTATCAAACAGGCCGCAACTTGGATGATAGAAGCAACCGGCGGCAATGCGGGGTTTACTTCTCTCATTATCTTATGGGGCGCCGGGATTTCCTCTGCCTTTGTCGACAATATTCCGCTGGTGGCTACCTTAATTCCTCTGGTTCAGGATATGAGTCTCCAATTGGCTCTGCCGGCGGTGGAAGTCTCCACTCTCTGGTGGTCGCTTGCTTTGGGCGCCTGTCTGGGTGGTAACGGTACTTTAATTGCCTCTTCGGCAAACTTGGTTGTTGCCTCCATAGCTGTCAGGGAAGAGGTACCGATGTCTTTTATGGATTTCCTGAGAGTGAGCGTTCCGGTGACCTTGATCTCCCTGGCGATGGCTACTATTTATGTATACATTATTTTTATAAAGCTGGGCTTTGCATAACGCAAGCCAGTCAGTTCCGCTTCATTGAATCGCCGAATCGCCGCTTGTATTTCATCAGCAGTTATTTATAGCCGGAGCCAAAACAACAAAAACAATGTGCTAGAAACCAGTTTAATTAAAATTATTTTATACGGTTTATCATGATCAACGCTCTCTGATCGCCCGTTCAATTCGTAAAATTTTTGTGTGGGGCTATTGACAAACAGTTGGGGATGGAATATCATCATTCAAAGAAATGAGAACGATTATCAGTTAGGGGGTGACATAAAAAAAGTGTCGTAACGGCGTTTTTATTTTCCCATAATGTTAGTTAGTTCTAACTATATCTATAAAAGAAAGCAGCTTGTTGTCAATACTATGCCAGACGGGAGGGATAACGTGTCGGTTTTTATCGTCGGAGGTGATTATCTGGGCAACATCCCCGCTAAGTTGAAAGGCTTCGGTTTTACAGAGATCAAACACCTTAGCGGCCGCAAAAAGGGACATGTGGCAGTCGAGATACCGCAAGAGGTAGATGTTGTTCTCGTACTTACCAATTATGTAAATCACGGATGTGCCGTAAAGATTAAAGAAAAAGCCCGAAAAATGGGAGTTAAAACCATTTTCACCCGCAGGGCCTGGTCGCATATTTCCGAGACGTTGGCCCGGGAAATAGGATGATTGCAGCTTGGTGTTGATGGGCATTCAGGGGCGGGTTAGATCATCCCCTCTTACTAACTCGCCTCTGATGCTTTTTATGGCGACGGTCACCTGGGAGTAACTGAATAAAAAGGCATCAGGGGGTGAGGAATCTGCAAAAGGCATACCACGATATAATTGATTGTCTTGTGGAAGCCCTGGAAGCCAGAGACCCATATACCTGCGGCCATTCCAGGCGGGTAGCGGATATGGCTTTGGAGTTGTCGCGCCGGGCTGGTTTAGAGGGAGCGGAGTTGGAGACAGTACACATGGCTGCTCATCTGCATGATATCGGCAAGATTGGAGTTCCGGATCATGTCTTGCGTAAGCCGTGCAGGCTGTTGCCTCATGAACGGGCGGCCATTCAGCGTCATCCGGTGATCGGATACAACATTTTAATTAAATCGCGGCAGCTTGAACAAATAGCATTGATAGTCCTCTGTCACCATGAACGCTGGGATGGAGAGGGTTATCCGTCCGGATTAAAGGAGGAGGCCATCCCGTTGGGGTCGCGAATCATCGCCCTGTGCGACGCGGTGGATGCCATGACCTCAGATCGCCCTTACCGTCAGGCTCTGAGCTGGCGGGAGTGTTGGGATAATGTGGTTGCCAATAAAGCCAAACAGTTCGACGCTGTTTTGGTGGATGCGGCACAGGAATTGTGTCCCTTGTGGAAGAAAAGGTTGTGTCCCTGCTGTGCTTAAGCATTGGCGCCGCTTAAACTTCTTAAGCTCCTCGGTTTATACCTGCCATAGCAGACCGGAAAAATTTTTAACAATTTGCCTGTACGCAAAAATATTTGGTTTTTTATGATATACTAATTATTGAAAGTGGGTTGTTTTATGGCTTCAGTGTTTGATGCAGCTGAGAGACGGAAAAACACGTATATGGGGTATATTGGGCGGTAATGTTTTGAGGATTCTCTGGTATGATCCTAAGCATGAAATTAATTGTAATAGGGTTTAACGTGTCCTAAATATTTTGGGCGATTCGGCGCCCGCAAGTGAGAAGTGCTAATTACTTCGCAGATAGGTACAAGATAAAATGGTTATGTCCCCGGCGGAATGGGCATAGATAATTTATGAATAAGAAGCCGGGGGTGGTTTTGTGAAGTACAGAATTAGAAAGAAAAGGGGTGTTAATATGCCTGCAACCGTACCTTCAACATATAAAGGAAAGAAACAACCGGATATAGAGTCTACTGCGTCCCTTAAAAAGGATAAGTTGACCATGGTTAAAATAATGAAGGGGCGCAAAGAAGCCAGAAAGGGAAAAACCTATTCATGGGATAATGTTTTCAGTGATTGAAATAAGATTTGTAACACAAGCGAAAAAATTTTTAAAAAAGTGCAATCCTAAATTGAGTGAGTTATTTAAAGATAAATTGTCCGCCATCTATGACAATATAGAGGCGGGCATTCCTTTGGCTGGAGATCTGGCAGGATGCTATAAAATTACGATAGATTATCAAAACCAGAAATATCGGGTAATATATGAGATTCTCAATGAAACCACGGTGGTTGTAGTTTTTTGTGGATTAAGAAAAGATGCTTATTCAAAGATTAAAAAAAATCGTGTTATGCAAGGAACCGTAAGGAAAAAGAGAAAATCATAGATGTTTAAAGAGGTGTTAAACGTGCGTCAATGCATGGATGCCGACAACCTGCACAGAAGATTAAAGAAGATAATCGGGCAAATAAATGCCGTCGACCGTATGATTGATGAAGACATTCCCTGCGAGGATATTTTATCACTGATCAACGCTGCTAAATCTGCTTTGCATAAAGCCGGGCAAGTGGTGCTTGAGGGGCATTTGCAGCATTGCGTGCGGGACGGCATAGAGCACGGCGACGCTGAAAAAACAATTAAGAGTTTTGCCAAAGCGGTGGAGCGGTTTTCTAATATGCAGTAGTTCTAATATGCTTATGCTATAAAAAAGTTATCTGAAAAGGGCACAGAGGGACCGGTGTAATTTTATTTCGCCGGTTCTTTTTTTGTTGACAACTGATCTTTGCGGGCGCTAATATATACATATACCCCTATATGTATAAAAAGGAGTGTGAGTGTTGTTGTCGTTAAAAGAATTTTTTACAGACGAAACCAAACGAAAGATCCTGTTTATTGTTTTATCCGGCATCGCCCTGGTGATCAGTTTTTTTAACAGAGAAGGTTTAGGGGCCGACGCGGCATGGGTTTCCATAGCTCTCTGCGGCGTTCCTATCATTGTTGGAGCGGTAAGAGGGCTGATCAGCGAGTTTGACGTCAAAGCGGACCTATTAGTGTCCATGGCTCTTGTCGCTTCGGTCGCTATTGGGGAGATCTTTGCGGCGGGCGAAATTGCGTTTATTATGCAGATCGGCGCCTTGCTTGAGGAATTAACCGTCGCCAAAGCGCGTGCCGGAATTGAACGGCTGGTACAGCTGACGCCGCGTACCGCCAGAATTGTGGAGAATGACGGTGAACGGATCGTCCCGGCGGGTCAAGCGAGGGTCGGCGATGTGCTCAGGGTGCTCGCCGGGGAAACGATTCCCGCAGACGGTGTGATTATAAAGGGCCGGACCTCGATTGACCAGTCGATTATGACGGGGGAATCCATGCCCGTGGATAGATCTGAGGGGGATAAGGTTTCCAGCGGTACGGTCAATCAATTCGGCACATTTGATATGAAAGCGGCGAAGGTCGGCGAAGATAGTTCGCTGCAGAGGATGATACGGCTTGTGCAGTCCGCGGACGCAGGAAAAGCGAGGGCCGTTAGGCTCGCCGATCAATGGGCGACATGGATCGTGGCCGCGGCGATAAGCACTGCGGCGATCACCTGGATCGTCAGCGGAGAGATCATTCGGGCTGTAACGATCCTCGTCGTGTTTTGCCCCTGCGCTTTGGTTCTCGCTACTCCCACTGCGATCATGGCGGCGATCGGCAACGCGTCCAGATATGGTATTCTTGTCCGGGAAGGAGACGCCTTGGAGCGGCTGGCTCAGGTAAAAAGGATTGCTTTCGATAAAACGGGAACACTCACCTGCGGAGAGCCGCAGGTGTCCGCAGTCAGAAGCGTTACCAACCGCTATCCTGAGGATGCACTTTACTCCTTTGTGTCCTCAGCGGAGCTGCGCAGCGAACACCCTCTGGGGAAAGCGATTGTTTCGTCCTTTAAGCAAACTGGGCGTCCGCTTATTCAGCCGCAGAAATTTACTCTGCTTCCGGGACGAGGCGTAATCTCTGTCGTCAACGGAAAACAGGTTGTTGCCGGAAATCTCGAGTTATTATCTGAACAGGAAATCGCTGTAACAGATATTGCGCGGCATGAAGCCGATAAATATTTTGCAGAGGGATGCACTGTGATCTATATGGCGATCGATGGGGTTATAGCCGGACTGATTGCCTTATCGGACAGCATCAGGGAAAGCGCCGCGGATATGGTTTTGAAGATCAAAAGAACGGGGATCGTTCCCGTATTGCTTACCGGCGACCATCTGCAGGCGGCGGCACAAATAGCAAAGGAGGCCGGTATTACGGAATTTCATGCCGGGTGCCTGCCGGAGAATAAGCTCGCCATCATTGAAAACAGACAAAAACAGGGTGAGCTGATCTGCATGGTCGGCGACGGCATTAACGACGCCCTCGCCTTGAAAAAGGCGCATGTTGGAATTGCCATGAGTGGAATAGGCAGCGACGTAGCGGTAGAAGCCGCGGACATTGCCCTGGTGGGTGATGATATCAGCGGGCTTCCTCACCTCTTCGCCTTGTCTAAAAGGATGGTGCTGACCATCAAAGGCAATCTGACCTTCGCTATGGCCTTGAACTTTGCAGCTGCCATTTTTGCGATGACCGGGATATTGAATCCTGTACTCGGCGCTCTGGTGCATAACTCCGGTTCGGTCCTCGTGATCATTAATTCGGTGTTTTTATTGAAGTGGACGCCTTCCTGTTTTTTTGATACTCCCTTACAAACCGCAAGCCGAAATAGGGTGTATTGATACAGATATCGGGTTTCTCAAAGCGCACCGCCTGATCAAGCTGGAGAAGCCCTCCCTCGATGGCGTAGGCAATAGGATCTATAGCGAAGAGCGCCGCATGAAAGAGCAATCGCCTGGCCATGTGATCCTTGCCGGCCTGGGTTGTAAGCCAGTGGTGCAGCTGTTCATTGTTAAAGTTGAGCAATGAATACATAAAGCCGGTGACGATCGCCGGGGAAACTATCTTTCCCAGGACAAAAAAAACGGTAATCGCTTCTGCTAATTTAGTATAACTGTAACTTGTTTTTGCTTTTTCAGAGGAATTTTTGCCGCCGGATGCCTTCTTTTTTGAAGAATTATGGCGCCCTGCGTCGTAAATCTCCAGGATCGTCTTGATTGTGAATTGCCATGCCGGACAGGTTTCCCCATCGAAGTTCAAGAGAGCCATATCGGATGCAGCGAGAGAATCGCTATCGCTGTTCTCAATGGGAACAGGTATACCGATAGCAGCCAGGCTTTTTAACATATTTTCTGAGGGAGAGAGTTCCCCGCGCAGCACCCTGGAGAGATTTGAATGGTTTACTCCCGCTTCTGATGCGATACAGCGTATCGACTTGCCGGGTCTGTATTGTTTCAGCTGCTCTCTTAAAAGACTTCCCTGTTCTTCGTCCCATTTTCTCAAAACGCTAACCCCCCTGATTGTTTCGGCACATAATATTTTACCATAATATAAAACATGTACAACGTTTTTTGTATCGTATGTTAATATAATCTTAACATTACAAAATGTTGAGAAAATTGTTATTTTGTATTATAATAATATACAGATAGATAGTACAATTAAAACAAATCTTATCGATTCTATGCTCGCCGGAACATGGAAGTCATCCCTTCGGCTGAAGATAGCGGTTCCGGTTATAAGTTTGATATACTGCGCTGCAACAGTCAAAAAAGAGAGGAGAGGGAGAGTATTGTCTCATATATATCATCAGGACTTTTTGGATTTTGTAGCTAATTTTAACGTTGGCGACCGTATCAGAGTTCAGTGGACGAGTAAGAGGCAGGGAATAGGGAGAGAGTGTTATATTTCTGAAGGGAAGATAGTTCAGATAACCAACAACGCTATCTATATTCGCGGGGATGTCGGTTTTACCGCCGGAATTAACATGAGTGATATAGCCATGGGGGTAGAGGTCAAGCAGATTTCGTAAGAATTCCGATGATTGCTCGCCAGAGCGGATAGGGAAAAATTTTTATTTGGGCGCAAGAAGGATTTGATTTTTATATGTTGAATAGAACGGTATCTGATAAAGACCACGAAGGTCACATGCCTGCAGAAGCGGGAGTGCGGAACTTTCGTGGTTTTGTGGTTTTTAGTTTGGAATTTAACTAAAGAGGAGGTATCTGTGATGCTCGATAAGCGCGATACGACCAAGAGCGACACTGCTAACTTGATGGCTTTTGATCATGAGTGTTGGCTGGAACTGGCCGGTACCCATGGACATGTAGGCGGAGAATTCGAGGCGCGCTTTAAGTGGGGGCACAATATGCAGACAGACGGCCTTGTCGCTGCTGCAGGGATCAAGACATGGCTGGTAACGCCGGCCGGTGAAGCAAAAGAACTTGCCCTCGCCGCGGGCGGTCCGGAGCATTATGTTATAAGATTTCCTACGTCTGCAGAGGGGTTTTATAAAGTTGTCGCTATTTTTTGTAATCAGTTTGCCCAGGTTTTAGCGCCGATAGGGCATGACCTGCAGGGGGTTCCCCGCAAAGCGGGTGTGCCTTTGGAAATAGGAGCCCCGACATGGAAACAATGGAAAGCCGGAGATGAAATTAATTTGCAGCTGCAGTTTAACGGCGAGCCTCTGGAAGAGGCGGCTGTCGACGTTGTCTTCCAGGGACCTGAAGGGCGCCGTAATTGGCGGGAGATGACGGGCGCCAATGGCGGGATCGCTATCACTGCCCGCTATCCCGGATACTACCTTATCGTGGCGCGCCACCGCGTTCAGGAGAAGGAGAAAGGCGTCTATGACGAAACCGTTTTCACAGCGACTTTCTGGTTTATAGTTACAAAGTAATTAACGCCGGCCTTGCCCAGGAGAGGCAGTTGATCGGCGGCTGGTATTGTTTGACACCGGCGGCGGAGAATTTTATAATATAGACAGGCAGAGAAAAAGGGCAGGACATTGTTAACATCGGAAGGAGGTGGGCTAGATGAGTTTAATGCGCCGGGATCCCTGGCGGGACTTTGCTTCATTTAGAGACAGTGTCAACCGTCTCTTCGACGAAACTGTCGGTAAGCATCTCCCTCTCCCGGTTTCCAGTTGGATGGAATGGAAGCCCTCTATAGATGTGTTAGACGAGGGGGAAAAGTTCGTCGTTAAAGCAGACCTGCCTGGTTACAGTTCAGATGATTTAGAGATCAAGTTAACTGAAAACTCGGTAACCATCCGGGGAAAACTCAAAGAAGAAAAAGGATATCAAGACAGCTGTTATCAGGTTCGAGAGCGAAGCCTGGGTTCTTTTTCTCGCACCATTCCCTTTTCATTACAGTTGAAACCGGAGGAGGCCAGAGCATCATTTAAAAATGGGGTGCTCATACTTGATCTCCCCAAAGCTGATGTTCCGAAAGGGCGTACACTGGATATCGAAACCGATTAAAGATGAGGCCGCGGGTATTTTGAAAGCCCCTGACCTCCCCTGATTGCAGGCGGAGAGCAGAGGCTTTTTTGTTTGCTTGCTTTTTTATGGCGTTGCCGTCCTATCTTTTGAGAGCAGCCTGGGCGTTGACCATGCCGCCGGACAGCACTTTTCCTCTCAGTCCCGGCAAAGGCTTTGCTGATTTCATAATAAGCTGCCGTATTGCCGCCGGGGACTTCTGCATTTTTTTGCCGTAAAGAAGAGCGGCGGTTCCGGTGACATGCGGCGCTGCAATTGAGGTTCCGCTGATCGAAGCGAATTTGAAAGTAAGCCCGCTCCAGGATGTTTCCGGGTTGGCCGGGCAATATAAATCGTGGGACACCGGCGGCGTTCCCATCTCAGAACCGTCGAGAATGCACTGAAAGCCTGCATAATTAGTTGAGGGCAGACCGGTAAGATCGTAGCAGGGCAGGCCTTCCATAACCAATTGCGCCTGCAGGATTTGAGCCGCCCATCCTTCATTGCCGGCGACGGCGTTTTCTCCGGAGAGAAGGATGTTCCCTCCTTGCTCGATGTAAGATGTCAGGTTGGCGACGTCGTTTGCCGTGAGCGCCGGGATCTCTTTACTGCGGCCGGTTTGCCAGACAACCAGATCGTAGTTTTTCATATTTTTCAGGGATGGTCCGTCGCCGGCATTCTTCTGAGAGGGGACGACGTATTCCTGATATCTGACGCCTAATTTTTTGAATGTTGTCCTCCAGTAATTGCCGCAGTCTGATGAAGATGAATTTGAATTATCGTCGTCAACCAGCAGAATGCGCGGGGCGTTTTTGCCTCTAGCCGGATTCCACTGCGGCCATAAAAAATTCAGCTCGCGGCTGACCAGTGATGTCCGCTGTTCCTGTCCGGTGATATCCTGGAGCCCAAATCCCCAGGTAGCTGTGCGGGAATTGTTTCGCCGGCTCTCAATCGCCGCCCCAAAGAGATCGCCTAAACTGATTGTAGAGATCACATTGCTTCCCGGCGCGGCGATGTCAACGGTTTTGGCGCCGGTATTGGATGCCCAGCCGTTCCTCTCGACAGTACATAGCGCTCCCTTGTTATCTACCGCTGCTACCGAGAGCACATTGGGGCACTCGAATGCTGCAGGAAAGTACTGGTATCCGGTGGTTTCAGGGAGAGTGTCCAGATTCTGCCCTTCGTTTCCGGCCGCGGCGACAAACAGCGCTCCGGACTGCTGGATAGCTTTGGCGAGCGGCTTCAGTTCAGCTTGATAAAACTCGGGGTCGTTGACGCGTGTGGGGAAGTAATCCCCCCAGCTGGCGTTGATCACCTGTATCCCTTGCTGTTTTGCATATTCTAACGCTTTAAGGGCATCGCTCAGCAGCCCTATCCCCTCGGCGTTTATAAATTTGAGGCAGACGATTTCCGCGTGGGGAGCGACCCCGGAGACACCGAAGCCGTTGTTTGCACTCGCAGCGATAACCCCTGCTATAGCGGTTCCGTGGCCGTCGGCAAAAGGATTGCCGGAGTCGAAGACCACATTGCTATCCTCGGCGAAATTCCAGCCGTTGATATCATCCACATAACCGTTGCCATCGTTGTCCAGGCTATCTCCCGGGATTTCTCCGGGGTTGACCCAAATTTGATCCTGCAGGTCAGGGTGGCTGATATCAACCCCCGTATCCAAAACCCCGACTAAAACCGCTGAAGAATAACCGGAGGATATCCTGGATCGCGGGGGGTTGATATCGACCCCTGCTTTTCCTGGAACCAGGGAAGCGGTATAGGGATCGGCTATCTTCTGGCCGCTGTTTTGCAGAGCCCATTGCATGGAGTAAAGGGTGTCGCTCGTCCTTTTCTTAACAAACTGCTTGGAGTGGTGGGTGTTGCTCGCCTTTACATTGCATGCCGGCCGAAAACGGTAATTGGGGACCGCATACTCTACATCATTAGAGGAGCGGAGTTGCTCAAGAGCCTGATCGGTTTTGCCTTTGCCGGTATTCAGCAGTTCAGCATCACCGTCGCCGATGATTTCTAATGTCGAGAGACCCAAGTCTTTTATTTTGGCCTCTTTTTTCTGCTTATTGCAGTTTTCCTTGAATTTTACGATAATTTGATCCGGCTCATAATCCGGAGTAAAATCTGCTGTCAGACGAGTGATGTTTTTTTCCTGCCAGGGCAGGTTAAATGACGGAGCAGAGTAAGCACAGTTGGCGAAAAGAAATGTAAAGGCCAAAATAAGAGCCGTCAGCCGGAAAGATTTTCTCATGAATCTGATACCTCCTCAGAGCATATAGTTTAGGGCCTAAGCTGAATTGCATAGGCCAACAGGAAACCCGGGCCCCCTTTCTGGTGGACATATATAGCATTTTAAGAATTTTTCAACAAATAGCCCAAGAATCCTGCAGAATCTTTTTTATTTTTCAGTTAATATAAAATGGGCGCAGTAAGCCCTGCTCAATAATATTGAGCAGGGGGTGCTTAATAAGCAGGATAATACGATGTTCAACTCGAAATAATCGGTAATGAAATATGAAAACAACGCCATGAAGGTGTTCTTTCTTTCAGAACGAAGGGGTAGACTATTTATAGTCTCTATTTTATCTGCATGGGGGGAATCGATTATGTGCAGGGAAAAAACCGACTGGGAAAAAGCGATGGAGTTCCATGGGCATATTTGCGTCGGACTTGTAATGGGCTATAGGGCTGCCGTAGCAGGGATGGAAAGCCTGAAAGTGAAGCGGTCCGGGGATGAAGAGATCGTGGTCATCGCTGAGACGGATAACTGCGGTGTCGATGCCGTTCAAGTTGTTACAGGGTGTACCATGGGGAAGGGAAATCTTATCTTCCGTGACTACGGAAAGAATGCCTATACCTTTGGACGCCGGGATACAGGGGATGCGGTGCGGGTGCTGGCGCGGCCGTTTGATTCGCTTCTCCCGGAGGAATTTGTGTCGCTGCAAAACCGGGCCCGCAGGGGAGAGGCAACGCCTGAGGAAAAGGAGCAGCTGCATAAGATGCAGCTCAAGGTGATTTCCGACCTCCTGCAGAGGCCGCAGGATGAAGTGCTCACAGTGCAGGATGTAGAGCTCGATCTGCCTGGGAAGGCGCGCATTTTCACTTCTGTGACCTGTGCAAGGTGTGGCGAATCGGTGATGGAGCCCAGGGCGAGGGTCAGGGATGGGCAGTATGTGTGCATACCCTGCAGCGACTACTACCCCTCGCGGGTAACCGGGTGAGGATAGGCGGTTAGTGGTTAGTCGTTAGCTGCGGGACATCTTTTCTTTTACGCCAAAAAAGGAGAAAAAGGGCTGCAACCCTTGTTAAGCGGGATAGCGGCCTTTTCTTTTTGTCATAAATATGTAGGAGAAAACTTCATTTTTTTACTTGAGCCAAAACTTATTTTATCGCCTATTTTTATCGTTCATTGTTCATCTGCAGTTCGTCATAATCTTCTCCCCCAAAGGAACTTTGGTTTATGTGGTTGATAAAATCGAGAACAACCTGCAGCCTGTCTTCAGGTAGTGTTTTGACCATCTCGATCAGCTTTTCACGAAGCGTTTCCACGGCATAAGTCCTTTCTGCTGAGAGGTTCTCTGCAGATATTGTTGCCCATAGATTCTTGGAATATCCCTTTTAACCTGATCAATTTGGCAAAAGACTCCCGCATCTTTATAGGTGGGAGTCAAGTGTTAAATTGATAGCTCGCTATTCACTAATTACAGCTGTCGTTTTCTGAATATTAAGATAGAAGCTATAATCAACATCGCTGAACATATGATTGAAATTGCCGCCGCATCCGAGAGTGACGATACCTCTACCGTTTTCGTCAATAAGGATACGTTATCAGTAGCAAGCAAAAGAGGATTATAGTTTTGTAGGTTCGGCACTATATTACAGAGCTTCAAAACGACAATTACGGCTCCCGATATGAGTAAGGCGCCATAATTATTTTTGATCAGTGTTGATGCAGATAGAAGCACGGCAAGTAAAAACATGCCGAATAACCACAGGCAAAATACGGAAAACAATAAATTGGATACTTCGTCGTTTGGAAACAAATAGACCGTATATCCCAAAGTTACAATAAATGCTGCCGCATAGCTTATCGTCCAAATAATTGCCATGCCGGTGAATTTTGATAAGATAACGGTATTCCGTGACAGTCCTTTTGTCAGCAAGTTGATCAGTGTTCCTTTGGACAATTCGGTTCCTAAAACCCCGCTAAATATAATAATCGTCACAATTAACCCCATCTGCGAAATGTTCTTGAAAAACTGTGTCCAAGAGTCGATTGCGGTGGGTTCCGCGAGAGAGATCGTCATTCCCTCCGGCATAGACGCGCTTAAAATTTCGGGCATCATCTTTGCCGCTAATGGGCTCATGATACCAAAAATGAGAAACACGAGCAGCATAATAAGCAGCCTATAGGTCCGTATACTTTCCAGCAGTTCTTTTTTTGTAAAGGCAATATAGTTTCTCATTGTACCGCCTCCAAGAATAAGCTCTCCAGCGTCGGTTCCATAAGTTCAAATTTGAGCGGCGTGATCTGTTTTTTGGAGAGCATGTCAATTAAAAACTGCCCGCTGTTTTTTAGGTCTGAAATTTTTATGATTATAGTATGCCCCTCTTGTGTTGCCGACACCATTGGAGACTTTAATTCCTCGCAATCCATAAAACAGGAGGCATCGCCGCTGTTCATAAAATCGATGACAAAACAATCGTGCCGGCGCCGTTCCTTTATTTCGGAAAGCGTGCCGCAAAGCGCCAGCTTTCCCCCATGCAAGACGCCGACATGGTCACAGATGCGCTCAACATCCGAAAGGATATGAGTGGAGAAGACGACTGTCGCTTTCCCTTTTATCGCTGATAAAGCATCAAGGATTTCCTTCCTGCCGATTGGGTCGAGCGCGGAGGTGGGTTCATCACAAATAAGCAGGCGGGGTTCATTAAGCAAAGCCTGTGCAATTCCCAGCCGCTGCTTCATCCCGCGGGAAAACCCGCCTATTCTTCGTTTTACATCTGCAAGCCCAACAAGCGACAGAAGTTCTTCGCTTCTTTCCTTGATTCGTTTCTTGGACAATCCCGTGACTTCACCGCAGAGCGAAAGATATTCCGGGGAGTTCATGTACCCGTAAAATTCGGGGTTATCGGGCAGATAGCCGATGTGACGGTTGCTTTTCGTTTCTCCATAGCATACTTTTTCTCCGCACACAGTGATATCACCGCTGTCAGGCTTTAATAATCCCAGCACCATCTTCATTGTCGTGGTCTTTCCCGCGCCGTTCTGCCCCACAAAGCCATACACTGAATGTTCGGGAACAGACAAATCCAATCCGTTGATTACCGTATGGTTGCCAAAGTTTTTATAGAGCTGTCCGATTTCCAAAACACTCACTGATCTTCACCCCTGCCGAAAACAAAATAGACAACCGGGCCGATAATATTAATAAATAGAACGATCAACACCCATATAGGCTTGTTGCCGAATCGATAGCGGGGATGTTTTAATACATGGACAATGGCTGTAATTCCCAAAGCGAGCTGCGCAATAATGAGGGGGACGAGAAAGGGTAAATACTCCCTTAATATTTCCATATCGGATACCCCTTAACTGTTATTTTCCAGCTTTTCGGCTATTCGCTGAAAACGCGGCTCAGCAGTGAGCGCTGAAAAAGCAGGGTTGCTTATTACCGTGTCGGCCATGCTTTTTTTTATGGTTTTTTCATCCCGCGGCGGCGCTGTACCCAGATCGAGTTCATTAAGCCAATTGTCCAATAGGTTGAAAAAGTCATCTCCCTGCAAACGAAGCGGATAGATGTTGCCTGTGACAAGCTCCGTATATTGTTGCAGCATGTCCAGGGCGTTATCTTTATTTCCCTGGGCAGCATAACCTTGCGCGGCAGAGATATAAAGGTTTGCCAGAACACCGGGATGCAGCCGCTTTATAGCAAAGGCGTCTGCTATCGCGGATACCCGGCGCAATCCTTCTTCATAGCGTTTCGAGTCGTTCTGATACAGCGCAAAATAAGAAGGGAACAATCCGCATAAAGCGACGATATGCTGATATATAGCGGCTTGCAGGGCGGTCTTTGCCTTCTCGGTTTGGCCTGTCATTTGGTGGGCGGCGATGAGCAGCGTTTCCGTGTATAAGGACGGCGCGCTTATCCCTTCCAACAGCTCCAACGCCGCATTGGCATCTCCAAGAGCCATACAGCAGCTTGATTCAGCATAAAGCGCCTGCTTGGCCAGTTCAACATTCTCGCTTTCCCTTGTGACGCGAACAAAAAGCTCCTTCGCCTCTCCGATCAATGCCTCCCTTTTTTCCGCATCCCCCGCGAGCATACCATGGTTTAAAAACAGCATACCTATTTGCTGCAGCAGAGGGAAACAGGCGTAATATTTTTTAATGATCGTTCGGCAATGATCCATCACTTCAACAAATGGTTTTGATACAAAGTCAGCTGATAATTTGTGGTAAAGTTTGCGAATATCCTCTTTAGTCATCTGCGGCTTGTAGTTCATCAAATCATCAATACTGATGTTGAAATATGCCGCAAGCTGTGGAAGGAAGGTAACGTCAGGATAGCTTTGCCCCGTTTCCCATTTGGAAACAGAAGCCTTGGAAACGCCGATGTAATTGGCAAGCTCATCTTGTGTGATGCCCTTTTCTTTTCGTTTGTTCACCAGCACTTTTCCGATGTTTATCTCTTTCATAAAGAAGATCACCTCCATTTATATTTTACTTGGCTGGTGAAACGCCCACAATGGATTAGCAGTTGATTTTAGTTAATAAAATCAACTGTCAAGAAACATTAAAAATATTTCTTCTCTTATTGTCCCGTTCACATTGTATAAAAATTACTCTTCATTAGTAGCAACCGTACAAGCAGACGCTTCCCTTTTTCTCATTTAGAACATTGCCCTGGTTATCTCCTGACCGGGTTCCAGCACCAGAAACCGCCTATCCCAGGGACCGTTGAGCAACTGCTCGAGATATCCCAGAGACCCGGGAATCTTTTCATAATCCAGGCCGAAGACCTGAGCGGTTTCTTTAGCCTTGGTTTCATATGGAGTAATATCATAGGCTCCGGTGTCGATAAAGGCGATCCGTTTGTAGTTTTTCATCATTTCCCTGGCTATCCATTCCGCTTTCTCTTTGCTGTATTTCTGTGTCCAATTGTGCTCGCCATTGTACATAGCCAGCGGCCCGAACCCATCCTTAAGCCATCCCTTAGTGAAATAGTAGGTTCCCGGTACTCTCTCAAACTGTTCCAGGTAGCTCTCGCGTGAGCCCAAGAATAAGGCGATACAATCATCTACCCTGGGCAGCACAAGAGTGGCTCTGCTGGTTTTTAGACCTACCGTTCCCTCAGAACAGAGTCCGAATCCCAGTAAAACGGTATCCCAATCTTTTTCCTTTTCCAACTGTGGCAGAGTTGAACGCAGAGTCTGGTTAAGTTTGCTGGGGATATCATGCAGCCCTAATTCTATCTCCCGGATCTCCATGCCGACCGGAGCCACCTTTTTTATTTCCGGAGTCAACGATTCGCAGGTCACAATCACGGTTCTTTTTTGGTCCACGCCAGAATCACTCCTCTATGATTTCTTGTGATGTAAATAAATTGTTGCAAAAACTTTGCCAAACAACCGGAGATCAGCTCTATCTTCCTGTTCCCAACCACCAGCGCCGGATAGCGCTTTCTTTGACAGATGAAGAATCTTTTTAATGCGAAATATACTGTCAATACTATTTTACTATTTATTTGCGGAATCTTTGTCGCCTTCGTAAAAATATTTTGGCAAAACAATCATCTCCGCATCTTTGAAAATTCTAAGCTGACCGGACATCCGGAGGCGCCATGATCCGCCTACGCGAAAGTGTAGATGCGGCTGTGGCGCTTTTTTAAAATGCCTGTTAATTGGCGGCGAATCTGTAGCTTTTTGCAGACGTTGCTCCATTATATCCATGTTTATAATGAAATTGGAGAGCTATTAGTAGGATTAGGTTGGTCATTAGTCACCCGAATCTGGTCCACTACAAGCTGGCGTAAAGGCCTACAAAGATACCGAAGGCACAAGTACGACAAGCGATGATACAATATCAGCTATAAGTACAACGATTCCGGTATCCGCATCCAAAAGACGGACAACGGCGTCACCACCCACTACTACCTGGAAGGGGACAGAGTGGTATGGGAAAGAGACGGTAGCGATATCTGTTGAGGTTCTCCCTGATCGCTCCTGATCAATGGAACAGTAACCGGCACTGCCAAGGAATACATGGAGAAGATCTGTTCCAGGCCGCATCAGATCCCAGGTTTCGGGCTTAAAGGAGGTATCACCCAATACGGTAAGGGGTGGCTTTCCGCCAATAGAGTATCAATCGCAGCTTCCTTACGAGGATTTGGTCGGCGCCTGGCTACACCGGGGAAGGATGAGGTGTTAGGAATCTGATAAAAGCCATTCTAAAAGCTGAGAGATAAAATCCATGATCTGATCCGCGTCGTTTAATGCCTGTACCATATCACTTTCGATTAATTCTATTTCCATTGGATAACGAGGCTGCACCCCATATGCGGTAAGGCGTACACAGGCTTCTTCTATATCATCGAAGCCATCTGCAATTCTCTCACATATTCTTCGAAGTAATTTCAAATCATGTGTTCTCGGGGGGTCAATACCCTTGCTAATGAGAAACCCTTTTAGCATCTTTTCAGCCGATTGCTGACAATGATAGCATATGATTTCCATTTTATACGGATACAATCCTAACAAATATTTTGCACTTATCAAATCATCATTTGCAAAATCGCACCATCTTTTGGCTATGTCGTTTCTATCCATAAAGCTTCACTCCATCCCTGAAAATTGTTTTTTCAATGGTTGGCAGCTGCTTTCGCTTATTAAATACGCTTTCCTTGCCGACAAGAATATCCACAGCCCGAATATCCTTCCGGCTAAGCACGCCGCCAATTTTATGCATGGCTTCAATAGGGCGCATACTACTATCATCAGGGATGACCACATAGATGTCAAAATCGCTGTCCTTATGAGGTATTCCACCCGCATATGAACCAAATAAGTATATTTCACTTGCGTTAACAGTATCCAAGATGGATTGCTTAATACTTTCGAGCTCTTTTTTGGCCGATGTATCCATAAATACCACCTCTTCCTTGCTTCATATTTTCCTCGTTTAAGATAGTTGTTGCATGCTTTGGTGGCTTATATTGCACTTAACTATTTACGAATATTATACCACAAAACCACCAATGTTTACCAAGCTTCAGAAACCTCATAAACAGGTTTCAACTGTTCAGATATTATTTTATCCGGCTGGGTGACAAGAATTAAGACCTGTTTGCTTATCATACCCATTATTTGGCTGTTGCGATCATATAGCAGAATCTCTATAGACGATTTTGCCGTTGATCAGAACGAGTTCCACAAAATTACGGTTGACCAAATTAAAGAGTATATGCTCGGATTAGATTTGGATCCTGATTCAAAAATTAAAGTCAAAAACTATTCACTGGGGATGTACCAAAAATTAGCGATCATACAAGCTGTCATGGAAGATCCGAATGTGATTATCTTTGACGAACCGTTCAACGGCCTGGACAAGAAGTCTTTCGGTATTGTGAAGCAGATGATTGTCGGGCTCAAAGGCAAGGGAAGGATCGTTTTGATTACAAGCCACATCCTAAGCGATATTCAGGAAGTAGCGGACGAAGTTTATGAGTTCGATAATAAACAAAACACTCCTTTGGTTTGTTAATAAACCATCATGCACTTATCAATCGCTCATATAGCAGGATCCCTATAGACGATTTTGCCGTTGATCAGAACGAGTTCCACTTTAGTGCGCCAGTCCAGGGGAGAGCCGCTGAGAACGACGATGTCGGCGTCTTTCCCTGCTTCCAAACTGCCTACCCGGTCCGCTATCCCCAGGATCTGAGCGGGGTTGATGGTGATCGCCCTCAGAGCTTCCTCTTCATCCATACCCTCCTTGACATTCAATGCCGCCAGCAGGGGAAGGTATTGCACAGGAACAACCGGATGGTCGGTCATAATCGCTACTTTTACTCCTGCCTGAGCAAGAACCCCTGCTGTTTTAAAGGAGCGGTCCTTCAGCTCCACCTTGGCTCTGCTGCTTAGAGAGGGGCCGATAACGGCGGGAGTCCCTCTCAAAGCGAGTTCCTCAGGGATTTTATGGGCTTCTGTGCCGTGCTGAATAATGACTTTAAGGTGGAATTCATCCGCGATCCTGAGCCCGGTAACGATATCGTCGGCCCGATGGGCGTGTATGAGCAGGGGGATCTCACCGCCGATCACGGGAAGCATGGCTTCCAATTTCAGGTCTCTGTCCGGTTTTTTGTCCGGGTCCTCTTTCCTCCTTTGGAGTTTGTCCGCATAGTTCTGCGCCGCTGCCAGGGTCTCGCGCAGGAGCGCTGCTGTTGCCATGCGCGTCGTCGGCGTTTTTTTGCGGTCTCCATAAACGCGCTTGGGGTTTTCACCCAAAGCCGCCTTCAGTCCGGCCGGGTTTTTGATCACAGCCTGGTCGGCGGTTTTAGCGCGGGTTTTCATGACCACGCTCAACCCCCCGATCACGTTGGCGCTTCCCGGGCCGGTCATCACGGTTGTCACGCCGCCGCGGACGGCATCGTCAAAGCCTACATCCTCCATATTGACTGCATCCAGGGCGCGCAGGTGAGGGGTGATCGGGTCAGATGTTTCATTGGTGTCGTCTCCCTCGATGCGATAGATTTCCTCGTAAATACCGAGATGGGTATGGGCATCGATAAACCCCGGCAGTATATACTTCCCGGAAACATCGATCACCTGGAGGTCGGATGCAGCGGAGGCCGGCGATGAGTCAGGGGAGAGAGCAGCTATCTTCTCCTCCTTGACCACGATACTGCCTCCTTTATAAACCGGACCTGCCATCGTCATAATTTTTCCGTTGATCAGCGCAAGCAATATCGTTCCTCCTCGTTGATTATCCTCTCCGATCTAAACCGAAGGCGGAAAATAGGCTGTTTACTTAACTTATTCTTCTATGAGGCTTCTTAATATCCCCAGATTATCCCTGTCCTCTTTCATATCCGCACCCTTCGGCGTTTCCAGGATCATGGGCAGTGAAGAAAGTTCCGGGTTGTTGACGATCCAGCGAAACCCGTCCAGGCCGATTCTGCCCATGCCGATATGCTCATGGCGGTCGCGCCTCGACCCTAGCTCTCCCTGAGAGTCGTTGAGGTGAATTGCTTTCAGTTCGGCTAAACCGACGATCCGGTCAAATTTTTCGAATGTCTCTGCACAGGTCTCAGGGGTGCGCAAGTCATAGCCCACGGTAAAAATGTGGCATGTATCCAGACAAATACCCAGCCGTTCGGGGCAAAAGCTTTCGTTGAGCAGTTCAGCCAGGTGTTCAAAGCGTCCTCCCAGGACCGAGCCCTGTCCGGATGTGCTCTCCAAAAGGATGGTTACCTTGGAATTTTTGGTTCTGTTTAACACCTCATTGAGTGCGGTTGTCACGCGGTGCAGCCCCACCTCTTCCCCGGCCCCGGTATGCGCTCCGGGGTGCATGACGAGGAAAGGTATTTTCAGGGCCGCGCAGCGTTCGACCTCTATGATCAGTGCCTCCAGGGATTTCATCCACAGCTCTTCATTCGGAGAGGCGATATTGATCAGATATGAATTATGAGCCACTACCGGAGAGATCCCCGTTTCCCGGAGAGCACGCTGAAAGCGAGTAACGTCTTTATCTGTGAGCGGTTTCGCCGCCCACCTGTTGGCGTTTTTCACAAAAACCTGGATCGTTTCGCAGCCGACCTCCTGCCCGCGCCGGAGAGCTTGATCGATGCCTCCTGCGATAGACATATGCGCTCCAAACGGCATCATATCCCCTTCTTTCGATAGTTTAAAATAGTGAAAAATGCCTGCATAAAATGGTTGGCAGCACAGGTGTAGTTCTGCTATCATTAATATAGCAAGTCTTAATAACCTCTTAGTAACCCTAAGTATATCATATTGCTCTTTCCCCTGACTTAACATCCGGATACATATTTTGATAGAAAGGATCTGAATCCTATTTGAATGTACTTATCGATAAACTGAAAGAAGTTCTGTTTGCTGTTCTGCCGATCACAATAATTGTATTGGTTTTAAATTTTACTATAGCCCCGCTGGAACCCCTCTTCATACTTAGATTTCTCCTCGGCGCTTTGCTGATCATATTAGGTTTGTCCATCTTCCTGTTTGGAGTGGAAATCGGCATCACGCCCATCGGCAATCTGATGGGTTCACTTATTATAAAAACAAATAAATTGTGGGTTATAGCTATTGCCGGGCTCATACTCGGCTTTTTTATATCCATCGCCGAACCCGATCTGCATGTTCTGGCGGGGCAGGTGGATCTTGTCACATCAGGCCTGATCTCCAAGCTCCCTCTCATTTTAGTCGTATCCATCGGTATCGGGGTGATGCTTGGCTGCGGATTGATAAGAATAGTTTTCAATATTTCTTTGCGCAAATTATTGACTATGCTGTATGGGATCATTATCCTTTTAGCCATATTCACATCGCCGGAGTTTTTGGCGGTGGCTTTTGACGTTTCCGGCGCCACGACAGGGGCTTTGACCGTCCCCTTTATTCTGGCTATGGCTTTAGGGGTTTCCAGATTAAAAAAGGATAGCAAAGTTTCCGAAGAAGACAGTTTCGGTTTAGTGGCAATCACGTCGACCGGCGCCAGAATATCAGTGATGCTCATGGGCATTACCTCGCATGCGGATAAAATTTCCGGCAGCCTTGGCGCCGGCATCTCTCAGTCAGCTTCCATCATTGCTCCGTTTATTCAGCATCTGCCTGTGACATTTATGGAGATAGCTTTGGCCCTGTCTCCCTTATTGATAATATTTTTAATAGTACAGAAAAAGGCGATTAAATTGCCCAGAAAAGGGCGTAGAAGAATATTAAAGGGGCTTTTCTATACGTTGGTTGGCCTCGTATTGTTTTTAGTCGGCGTAAATGCCGGTTTTATGGATATGGGCAGGCTTGTGGGGTTCAGTATCGCCTCTTTGGAGAACAGAGCATACCTTATATTTATAGGATTTATATTAGGATTAGTAGCGGTATTGGCTGAACCGGCGGTCAACGTCTTGACACATCAGATAGAAGACGTTACCAGCGGGTATATAAAAAGAAAAGTTGTGCTGTTTGCTATGTCTATCGGCGTCGGTTTGGCAGTGGCTCTTTCCATGGTAAGGATCGCTGTCCCCAGAATTCAGTTATGGCATTATTTGCTGCCCGGATATATAATAGCAGTTGGCTTGACTTATTTCGTTCCCAAATTATTTGTGGGCTTAGCCTTTGATTCGGGCGGAGTTACTCCGGGCCCCATGAGCGCGACTTTTATCTTAGCCTTTGCGCAAGGAGCCGCGGAAGCGATAGCGGGCGCCGATGTTTTAAAAGACGGATTTGGGGTGATTTCCATGGTAGCCTTAATGCCGTTGATCACTTTGCAGATCTTAGGGCTTCTCTTCAAATTGAAATCCGTAAAAGGAGGAATACCGAGGGATGGTTAACCGTCCTGATCAAAAGGAATTCGAGTTGATATGCGTCATCGTGCATGTCGACTTCGCCAGCAAAGTCATAAAAGCCGCCAAGAAAAGCGGAGTAACAGGAGGCACAGTTTTATTCGGCAGAGGAACTGTCCAAAATCGCTTCCTGGAGCTGCTGGGTTTAAGCGATATCAGGAAAGAAATCGTGTTGATGATCGCTGAAAAAAGGACGGCTTATAACGCTCTGCAGATGCTGGATAGAGTATTTAATTTTAATAAGCCGCATCATGGGATAGCGTTCACTACTTCAGTCAAGAACTTATTCGGATCGGGTAATTTTAAGCCCGAACATATCAAAGGAAACAGAGGTGTGGAAAACCCGATGTACAGTGTTATTTTTGTGGTTGTCGACAAGGGCAATGCAGAAGACGTCATTGATGCGGCCACCAAAGCGGGTTCAAGAGGGGGAACCATCATTAACGCCAGAGGATCGGGCATCCATGAAACCAGCAAGCTGTTTTCGATGGAGATCGAGCCTGAAAAAGAGATCGTCATGATCATCTCGGAAAATACGGCGACTGAAGCGATCGTCGCCGCCATTAGAGATGATCTGGAAATCGATCAGCCCGGCAAGGGTATCATTTTTGTCCAGAACATAAATAAAACTTACGGCTTATACTAAGATCAGCCCTCCGCATATCCGCAGTGATTACCCAGGCTTGACGTAGAATTTACCGCTTATAAACGCGGCAAAGTACAAGTTGTATCGCTAACAATATTCTTTCTAGTGGACAAAAGCGCCGATTCTAAAATTGGCCATTGACAAGGCAGTTAGGCCGCTTGTTAAATACCGCAGGTATTGCCTGCAAAAAACCTAAAAAAACAGGAGAGAATTAAATGTCAGATAGACAGATTATTGATCCAGCGTGTTATAATAATGCTGGGGTGATTTCTATGGATAGGGTACAAAAATTGATCTGCGAAGCGGAGAAATTAACCATAGAAGAGCTTCAATCTTTATTTAAGGTTTTAAGTTCTCGGGTTGCTGTTCCGTTGCGCGATCCAAAAGAGATTTATGACGATTGGGACGACAAAGAAATAGATGCGGCTTACAAAAAAAGATTAAGCCAGGTAGAAAACAACAGAGGCAATGAAGAATGAAACCTGGCGACATAGTATTGACACGTTTCACCTACAGTGATTTCAGTGGGTCTAAAGTTCGACCTGCTCTTGTTTTGAGTAGTGAGAAATTCAATCAGGAAACCAAATTAGTGATTATAGCAGCAATTTCTAGCCGCCCTGTGAAAAACACCTACGAACTGCTAATAGAAAACTGGGAAAGTTCAGGATTGCGTTGCAAATCAAAAGTATGCATCAGCAAACTGTTAACAGGTAACAAAGGGCTATTAACTAAAATTGGCAGTTTGGATAAAAAGAATTTCAAAGAGGCAATTAGTTTATTCTATTCTATTTTTTTGCAAGTTTGACCTTCAAGGGACCTGGTGAAATGGTTCCACCTCGGTCAGCGCTTCGTCGAGGGCGGCGGCCGTCTCGTCGACATTATCCTGTTCGATGACCAGCGGCGGCTGGAAGGCCAGGACATTCCGGAAGCGGCCGTTTTTGCCGATGATGATCCCCTTGTTCTTCATTATTTCTAAAATACGATCTACCTCTTGATCAGCGGGTTCTTTCCCCTCTTTAACCAGCTCCGCCCCTTGCATCAGCCCCATCCCGCGCAGGTCGCCGATCAGCCGGTGCTTGTCTTTCAGCTCCAGCAGCTTCTCCCGCAGGTAGCTTCCCAGTGTCGCCGCGTTCCGGATCAGCCCTTCCTTTTCAATGACCTCCAGCGTGGCCAGCCCGGCGGTCATGGAAACCGGGTTGCCACCCAGAGTGGAGGCGCCGGGTCGGGTGTAGCGGTCCGCGATCTCCGGAAGGGCTGTAAAAACGCCGATCGGTACCCCATTCCCCAGGGCCTTGGCCATGGTCATGATCTCCGGTTCCACACCCCAGTTTTCGATGGCGAACCACTTGCCTGTGCGCCCGAAACCGCACTGCACCTCATCGACGATGAGCAGGGCGCCGTACTCCTGCAGGATCTCCTTTAAGCGCGGGAAGTATTCCGGGGGCGGGGTGACTATCCCCGCGTTTCCCTGGATCGGTTCCGCGATCAGCGCCGCCGGTTCTCCCGAGGTGGAGGTTTCGATCACCCGGCGCACCTCTTCGGCACAGGCCAGATCGCAGTTCGGATAGCTCAGGTTTAATGGACAGCGGTAGCAGTAGGCGTTGGGCACAAAGGAGATCCCCCCCGCAGGGTTGGGATCTGTTCGCCAGAAGCGCAGGCCGGTAAGGCTCATGTCGAGATAGGTGCGCCCGCTTAGCCCGTCCTGCAGGGCCAGAAGCTCGCTCCTGCCTGTGGCGATTTTAGCCAGCAGGACAGCCCCTTCATTGGCTTCGGAGCCGCTGTTGCAGAAAAAACTCTTCTGCAGCCTGCCCGGGGTGATCTCTGCCAGCTTTTCCGCCAGTTCCAGCATCGGCTGGGTGAGGTAGATGTTGCAGACATGCTGCAGCGTTTTTACCTGCCGGCAGATGCGTTCGGTGATCTGCGGGTGACAGTGGCCGGCATTGATCACAGATACCCCGGCGAAGAAATCGAGGTATTTCTTGCCGGTGCTGTCAAAAAGGTACTGCCCCTCCCCCTTGACCATCTGTACCGGTTCCTCATAAAAATGATAAAGGCAGGGTATAATGTATTCCTTCTTCTTTCTGACGATCTCTTGCGGACCCCAATATTTTTCCGTCATGTTGCACGCTCCTTTAGTTATTCTATCTTCTCACGCCGGCTGGTTCCAGTGAACCTCAGACCTCCGGCATCCATTTTCCGACTTCCAACTTCCTGCATCTGACCTCCATTTTCCGGCGCCGCATTAATCAGAGGCGACTTTGACGCCTGTCGTATAAGGTCCTGTGCCGAACGGCCCTTGAACTATCCGCAGCAACTGCCGCCAGCCGGATTCAGCGAAGGTGTAATCAGCGGGATTATCCCATAAAAGGTCGATCTCCCGGCGATAGAGCCCGGTGATATCTCTCACTTGATTCGCCTGATAGAGGGGGATTTCCAGGCGAAGGGCGGCGAAGCCGGCCCCATAAAAGGAAGACAGGTAGGGGAGCAAGGCCAGCTCATTAGCCATGTAGATGTGATTTCTGCAGTCCTGGTCTATCTCCAGGGCGTGCACCTGCCCGGCGGTATCTCTTAATCCGTACAGTCTTGTCCGGCAGAGGCCGCTGCAGAGCCGGTGTTTTGTTGTTCCCTCCAGAACGGCTGCGGGAAGGCAGTGATCCGACACCATAGTGGGCAGGCTGCCGTGAATCACAGCTTCTACCGGCAGTTCCTGACCGGGCATAGCCAGCAGCTCTTCATAACTGAACTCCAGGGGAGCGGTTACCTGTACCACACGGTAGCCGCGGAGCAGGCACGCCGCCCGGCGGTTAGCTATGTTACAGGAATAGTCGGCGTAAAGCGGCAGTTCTGTGTTTTTGGCCGCGGCATATATGGTCCCCAGGTTGGTAACCAGGAGGCCGTCGATATCCATCTCCTTGATTTTATCCAAAAAATAGAGCGTTCTCCCCATCTCCCATGGCATGACAATGCGCGGCAGCCCTGCCACCAGCTGTTTCCCCAGCGCCCTGGCTCTGGCCGAGATTTCCGGGAAATCGGAGAGCATCCAGGGTTCGTTCTGAGAGATAAAGGATTCGCCGCTGGTATAAACGATGTCCGCGCCGCTTTCCAGCGCCGCCAGAGCCGCGGTTTTGCAGCCTGCCTTCACGGAAAGTAGCGGCTTCTCGGTATTTTTGAGGGTTGCCGGCGAAGGTAACGGGGAGTTTTCCCAGTCCGCGTTGGTGATCACCGGTTCCTTCACCGCTTTGCTGAAAAAGCGGGGTTCCCGTTCGCCTGTATAGCCTACAGAATCGGCGCCGGGGTTGCCGAAGCTATAAAGCGGGCTGAAATCGCGCACCCGCGACCCCTCAAACTCCCGGAACTGCTCCCAGTCAAAGTTATACCCGATAGGGTCCTCAGCAAGCTGGTCCAAGATCCGCCGGTAAAAGCCGACAAGGGGCTCAAGGTGTTGCGCCGGGCGCATTCGTCCCTCCAGTTTGAGGGAGCAGATCCCGGCTTCCCTGACTTCAGGAAGAAAGGGCAAGAGGCAGATATCCTTTACCGCCATAAAATAAGGGCCGGGAACCTGGACAGGGAGGGCCTCGCCGCTTTCCCGGTCCAACAGCTCAAAAGCCCAGCGGCACGGTTTCAAGCAGCGGCCGCGGTTGCTGCTCTTGCCAAAGAGCATACCGCTGTGGTAGCACTGGCTGCTCTGGGCGAAGCACATATCGCCGTGAGTGAAGTACTCTAGTTCCAGGGATGTCTGGGTGTGCAGCAGCTTGATGTCGGCCAGGGTCAGCTCCCGGCCGAGGATCACCCTGCTGATCCCCAGTTCCTCCAGCAGCCGCAGCCCCTCCAGATTGTGGGCGTTCATCATCACGCTGGAGTGCAGGGGGATGGTCAGCCCCATTTCCCCGGCAAGTTTGATTACCCCCAGGTCCTGAACGATCAGCCCGTCCACTTCTATCTCCTGAAGAAAAGAAAGGTAAGCGGGAAGCTCCGTAGTTTCCGCGGTGGTGAGCAGGTTGTTCACCGTCACATAGATTTTGACTCCCCTCTCATGGGAGTATGCCGCTCCCTTGCGGAGTTCTTCCTCGGTAAAATTGAATTCCTTGCGGTGCAGGCGCATATTGAATTTTTTTCCGCCCAGGTAGACGGCGTCTGCTCCCGCCCTGATCACAGCCTCTAGCGCCTCCCAATTGCCTGCGGGCGCCAGCAGTTCTATGCGGGGCTGCTTTTGTGTTTTTGCCATTTTTTTACCCCCGTTTTCAGATCTTTGTAATAAACAGATCAATTATTGTAAAGGCCAATAGCGTAACCCCAATAATCTGGTTTACCGTATAGGCCGCGGTGGTTACCTTCTTCAGATCTCCGGGATTTACCAGCAGATGCTCCCAGCAGAGCAGCCCTGCCGCCGCGGCCACGCCCAGGTAATAAAAAACACCGGGCACAGCGTGGGGAGGGGCGGAGAAAAGCGGCGCCAGCAGCAAAAAAAATATAACGGCGAGGTGCAGCGTTTTGGCTATTTTTAAGGCCATGGGAACGCCGAATCTGGCGGGAACGGCGTAAAGGCCTGCTTTTCTGTCGAATTCTGCGTCCTGAGTGGCATAGATAATATCGAATCCCGCCACCCAGCACATCACCGCGGCGCTCAAAAGCATGGGGGGCAGGGCGAATTTTCCGGTGACCGCCAGCCAGCCGGCGGTGGGAGCGATCCCGCAGCAGAAACCCAGAACCAGATGGCAGGCCCAGGTAAATCTCTTCGTATATGAATAGATGACCAACAGCAGAAGCGCCAGCGGGGCAAGCTGCAAACAGAGGGGATTCAGCTGCCAGGAAGCCAGCAGAAGCAGCGCGAAACCAAGGACGCTCAGGATGAGAACCTCTCCTCCGGATACAAGCCCCCGGGGCAGGTGTCTGTGCGCGGTCCGGGGGTTCCAGGCATCGAAGCGGGCGTCGATCAGCCTGTTCAGGGCATTGGCGGCATTGCGCGCTCCCACAAGGGCGACGATGACCCAGAAAAAAGTCCGCCCCGCAGGAAGCCCGTCCGCGGCCAGCAGCATTCCCATCAAGCCGAAGGGAAGGGCAAACAGACTGTGGCTGAACATCACCAGGTCGCCGTAGAGTTTCAGCCGGGCAAGCCCGCGTCGGATTTTGGATTCGATTACCGCCAACATACCTCGCCTCTCCAAAGGTTTATATCAAGAAGGTTCGCTGTCGAACGCTTATTTCCTCCTTTCACCGTTGTCGGTGGATTCCGCTCGCTCCCTATTACGTCCCGGACAGACATCTTGGCTATGCAACAGGTCCGGCTATGACTGGATGTTTCTAACATCCAACCTCTGACCTCCAACTTCCAAATTAACCGGTATCTTCGCTGCGCCTGATGCCGTGACCCGGAACTCCATAAAAGTCGCCTCGCTGGAATCCGGCCGGCCACTACCCTGAAAGCAGTGAAGAGAAGCTTCATGAGCGTCTATTTTTCTGATCACTTGATGTTGAAAACTACGGTGACCGTGGCGCTGACCTCCAGTTCTCCGGGCTGGATGTCGGTGGAGGCGGAGCCCAGGTCCGCGTTGGCTTCGTCTTTCATCATACTGCCGTACCGATTCTGAGAAAGGGGAACGGCCGCGCTGCTTTCCTCAACCGAGGCTATCTCTCCCAGCTTCACTCCCAGTCCCTTGGCCATGGCTTCGGCTTTAAGCCGCGCCTCCTTACAGCCCTTCTGCAGCGCTTCCCGCTGCTGAGGCGCCGGGTCTTTTTTCTGGAATTGGATATTCTCTACCTGGTTGGCGCCCGCGGCGACCGCTTTATCGATTAGCTCTCCTGCTTTTTTGATGTCGTCGACAGTGACGATCAGGGTGTTGCTGCAGCGGTAAGAGGAAATGGTAGGAGGTTTATTATCACCGTCCTTGGGATAATTGTACTCCGGCCAAATCGAATAGCCTTTAGTTTCCATCTTGTCCTTGGCGATGCCCGCTTTGCTCAAGGCGTCGTTTACCTTGTTGACAAGCGCTGCGTTTTGCTGCTGTGCTTTTTCAGCGTTAGGAGCGGTTGTCAGAACGCCCAGGCTTATCTTGGCCTGATCCGGCTTGGTGTTTACTATGCCTGTTCCTGTAGCTGTGATCTTCGCCTGTTTGCTGTCCGCTTCGCCGACAGACGGCCTCCCGGTGAGGACCGCCCCCAACAGTGCGCCTCCGATAAGGCAGATGGCGATCATAATCGAAAAAACGCTTTTTTTAATCTTCATGGCAATAACTCTCCTTTCCTTAGTGCCCGAGGACAAAGATGCCCAAAAAGTTGTCGTGACGCCGGTAAATACATTGTTATTTTAAAGAGCTTGCTATCTTCTTCAGTTCCTCTGAAGAGATATCCCCGCTGATCCTGATCAGGTAATGCCGCCCGTCTTTCTCAGCGAAGAAAGAGACATCCGCGGCCTCTGTTGCACGTTCTTCATTTGTTGCTGTCGCCCCGGAAGCGACCCTTGTGATCTGTATATTGATAGAGGCTCCTGTTTGCGGGTTGCGGTATGTATAGTCTACCGATTCTTCCTGCTCTTCACCGCCCGGACTGCCGGCGACAGAGCCGTTTTCCTGTATAAAACCCTGGGGTAAATAGCCGGGGGTGAAATCAGGGGTTGGAGAGGAAAGCGACTTAGAATTTGTTCCGCTGTCCAGGCTGTCGGCGTCGCTCATGCCGTTCTGGAGTTGCGTATTGTAGTCGGAGGCCGCGTCATCCTGGATGTAAGGCTCTCTTATTATTTCCTGCTTGCCTTGTGTAGAGAAAGGCAAATGGCCGGTGGAGTATGCTTCAAAGAAAACGAAGATGAGCATCGCCGCGGCGATTAACGGCGTCACCCTGAACCTCCTCAAAATGTTAGAGCGAGGCGCCTGGGATTCTTGTTTGCGGGCAGATAGTTTGGCCATAACCCCTTTGCTGAAGTCAGGGGGCGGCTGCGGCGACGGGAAACAGCCGCGGATCAGCTCCGCTTCTTCCTCTTTTGACTGCAGCAGCGCCCTGCACCGTGAACAGCGGCGCAGGTGCTGAGCGCATCTTTCACTCGTCAAGGTATCGAGTTCTTGATCCAGATAAAGGTCAAGGAGCCCTTCTACTTCCCTGCAGGTGAGCATCTTTCCACCTCCTGGTTTTCCTCAAAGATCCGGTGCAGCTTTTTGCGGGCGCGGTGTAAGCGTACTTCCACATTGTTGCGCCTTGTCTGTAGTATGTATGCTATTTCGTCGTAACTGAATTCCTTATAATAGCGAAGAAAAACAACCAGTTGATCAAGAGGCTTCAGCTGTTTTATGCAGTCCGCGACTTTTTGTTTGATCTCGTTTTTCTCCAGCGCCTCGGCAGGGTCTGCGGCTGTGAGGTCCGCGACCTCAAAGGATACCTGCTCCCAGGGCAGAAAGCGGCGCCTTTTCAGCTGCCGCAGCCTGCTCAAAGCCAGGTTGCCGGCGATGCGGCAGATCCAGGGCGCAAAGGGCCGCTGTTGATCAAACTTGTCAAGATTTTGGTAGCACTTGATAAAGCTTTCCTGGGCGATGTCTTCAGCCTCCTCTTGATTCCTCAAAAGGCGGAAGACAACCCCGAAGACCGCCTGCTGATAGCGGATCACAATCTCCTCAAAGGCGCTCGCTTCCCCTGCCAGAGCACGCCGCGCCAGTTCCTGATCAGTTGTCTTTTCCTCCACATCTTTCGCCTCTTCCGGAATCGGCTCTATATTAACTACGCCGGAGCAACTCTAATCTTACATATCCTGTAGGCATTTCTGTTTTGTTTACGCGATACCTGCTAAAAAAATCGTTGAGGTCAGCCTTTGGCATGCATAGGGTACAGCCGGCCCCTCCTTGTTAGCGGCCGGCGGCGGAGAGCACAAAAAGCCTGCCCTTCGGTTTTCCTCTGTCTCCGAATGGCAGGCGCCCGCCGAACAACCGATCTATTTCCAGGCTGTCGGCAAAGGTAGGAAGCGCAGTCATGCTATCCGCTGCTACGGAAGGCTTCCTTAAACAACTGCTTGGTGAAAAAGTGCTCCGGCTTTTCGAAGATAACGCTGGAACTGCCCTTTTCCACGATTTCCCCCCGGTGCATCACATAAACCTTATCGGAAACCTTGCGGGCCAGGTGCAGTTCGTGGGTGATGTAGAGCATAGCGAAGCCGAACCTGTTCTGGAGCCCTTTCAGCTCACGCAGGATGTTGGCCTGATTGGAGGGGTCAAGCATAGAGGTGATCTCATCAGCGATCACCAAATTGGGTCTGGTGATCAGGGCTCTGGCGATAGCCACCCGCTGCCGCTGGCCGCCGCTCAGACTGTAACAATAGCGCTGCAAAAATTCCGGAGTTACGGGAAGGCGTACCGCCTGCAGCGCCTCGCCTGCCGCTTTATTACGCTCCGCGGTGCTCTTCCATTTCATGATCTCCAGCGGTTCTTTAACCACGTCCAGTACCTGCATTCTGTGGCTGGTGGCGGAAAAGGGATCCTGAAAGATGATCTGCATACCCCCGATCATCTTGGTGGCCCAGTGGTTCTCCACCTTTTTCCCTCGGAAAAAGACGCTGCCCTCATCAGCGGGGAGAACCCCCGCCAGGATATGAGCCAGGGTTGATTTCCCTGAGCCGGACTCGCCGACCAGGGCGACGACCTCGCCGCTCCTGATCTCCAGATCCGCGCCTCTTACCGCCTCGATGGACTTTTCACCGACGCGATAATTTTTCTTGATCCCTTCCGCTTTGAGGAAGGTTTCGATCCCTCCCTTGTGACAGGCCACCCGGCGCTCGAGAGCGACGTAGCGCAGCTGCGGCCTGGATTTCCCGCAGCCCTCCGCAGACTGACAGCAGCGCGGGGCGAAAGGGCAGCCCTTGAGCGGGGCGCCTTCCCCCGGCGGTTCTCCGCTGATGCCCCACAGGTCTTTATATTTGAAGAACTGGGGGGATGAATTGAGCAACCCCCTGGTGTAACAGTGCATGGGGTTTTTCAAGACATCCGATGTTCTCCCGTACTCTACCGCCTGACCGCAGTACATGGTGATCAGCATGGAGGTGAGCTGAGAAACGAAGGCCACGTCGTGGGAGATCAGGATCATAGCAAAGTTCAACTGCTTCTGCAGGTTTTGCAAAAGTTCAAAGATGTCATTTTTACTGGCCGCGTCCAACGCCGTGGTGGGTTCGTCGACGATCAACAGCTCCGGTTCACAGATCAGAGCCATGGCCAGCAGCACACGCTGCCTCATTCCTCCGGAGAGTTGATGGGGGTAAGCGGTCCGCCATGCGGGATCGAGGCCGACCATCTCCAGTGTGTGAACCACTCGTTCATCGATCTCTTGAGGTGTCAAATGGCAGTGAAAGCGCAGCGGTTCTCCTACTTGTTCTTCAACAGTTAAGACTGGGTTTAGAATATCCAGGGAGTTTTGGAACATCATGGCGATCTCTTTCCAGCGGTAGTGTCTCAGTTTGTCATCCGGCAGGCCGACCAGGTTGAGATCCTTGTAAAGGATGTTGCCTTTAACGCTACCGTTTTTTATTAAGCCCATTATTCCTAAAGCCAGCGTGCTTTTGCCGCACCCGGATTCGCCTATGATACCTAAGTTCTCACCTTTTTTGAGCTTTAAGGATATATTGTTAACCGCTTTGACCGGTGGGCTAACACCGTTGTAGGTAATGGATAGCTCGTTGACTAACAAGAGAGATGTGCTTTCAGCAGTCAAAATGATACCTCCCAAAAATTATCTTTTGACACGCGGGTCGGCGACTTGCTCGAGTTCGCGGCTGATAAAGGCCAGAGAAGTTACCATCGCGGTTAAGAAAAGCCACGGGTAGAGCAGCCACCATTTCCAAAATTCAGTAAAGTAAATCCCCTTGAAGCTTGTGGCATAGTGTATGATCAGCCCCCAACTCTTTGAGGTAGGGTCGCCCAGCCCTAAAAAGGACAGCCCAGCCTCCGATATGATCGCTCTTCCTGTCAGCCTGATCATCTGCACGGCAATAAGCGGAAAAATCTCCGGCAGAAAGTGCTTCCACATCAGATACCAGGCGCCCGCCCCGTACAGTTCCGCTGACTTGATATAGGTTTTCTCCTTGAGCATCAGGATCTGTGAGCGTGCTATCCTGGCGGAGGAAACCCAGGAGAACAAAGCCAGGACGATAATAATGTTAATTAGGCTGGGGCCCAAAAAGGCCGCCAGCAGGATCATCACCGGAAAGTCAGGAATGACAAGCATGATATCGATCAGTCGCATTAAAAATTTATCCAGTATGCCGCCGACATAGCCTGAGATGATTCCGAGCAAACCGCCGCCGAGACCTGCCAGAAGGGCTGTCCCCAGACCGACGATCAGGCTGATTTTTGCTCCGCGGCACAGCTGCGCCCAAATATCGATACCCAAGTCATCCGTTCCCAAAGGATGCCCTCCTCCCGGGGGCGCCAGCGATTTTCCGGAAGGCAAATTGTAAGGATACGCTGAAACATATGGGGCAAAAACAGCCAGAACAATGAAGAAAATTATTACTGCTAAACTTAATTTGCCCAGCAGGGAAAAATTTTTTATGATTTTAGCCGTTTTCCGCAGAAAATCCAGAGCCTTCGCCGCCAAGGCGCCAGGTGCGCCGGGAAGGGTACTATCCTGGCCGGTTTCCATTAAATCTGTAATTTCAGGCATGGTTTTTTCTCCTCATAGTCCTTAACTGCCGACCCGGGGGTCAATTTTTCTGTAAACAACATCCGCTAAAAAGTTGGCTAGTAGAACACAGACGGTCACGACCAAAAAAATACCCTGAATAACCGGATAATCCTGAACGCGCACGGATTCTCTCATCAAAGTTCCTAAACCGGGATAAGAAAATACATTTTCTACAAGGATAGCCCCGCCTACAAGGGAACCGAGGCTGAGAAAGACACGGGTCACGATAGGCAGCAGGGCATTTTTCAAAGCATGGCGAAAGATGACGCGCTTTTTGGGAAGCCCTTTTGCCCAAGCCGTACGCAGATAATCTTTTTCTAATACCGTGGTCATGCTGTTTCTTCCCAGCAGATAGGTACCGCCTAAATGGGAAATAGTCAAAGCGGCGATAGGCAGAAATGCGTGGTGCAGGACATCCCAGGCTTTTTCCCATCCGCTTTGGAAGTCGGCAAAATGAGTCACCGCTCCTGCCAGCGGGAACAGGCCAAGGCCTGCCGCAAAAACAAAGAGAAGTATGAGTCCTAGTAGAAAAGAGGGAATTTCTGAAAAAAAGATCATAAAGAGAAAGAGAAATTTATCAACCCATTTTTCCCGGCGCCAGGCAGAGAAGCACCCCAATATGGTGCCGATGAGGGTGCTCAAGATAACCGAGGAGAGCACCATAAAAACTGTCCATGGCAGCCGATGCATAACGATATGGCTTACCGGCTGTTTGTAATAAACACTGAAGCCCATATTTCCCCGGAAGAGTTCCCCCAGGTAAATAAAATACTGTTTGTAGACCGGCTGATCCAGGCCATAATAATGGAATAGAAATTCCCGCTGCTCCTCGCTCAAGACGATCTCCTCGTCCTCAGCGCTCTGAGAAGTTAGGACTAAAAAGGGATCGCCCGGGATGAGCCGCGGGAGTAGAAAATTCAGTGTGATGACGACCCATATGGTGATGGCGTATTCAATTAGTCTCATGCGGGTTTTTTGCCGCACATGCTTCAGCCTCCAATTTCTCCCCAACAGCTTCTATAGGAAAGTTGATCACCATGCCAAAAGAATTGATTTTTGAGATGTTTCTTTGCCGGGCGGCCGGCGTTTGTCGGCCGCCCGGCAATTTTTTTATATCATGCTTGCTAATCGTCAACAAAATTGGAACGGCTGTCGCTGTGATAAGTATCGGCGCTCCAACCGTCGTACACTGCCGGCCTATGTACAGCTAAAGAATTTGTGTAGTAAATCGTTAGTTTTGGCACTTCTTCAGCAACTATTTTCTGTAATTTTTCCATAATCTCTTTGCGCTTTTCCGGATCCTTTTCCTTTTGCTGGCCGGTGTATAATTTATCCACCTCAGGATTGTCGTAGCCCATAGTTTTAGCAGTGGTGGATGTTGCCTTTCCCTTGCCGCTGATGTTGGTTAGTTCTGAGAGATCCTCGCCATTGCCGCTGCCGTTGATGCACAGTTCATAGTCGCCGTCTTTGAAGCGGGCATCCCTGGTTTTCATGTCCACCGATTTGATGACAACCTCTATACCCGCTTCAGCAAGGTGCTGTTTAATTACCTCTGCCATGCGGGCGCTTCCATCATCACACAACAATTGGAAACTCAATTTCTCACCCCGGCTGTTTTTCAGAATTCCTTCTGCGTCGGCGTCTTTGTAACCCAGGCTGTTTAACAGTTCTTTGGCCTTTTTTATGTCATGCGAGTACTGTGCCGCCTTGGAATTGTAGTATTCATTATTAGGGTGCAGCACACCCGGGCTTCCCGGCACAGCGTTGCCGCGTTCAATTTTATCCACAAGCTCCCGGCGGTCGATGGCGTAAGCTATGGCTTGCCGGAAGGATTTTTCAGCCAGTTCCGGCCGCTTCGCCATATTGAAGTACAAGCGGTAGGCCCAGCTTGTTTCATAGCGCATGATTTTGTACTCGGTGTCGTTCTCATAGCGGGATACAATATCGGGTGTAACGCTGTTGCGGTCGATTTCCCCCTGGTCGAAGGCCAGAACAGCCTCGCCTGCAGGGACAAATTTGATCTCATTGACCCGGGGTTTGCTTCCCCAGAAGTCCGCGTTGGCCGCGAAGCGGTAGGTCCCGTGTTCCTTGCTGTAGTCGGTCAATTTATAAGGGCCTGTTCCTACAGCGGAATTATCAGTAAAGTTATTGGGGTCGGTCACGTTTTCCCAGATGTGTTTGGGGATCATGACCCAACTGGATAAGTTTGTTAAAAAGTCAACGTCTGCCTCTTTAATTTTAATTTTAATCGTTTGTTCATCAACTGCTTCAACTTGTTGAACAGCGGCAGGACACCCGCCGTTAACCGGAAGATATTTCATCATGTAGCTATAGGTAAAGACAACATCGTCTGATGTAAATGGTTTGCCATCATGCCATTTGACATTAGAACGCAGCTTTAGCGTATAGATCAGCCCGTCCTCGCTTGCCTTCCATTCGTCGGCGAGTTTGGGCACAATTTTTCCCTTGGCATCGGTACCGACCAGAGAATCATAAACTAACCCCATCTTTCTGCTACCAGGTCCCCGTGGGTAGACGCCGTAGGGTGTTGGGTAACCCCAGTCGCCGCCTGCCAGTTTAATCACATCGGCTGTTTTCTTTCCTTCGGTCTTTGTCGTTTCTTTCGCTTCTTTCCCCTTGCAGCCGTAAAGAAGGCTGCAGGATAAAGCAAGTATAATTAACAGTGAAATGATCATTGTTAATGAGCGTTTTTTTGGCATTATGCCACCTCCTGTATTTGTTCGGATAACAGTCAAGATCATGACTTTATCCTGGAGAGGTCAAGGGCGTTTTTGGCGACCTAGCCGCGCTGTTAACTTGCCAAACCATCATTCCTGAGCACCCCTTGGTCTCCTGGCGGAAGACGCCGTTTTCGGCATGTGTTGACACATAATCCTCTATCGCCTTTCTGGCTCCCGTAGATATGTCCATATAGTTTTCAAAAAATTTCAGGATGGTTTCTACAGCTTCTTCTATCGGCTGTTCCTGCACCCATTGGCTGTCGCTGAAACGCAGGCTCGGGCGGTAGCCCATGGAATAAAGCAGCCCGAAGGGATAGATGACATCACCGGGGTTGTACCCAATATCCTCGCCGTAGAATTGCTGCCAGAGTTCACGGTATGCCTTATCCCAGCGGCGCCCGGAAAAACCGCTCAGATAACAGTAACCTCTGGACGACTTGATCATTTTATCCAGTGTTTCCGGGTCCTGCACCCCCGGCGTCATCGATGCAAAAACCAGATCAAATTGTCCGGCCAAGCCCTCTTGCTCAACGTCGACCTCCTGCCAGGTGCGCTGCATGATGCTAATATTTTCCAAGCGCTCTGCAGCGGTTCTTTCCCGGAGGATTTTGAGCATTTCCGGGGCCGGCTCCAGAGCGGTGACCCGACCGGCGATATGGGCCATGGGAATGGCGAAGTTGCCCGGTCCGGCGCCGATATCAAGCACCGTAAACCCCTTTTGAAGAGCCCCTTCTTCTTCCAGGAAACTTAGCGCCCTTTGCCGCCTTTCCTTCCCTCTGTCTTTTGTGGCAAAACCGGCGAAGTGTTTTGCCTTGCTGTTCCACATTTCAATCATCTCTTCTTCTGTACGGCGGCGCCTTTTTCTTACGGGAGAACGGCGCCGTGCATCTTGCCAAAGCTTGATCCAAAATTCAGAGCTTTCCGCAGGCAACGACTGCAAATTGACTCCCCTCCTCTACATTAATAGATAACGAACAGGTTTGCTCAGTCACCTCCAGAGAAAAAGAAAAAAGCCATAAATACCATCTCCCTGCTTTCAGGCGGGAAAAGGGACTTCATGGCCCTGTTTTAGATCATATGGTTTTGCTTTTCCTTTTGTTTTTCTGCTGTGCTTTGGTCTGTTCTAACCAATTAGCGAAAGAGAACCTTCATGGTTCGATCCTATTATTATATATTCTACATGGATGGTGAAAACCCTTCTTATTGTGAATATGGGGAGGCTTCTTTCCCCGGCGCCTAAGGAGTTCGTAATAATGTAAAAATAATGTAAAAAAATTGGCCCCTGTAGAGAAGGGAGCCAACCTTAATCACATCGTTGTATTCTTTTTCGTGGCAAAGGGGCGCCGGCTTTATTCACCTGCCGGCGTTTCCGTAGCCTATTCTGTTTCGATATCCAAAATATGCCCTTTAGGAACATCCACCTTAGGAAGCCTGATTTCTAAGACGCCGTTTTTGAATTTAGCCGTGGCTTCTTCCGCTTTAATCTGGTCCGGGAGGGGGATGGAGCGGGAAAAGCTTCCGAAATTGCGCTCCTTGACTTGAAAATCCCCTGCGCCGGTATCCTTTTCTCCTTCAACCTTTCCCCCGAGCTGAACGCTGTTTTCCTGCACAGTGATTTTGACGTTGTCAGGGGTATAACCGGGCAGATCGGCCATAATCACATAATCCGTCCCCTGATCGATCAGATCGATAGAGGGTTTCCACTCCCCCCAACCGGAAATAACGGGCAGCCGGGTGAAAAGATCATCAAAAAAGCTGTTGATGGTTTCCCGCATGGGATTCAATTCTCTCCCGTAGTCGCGGCGTATAAGCGAAGACATCTGATCATCTCCTTTATGTATTGTTTATTTGGTTCCGCTGCAGTAGGGCTGTACCTTTCCTCTCCATTTAAATTCTGTCCTGAATGAAGGGGTTTCATTATAAAAACCGGATAAAATATGGCGGCATATTTTGTTAACAGTCCCTGTAATGCTCAGAATGTACTATAATAATGAAGATGTTCAAAAAAAGTGGGTGAAACAGGGTGCGCCTGTTAATAATCGCTCTTGTAATCTTTCTGGCATCATTGTTCGGCATTTTGCATTTTACAGAGGGCGCCCGCCTGCTGGCTACCTTGCAGACAGGAATCGGGTATTGGATTGTTATCGCTGTTGCCGCTCAGTTTCTGGTGATCGCCAACCGCGCCGGAGTTTATCATGCCCTTTATCGCTTTTTCAATGTGCCGGAAAGGTTTAGGAGAATATTCAACCTGGTTCTGGCGACCTCTTTTGTGGGGATCATCGCCCCGGGAGGCATGTTTACCGGGACGGCTGTCATTATCCATGACGCTGTCCGCAGAGGCATTACTTTTGCCAGGGCGGTTATGATCAATTATGTTTATTTTATGCTTGCCTATACCGCCTTTTCCCTGGTCATGGTTGTCGGGGTTGCTTACCTGATCCGGTGCGGCGATCTGACCGTTTATAGTTTTATTGCCGCCCTGCTTTTAGTGGCTTTGATCGGAGCCCAGGTAGGATTGATTGCCCTCGCCTTGCACCGTCCCCAACTGCCGCCGAAGATTGCCAAAAGTATTACATGGTGGCTGCAGCCGCGGGTAAAAAAATATTTTAAGAAAGAAATCAATGAAGAAAGAGCCATTTCTTTTGCTAAAGGGCTTGTGGAGAGCGTGCGCCTGGTGGCGCAGTACCCTTATGGCCTCGGCAGGGCGGCAGGGCATGCTCTCTTGATCGAATTATTTAACATGGCCACTCTCTGGTCGGTTTTTCAAGCCTTTCATTATGCGGTTCCCCTGGGCAAACTGATCGCCGGTTACAGTGTCGGCATTCTCTTTGTCATCATCTCCATCACTCCTTCCGGTATCGGAGTTGTTGAACCGCTGATGACCGCGGCTTTCAGTTCACTGGATGTGCCTTTGGAGACGGCCGCTTTGGCTATCTTCGTCTATCGGGGAATTAGCGTCTGGCTTCCCTTTGTCTTCGGGTGTATAGGTCTCAGGGTGATCAGAAAGGAAGGCGGTTAGCCGCGGGCAGACTACCTCTGAACATAACGTTTATAGGGAAGAGAGCATGATCAAACTGCTTGACAATTATCGCAATTTATGAAAATCTAGATCATAACAACTACAATGACACCTCGGGGCAGATACAAAGACGCGAATAATTGGGATGCGAACCAGTACATTTGTACTGGTTTTTTTCATCATATCAAATCTATAGGGGGGTAGTGCTGTGATTCAGGATTTTTATATCTGTAAGTCGTGCGCTGAATTGAAAGGAAAACGGATACTTATCAGTAAGGGGGCGCCCAACATTGATTATTTCGGAAGTATCTTACAGTGAACCGGTTAGGGTTTTTCAATCATTTCGGGAACGTCCTTACAGTTTCTTTTTGGACAGTGGGATGGATTGCGAGCGTCTCGGTCGCTATTCACTGATGGGAAGTGATCCCTTTCTTATTTTTAGGTGCAAGGGAGGGGATGTGGCAGTATTTGAAGGCGGCGGTTGGAGGGAACAGAAAGGCGATCCTTTCCGGATATTGCGAGAACTTATGAAAAGATTCCGCATCACAGGCGACTCCCGCATCCCTGTTGTTGCAGGAGCTTTTGGCTATTTTGCTTATGACCTCGGCCGGCAGATTGAAAAAATTCCGCAATTGGCGGTGGACGACCTGGGACTGCCCGACTGTTATCTGGGTTTTTATGACCGGTTGGTAATCTGGGACAACCGTCAAAATAAAATGTTTCTTACCTCTACCGGGTTGCCGGAAGAAGGAGAGAGGGCTTCTGTTCGGGCCAGGCAGCGTCTGGAGGAATTGGAGAATATCGTGTATAGTGGAATAGATCCATTAGGTGAGCAGGGCAAAGTTATCAGAGAGCAGCCGAAGATCTACGGGCATTTTACTTATGATTCTTACTGCGCAGCGGTAGAGAGGGTGAAGGGTTATATCAGAGCAGGTGATATTTTACAGGCCAATCTCACTCAGCGCTTTTCTTGTAGGCTGCAGGAAAAGCCCTGGCAGCTCTTTTTGCGCCTGCGTGAGATCAACCCGGCGCCTTTTGCCGCCTACCTTCATTATCCGGAACTGGATATAGCCAGCGCGTCTCCAGAGCGTTTTATTAAGATAAACGACGGTTACGTCGAAACCAGGCCGATCAAGGGGACACGGCCCAGGGGAAAGGACCCCTTGGAAGATATGCGGCTGCGTACAGAACTATTACAAAGTGAAAAAGACCATGTTGAGCTGGCCATGATCACCAATCTAGTACACAGAGAACTGGAGAGGGTGTGCAGCCGCGGGAGTGCGGAAGTAGCGGAGTTGTTCCGTCTGGAAGAATACCCGACAGTTTTTCATCTGGTATCAACAGTGCGGGGAGAACTGGCACAGGATAAGGATGTCATCGATCTATTGTTGGCCGCCTTTCCAGGAGGTTCAATTACAGGAACCCCAAAAATCCGGTCGATGGAGGTTATTGAAGAATTGGAACCGGTGAAACGGGGGATTTACACGGGTTCTATCGGTTACCTGGGCTTTGATGGGGATGTTGATTTGAGTATTGTGATCAGGACATTTATTATTAAGGATGGAACCGCTTACTTCCAGGTAGGAGGGGGTATTACCGGCGGTTCTGAGCCTGATGCAGAGTACTGGGAGACTATTGACAAGGCACGCGCCCTTCTGGATGCATTAGGCTGTGATGGAGAGGTGAAAGTATGTCAGGTATTGCCTGGGTAAACGGTAAGTTTGTCGAGCCTTTAAGGCCTTCGCTGGGTGTGCAGGAAAGGGGTTTTCTCTATGGAGACGGGTTATTTGAAACAATGCGCCTGCGGAGTGGCCAACCCCTTTACTGGAAGGAGCACCTGGCACGGCTTCGTAACGGGTGTGCTGTATTGGGTATTTCTTTCCCTCATGAAGAGATATGCACAGGGGTGCGTGAGGGCTCTGCACTGCTGGAAACCGGTACTCTGCGGCTAACTGTATCCAGGGGGGAATTTCCGGGTAGAGGGCTGTTTCCTCCGTGCGACAGCACAGCAACTGTTGTGGTAACCGGGTATACAGGTGAGCCATACCCTGAAGAATCTTATGAGAAGGGGTTCAGCGCCTGTTTGATCAGTTTTCCCCGCAGCCACCTTTCACCGCTTGTACAGCTGAAGTCTCTCAACTGTTTGGAAAATGTCCTGGGAAGAGTGGAAGCTTCTAGCGCAGGAGCAAATGAGGGCATTTTCCGCAACTATATGGGGGAGATAGCCGAGGGTACGACCAGCAATGTTTTTCTTGTTATTAATGGAAAACTGACGACGCCACCTCCTGAATGTGGTCTGCTGCCTGGGATCATGCGCGCTCAGGTTCTGTTACTGGCTGAGCGTTTAGGGATTACGGCTTACCAGGCAAAGGTTTATCCGGATGATTTCCGCCGCGCAGAAGAGGCTTTTTTGACCAATTCTCTCCTGGGTGTGATGCCGCTGGTTTCATTCAACGGGAACTCTGTAGGGAGGGGCGGCCCCGGACCGTTATCAGAGATGCTGCGCCAAGAGTTTAAAAAGATATAATATTAATTCTCTTTGCAGGAAATTAATATCTATAAGAAGAAATTTACCGAAAAGATATAGAATTGCCGGGAACAAAAGGCAATTGAAACCAGGTATAAGCCATCCATCAAGTATGCGATTTCCTGCGAACAATAAAACCCGAATAACCAAAAGGGTTGCCTGGCAGCAGTAAGGAGTTGCAGACGCTTGATTCTTTATACAGTGCAGCATATGTTGCTTTTGCGTTTGCTGATGCATTATAAATTTCAAGAGGCGGCGGCAATTCACAACCTGCTCTTTTTGGTAAGCGCAGCCTGCAGCGAAGAGCAGGCTCTCGGTTTCTACGATTTTGTGAGAAAGCGGACCGGCGCATACAGCTGCAGCCTGCAGCGTGTCTTCGATGAATTGATTGCAGAAGGGCTTGTGCAAAAAGGAGAGAACGGTTTTCGGCTAACTGAAAAGGGCAAGCATATTTATCGCAATTTGGGGGGGACTTTAAGGGCTTTCCCCGGCTTTTGGGAGCAGTGTTCGAGCATTATGCAGCGCTGCCGGGAGGCGGAGCAGCTCAAGGAGAGGGTTTTCTATAATATTACTTTTCGCCGGGCAAAGATCGGCGAGCGTATTTTCGACTACAGTCTGTTTTAAGATATAAATCCGAGTTGCTTTTTCAAGGAGGCCTATTTGTGGGTACTAATAAGCGCATTTTAGCGGTGGATATCGGGGCGGGGACTCAGGATATTCTCCTTTACGAGGAGGGGATCCCGATTGAAAACTGTGTCAAATTGGTGCTCCCCTCGGCTACAAGTTTGGTGGCCGGAAAGATTTCCGGGGCTACCGCTGTTGGAAAGGATATCTTTTTGGCCGGTCATGTGATGGGGGGCGGCCCGCTTGTCAGGGCTCTGAAAAACCATCTGGCCGCAGGCTTGCATGCCTATGCCTCCCCTGCCGCCGCAAAAACGGTGAGGGACGACCTGCGTGAGGTAGAGGCCATGGGGGTGGAGCTTGCCGACGACTGCCCCGAGCATTGCCTGCCAATTGAACTCCGCGACCTGGATGTGGATAGGTTAGGCAGGGCCTTGTCCCTGTTTGACGTCCCCTTGCCGGAGATCACGGCTGTCGCCGTACAGGACCATGGGGAAATCATCGGCAGGAGCAACCGCAAATTCCGCTTTGAACACTGGGAAAGATTTTTGCGGGACGGCGGCCGCTTAGGCGACCTGATTTATAAAGATAATGTTCCTCCTTATCTGACGAGGATGCTGGCAGTGCGGCATGATGTCCCGGAGGCCTTTGTGATGGACACAGGCGCGGCCGCCATGCGGGGCGCTCTGCTGGATCCGGTGGTCAATGGCCGCCGGGAAAGCGGCGTTGTGGCGGTCAATGTGGGGAATCAGCACACATTAGCGGCGTTGTTGAAGGGAGATCGCATCTGGGGGATATTCGAGCACCATACGGGTTCAATCACCCCTGAAAAACTGGATGACTACCTGCGCCGCTTTGTGCGCGGTGAAGTGAGCAATGAAGAGGTTTATAATGACGGGGGGCATGGCTGTGCCGTACTTCCCGGCGCCCCGGCGGCGGAGTCCTTTGATTTTATTGCCGTTACCGGTCCGCAGCGCCATAAGGCTAATGAACTGGGCTACTTTGCGGTCCCTTATGGAGATATGATGCTCAGCGGAAGCTTTGGTCTCGTGGCGGCGGTCAAAGAATACTTGTCGCTTACTAAATGATATATGCTCGAAAACAGAGCGGCGGCGGTTATCCTCTTAATATCGGTCGCTGCTCATACTATACAAGGAGGCGTGCTGATGGAAGCCGATAGCTTATGGGATATTCTCATCGTAGGAACAGGCCCCGCAGGGCTGGGCGCCGCGGTGAACTGCCGTGTCCGGGAGAAAAGTGTGATTCTATTAGGGGCGGAGGGCGGTTCGGAGCGCCTGATGAAGGCGCCTGAGATCAAGAACTATCCCGGTTTCCCAGAAATTTCCGGCAAAGATTTGATGAAAAAATTACTTGATCATGCTCAGGGGATGGGAGCAGTGCTGGAAAGGGGACGTGTGCAGACGATCTATCCCGGGGACGAATTGACTACGGTGACCCGTGACAACCGCCTCTTTCGCTCGCGAGCGGTGATTTTAGCCACCGGGATTCAGCAGGCGCGCTTGCTCCCCGGTGAAAAGGATCTGCTGGGGAGCGGCCTGGGATACTGTGCCACATGTGACGGACCTATCTATAGGGGTAAGGAAGTGGCGGTGATCGGGGAATCGCCGGAAGCGGAAGAAGAAGTGAATTTCCTGGCTGAAATCTGCAGCAAGGTGCATTATTTCCCCTCCTATAAGGGGCAGGGTGAGCTAAAGGTTGATCCCCGGGTAAATGTGTACAGGGTTAAGCCCTTGAGCGTGCTGGGGGAGGAGCGGGTGGAAGGAGTGGCTTTGCCCGACGGAAAGCTGCCTGTGGCGGGAGTTTTTATTATCCGGGATGTCGCCGCGGCGGAACAGATCATTTCCGGGCTTAAAATTGAAGAGAACTCCATTGAAGTCGACAGAATGATGGCTACCAACATACCAGGGGTTTTTGCAGCGGGGGACTGCACCGGCAAGCCCTACCAGGCAGGAAAGGCTGCCGGGGAGGGGTTGATCGCCGCCCTCAGCGCCGTGCGCTATCTTGATAAAAAAGAGTGACGCGGGATGATCATTTTTTTATAAAGCAGCCTTCTTTTTTTGAGGGCTTTTTTTATGCACGAAATTTGACGGTTAAGGACCGAAAAACAGCGGTTGAGGACACGATTTTTACGTTTCATGTACTTTCTATTGTTAGTAGGCGTTAATTATGGTAATCTAAGACATGTCAGAGATTTGCTGCATAATTAGGCCGGTGGTGTATTTCTTATTTTGACAATTACAACTAAAATTGATATCATAGTAATACCAAATTGAAATAAAGGGGGTATCTGCTGTGGTAGAACAAAAGGCTTGGAAGATCAATGGTTTCATCGGGATCCTTGTTGTTTTGGTGATGGCCGGTATCGGTATTTATGCCTTTATACTTGAGCAAATCGCCTGGGGGATTATTCTCATCACCCTCGCTTCTCTATTTTCTTCGGGGATCAGAGTGGTGCAGCCCAACCAGGCCAGGGCGGTGATCTTCTTCGGCAACTACATCGGATCTGTGCGGGAGAGCGGCTTCTGGTATATCGTGCCCTTATCCGTCGACCGGAAAATATCCCTCAGGGTGCGCAATTTCAACAGTAAAATGCTGAAGGTAAATGATGTCGACGGCAACCCCGTGGAGATCGCCGCTGTGGTGGTTTTCAGGGTTGTGGATTCCGCCAAGTCTGTTTTTGATGTCGACGACTACGAGGAATTTGTAGAGATTCAGAGCGAAACAGCCCTGCGCCATGTGGCGACCGGGTATCCCTATGATAACTTTGAGGAAGAGGGGTATTCGCTGCGCGGCAACAGTCAGGAAATAGCCGACGAACTGTGCAAAGAGCTGCAGGAGCGCCTGGCTGTGGCGGGGGTAGAGGTGATGGAGGCTCGTCTGACCCATCTGGCTTACGCCACAGAAATCGCCAGCGCCATGCTGCAGCGCCAGCAGGCCACCGCCATCCTTGCCGCACGCCAGAAGATCGTGGAGGGGGCTGTGGGCATGTCGCAGATGGCTATCGAACAACTCCAGCAGAACGGGATCGTGGAACTGGATGAAGAGCGTAAAGTTGCCATGATCAACAACATCATGGTGGCGATTATATCTGACCGCGGAGCTCAGCCGATCATCAATACAGGCAGCCTGTATTAGGGCAGGGGGATATCCTGGTGCCCAAAAAAAAGGCATTCCCTCTGCGTATTGATCCCAAACTCTATCAAGTGCTGGAGCACTGGGCTGCGGATGAATTCCGCAGCGTAAACGGTCAGATCGAATTTATCCTGAGGGAGGCGGCGGCGCGGGCCGGACGCTGGCCGGGCGCCGGAGAGTCCCGCAAGGATAAGGAAGCATAGCAGGCAAACCCTGCCGCTGCAGATCGGCTAAACCTGCACTTCACATAAGCTTAACGTATGAGCGTTATTATTGCAGTAACAATTGGAATAGGGATTAGGCGGCGGCAGCGGCCTCGCGGCTTTCACGCTTGGTGTCATAATGATGGTGTTGAAGGGATAAAACTTTAAGGGAGATTAGGTTAAGGGGGGTGGTGTAATAGGAGAATATGCGGTCTGTGGAGAATAGGTATTTAATGATCCAAGGGAGGGGATAGTTGATGCAAGAAGAGAAAAAAAAGAGTTGGGCGGCGTTGCTGGTTGAAGCTGTGACGAGTCCGGGGGCTGCTTTTAAGGAGATCGCGGAGAGGCCGGGATTCTGGCCGGCGGGTATAACGCTGACGATTATCAATCTGGCTATCGCCTGGCTCACATTGCCCAAAGCCCAGGAGTACGCGCAGCTGACACTGGAAAAGCTGACGGATACGATGTCCGCGGAGCAGGCAGAAATCTTGGCGAAGACTATGGGCCCGCAGTCTGTGACAGTTACCACTATGGTTTCTGCTCTTATTATGCCCTGGATAACCTGGCTGGTCGTAGCCTTGATTCTGAAGATTTTTGCCGCTGTTACCGACAAAGAAGCGCCGTTCAGGAAGATGTTTGCCGTCGGCGTTTACAGCTATGTTCCCGCCTTGATCGGCGGCCTCGTCGGCAGCATCCTGGTGATGAACACGGCTGCGGAGAACATGTTGAAGGCGAGCCCAACCCTGGCCGTATTCTCGCCCGCTGAATCAGGTTTTTTATTTAGTTTTCTCAGCGCCTGTAACCCCTTTACCTGGTGGAGCCTGGTCCTCTGCGGCATTGGGGCCGCCGCTGTGATGAAGGTGAAGCGTCCCAACGGGGTGTTGATTTGCCTCTTTATTGTTTGGCTGGCTTTTGCATTGCTCACCGGCGCAGCCGGTACTCTTAACACTGCCGGATTATAAACGGGCCGCGGTTTAACAAATACTATCATTTTTGGTGAGGCTGCTTGGAAGGGGGATCTTTTTGAGGAAGAAAATAGCGATAGCATTAGGTGCTCTACTGATTGTCGCAGTGATCGTGGGAGCGGTGGTCAAAAGCGGCAAGGAGTCTGTGACCGAGGTCAAGACCGCGGAAGCTAAGACAATGGAGTATGAGGATAAGGTTCTGGCCACCGGTAAAGCAGAGGTGTTGAATTCAGCCGAATTGGCAGCCTTGATGTCCTCCAAGCTGAAGCTGAACGTGCAGGAGGGTGACCGCGTCGCCAAGGGACAGGTGCTGGGAGAGCTGGATGTGTCGGAACAGCAGCAGCAGTTGAAAGCGGCGCAGGATGCCCTGAAGGCGGCTGAAGCGAATTTGTCCAATGCAAAAAAGGCTAAACAGGAAGCAGCCGCCGCGGTTGCGGCAGCTGAAAAAAACGCTGCCGAGGCCGCCGCTCAATTGGAAAGCACTACCGCTGCGTTACAGCAGGGCAAGGCTTCGCAGGAAGAACTGACCGCCGCGCAGCAAAATAGTGCTCAGACGCAGCAGGCTCTGGCTGCAGCCAACGCACAAGCGGAGACTCTGAAAATGCAGGATCCCGCCGCTCTTCAGCTTCAGGTCGATCAGGCCAAGGCTCAAGTCGACGCCGCTCGCGCCGCTGTGGAGAAAGGGAAGCTCACATCGCCCATCGACGGCGTTGTGCTTCAGGTCGCGGCGAAAAGCGGCAGCTATGTGCAGCCCGGCGTTCCCCTGATCACTGTCGGCTCTCCGGATGATCTGCAGGTGGTCGCCAACTTAAGCGAACAGGATATCAATGGAATTGAGGCAGGGCAGGAGGCGGAGGTGCGCTGGGCAGGCGCCCCGCAGCAGGTAGTCAAAGGAGAGGTCTCCGGCATCGCACCGGTGGTGAGCACCCCGGAGATGGGCCAAACCGAGACCTTTATAAAAGTTTACATAACATTAGAGAAGGGGGAGGTAAGCCTCAAGCCCGGTGCAACGGCGGATGTAGTCATCTACCGGATTAAACCGCGCCGCTCCCTTCTGGTAGCCAATGAAGCCCTTGTCAATGAAAGCGAACAGAAATACATTTTTATTATAGATAAGGGCGCGGCAAAAAAATGTGCAGTGGAAACAGGGGAAAACAATGAACTCTATACCGAGATCAAGCAGGGGATTAAAAGCGGCAGCAAGGTTATTCTGGATCCCTCGAAGCTTAAAGACGGACAGAAGGTGCGCGGTACAGGCGGTGGAGCTAAGTGATCGAGGTTAAAGAGTTGACAAAGGTATTTGGAATGGGCGCCGCTACGGTAGAAGCCCTGCGCGGGGTTACCGTCAGTATTCCTGATGGTGATTTTATGGCTATTATGGGCCCTTCCGGCAGCGGCAAATCTACATTTTTGAGTGTGCTGGGATGTCTGGAGCGCCCTACAGAAGGGGAGTATTATCTTGACGGGCGGGATGTCAACTCATTAGAGGATGATGAATTGGCGGATATGCGCAACCAGAGATTCGGATTCGTCTTTCAGAGTTTCAATCTGCTCCCCAGGCATGATATTCTGCGCAATGTGGAGATGCCCCTTATTTATGCCGGAGTATCGCCGGCTGAACGCCGCCGGCGCGCTGAAAAACTGCTGACCCAGGTTGGCCTGGGGGAGCGGCTCAAACATAAGCCGTCCGAGCTTTCCGGCGGCGAGCAGCAGCGGGTTGCTATCGCCCGGGCGCTGGCTAACGATCCCCTGGTGATCTTTGCCGACGAACCCACAGGAAACCTTGATACCAAATCGAGCATTGAAATTATGGAGATCTTCCAGAAACTGCACCAGGATGCCAGAACCATTGTTCTGGTGACCCATGAGCCGGAAATTGCCCGTTACGCCGGAAGGGTTCTCTATTTTCGGGATGGGGAGATCGTGAAGGAGGAGGCTAACGATGAACTTCGCCGACCTGATCCGGATTGTCTGGGATAACCTGAAGGCACACCGCATGCGCGCCGTGCTGACCACCCTGGGCATAGCCATCGGCATTGCCGGCGTTATAGCGGTGGTGGCCATCGGCCAGGGGGGCGAGGCGGCGATCATGTCCGAATTGGAGTCTATGGGCAGCAACCGTTACTTTGAAATCGGTCCCAACTACATGAAGAATGAAACAGCTGATTCCAAGACCTTCAATCTGCAGGATCATGTTCTCATCAAAGAGCTTTCCCCTGCGGTGGAGAAGATGGCCCCGATAACCCTGGGACCGATGGTGGATCTGCGCCTCCCCAACAGCAAGGAAAAGCCGATGATGGCCACTCTTTACGGCACGACTCCCGATCTGCTCGCAGGGCTGAATGGTTCCACAGAGCAGGGGCGCTTTTTGACAGACGCGGATGTGACCGCCCATTCGCGGGTGGCGGTTATCGATGCGGGGATTGCTGAAAAGTATTTCCCGGAGGAGGGCGCTTTGGGAAAGAAGATTTTTGTGCAGGACACGCCGCTGACTGTGGTAGGAGTGATGGAAAAATCCCCTTCATCAATGATGCAGGCTCTTAGTTCCCGAATTGTTTATGCGCCGATTACCGTTGCCCAGGAGATGCTCAACACCAAGGTGATCAGCCAGTTGTGCGGTGTGGCGGTTTCCGAGGAGGCGCTGCCGCAGGCTACCTCCGACAGCCTCAAAATACTGGAGAAAAGGCATCCCGGCGTGTCTTATATGGGCTCAACGATGGAGGAGCAATTAGATATGGTGAATAACGTCACTTCCGTGCTCACCCTGATTATCGGCGCCGTTGCGGGCATCGCCCTCCTGGTCGGAGGCGTGGGGGTGATGAACATCATGCTGGTGGCGGTTTCCGAAAGGACGCGGGAGATCGGCCTGCTGAAGGCGTTAGGCGCCCGCCGGCGTGATATTATGCAGCAATTTCTGGGCGAGGCGGTTGCCCTCTGCTTGCTGGGCGGCCTGATCGGAATGGCTTTCGGTATCGGCGGCGCCTTTATTATCGCCCTGGCTGCCAACTGGCCGCCGCTCGTCTCTGTGTGGACCGTGCTTTTGGCGCTGGGCTTTTCCGCGGTTGTCGGCGTCTTTTTCGGCCTCTACCCGGCCAGCAGGGCGGCTTCCTTAAGCCCGGCGGAGGCGCTGCGCAGCCTTTAGACCTTGCATATTCACCTCTTATGTTGTGTAAAATGAAGAGAGGTACGGGCGTCCACACCGGACGCCTTTTTTGCCTCTGCTCATGATGGAAGCTGGTTCGACAAATAAAACTGCCCGGCTATCGCGAACAAATTTTCATCTATAATAGTGAAGCGCGGGCGTCTACTTTCAAGTAAGAGGGGGGTCTAGATTGTCGAAGGGACGAGTAAAGAAGACGGTTTTTCCAGGCGGGAACACCTGTCTGGGGTTTTACTCTTTTTTTAACTATATCGTTGGCCAAGAGGCGCGTCGTGTGTTTATACTTAAAGGCGGTCCGGGGACCGGCAAATCGACTTTGATGAAACAGATCGGGGAGGAGCTTTTGGAGCGGGGGTTGGATCTGGAATATTTCCGGTGCTCTTCCGACCCTGATTCCTTGGATGCGCTGGCGGCGCCGGATTACCGGGTGGCAATTTTGGACGGGACCGACCCGCATGTGGTAGACCCTGCTTATCCTGGCGCCGTTGATGAAATTGTTAACTTGAATTATTGGGATCAGGCTAAGTTGACGTCTTACAAGGAGAAAATCATTAACCTGAAGAGCCGGGTGAAGCACTGTTTTGCCGCCTGCTACAACTCCTTGCGCATGGCCAAACTGGCTCGGGATGAAGAAAGAGACTGCCGCGAGCAGGCATTGGACCAACAGGGGTTTCACCGGCTGGCCGGGGGTCTTTTCCGGCAGATCTTCGGTGAGGAAAGCGCCTGGGGAGAAGGAACTCCCCGAGAGCGCCATCTTTTTGCCTCAGCCTTGACCCCGCGCGGGATCATGCACTATGTTCCCTCTTTGCTGGATGAAATCACTATGCTCTATCTCATAGAGGGCGAACCGGGATCAGGAAAAGAAATGATCTTGAGAGAGACGGCGGAATACGCCTATCGCGCCGGACTTGCCGTCGAGGTTTATCACTGTGCCTTTGATCCCGCAGAGATCGATCTGGTGGTGCTCCCCGATCGAAAAATCGCCATATTGAAGCGTTTTCCGGAGCTGAATTTTGATGTTGACCGCGGCGCTCTACCTAATTTAAAATCATGCGAAAAGATCGATTGTCAGCCCTGCCTGGGAAAGAACGCCCTGAAAAACTACGCAGGGGAACTGCAGGAGGCTAGGGAGCTGTTTGACAGATGCCTGCAGAGGGGTCTGGCGCATCTCCAGCAGGCCAGAGCGCTGTACATCGAATTGGAGGGATACTATCATGAGGCCATGGATTTCCAGGCCGTGGATAGGCTGAGAAAAGAAGTGCTCGCACGCATGATCGATGTTATCGGCCTCTAAGTAAGGCGCAGCCGCTTCCTTTTTTTAAACAAAAGATTAAGTGTCTATTAAATGTTCGTTGCCCGCGCAAAAAGGTGTTGACAGGCGGTCGGCAATTCCCTATACTAGTAGAAATATCGTTCTAGCAATAAATCAAAACAGCACAGAGAAATGTCATGAAGGGAACATGTCCTGCCGAGGCGCCGGCAACAGAGAGCTGGAAGGGCTGAAATCCAGTACCGGCTGCGGCGAGGGTGCTCATCCCTGAGAGCTGCTATCTGAAATGCCCTGCTGTCGGGGCTTAGTAGGTGATGTCGGACAGATCCATAGTCCGTTAGCAAAGTGGGTTAAAAGAGGTTGTTCGGTTTATCCGGGCGGCAATCAGGGTGGTACCGCGGGTCCCTCTCGTCCCTGGAAGAAAATTTTCCTGGGGAGGAAAGGGGTCTTTTTATTCACAGGGTATTAAAAAAACCGGATTGACTCTGTGCTCAAAAAACAAAGGAGGGGGTTTGCAAATGGGATTGGTCATTTATCTCAACGGTGAGTTTGTTGATGAGGAAGAGGCGAAGATATCGGTATTCGATCATGGTGTGCTCTATGGCGACGGAGTTTTTGAGGGGATTCGCGCTTACAACGGACGTGTTTTTCGCCTCAGCGAACATATTGACCGGCTTTACGAATCCGCCAAATCCGTCCTCCTGGATATCGGCATGACCAAGGGGGAGATGGCCGAGGCTTTGCTGGGAACCCTGCGCAGGAATAATTTGAGCGACGCCTATATCAGGCTTGTTGTCACCAGGGGAAAGGGAGATCTGGGCTTGGATCCCCGCAACTGCGAGAGGCCGTCTGTTTTTATCATCGCCGCTCAGATCCAGCTCTATCCGGAGGAACTCTATGCAAAGGGGTTAGAGGTGGTCACGGTTCCCACCCGCCGCAATATCGTCGAGGGTGTCAACCCGCGCATCAAATCCCTGAACTATTTAAACAATGTGATGGCTAAGATAGAAGCCAACCTGGCGGGGGTATCCGAGGCAATTTTGCTGAACAGCGAGGGTTATGTCACCGAGTGCACCGGTGATAACATCTTCATCGTCAAACATGGCGAACTGATCACACCCCCTCCCTTCCTGGGTATTCTAGAGGGTGTGACGCGTAATTCCATTTTGGAAATTGCTCAAGAGATGGGCTATCCGGTAGCGGAAAAGGTATTTACCCGTCATGATGTTTTTGTGGCTGACGAGTGTTTCCTCAGCGGCACGGCCGCGGAACTGGTACCGGTTGTCAAGGTAGACGGCCGTATGATCGGCGAGAACGGCAGACCGGGTGAGATCAGCAGGGCGTTAATCAAAAAATTCCGGGAAATGGCCAACAATGAGGGCGCCGAAATCTGAACTCAGTAGCTGAGTAAGCGTAGTGGCGATTGATTATATTTGTGGGAGGGGGTGACTCGCCTGTGAAAAGCGAGGTTACCAAGAAGGGGATCGAAAAGGCTCCCCATCGGTCTTTATTGAACGCTCTGGGGTTGACAAAATGGGAGAAGGAGCGCCCTTTTATAGGAGTTGTCAACTCGCAGAATGACCTTGTTCCCGGACACCGTCATCTTGACGCTATCGCAGAAGCGGTAAAGGCGGGGGTGCGGGCTAACGGCGGCACGCCGCTGGAGTTTCCGGCGATTGCGGTCTGCGACGGCATCGCCATGAACCATGCGGGGATGCATTATTCCCTGGCCAGCAGGGAACTGATCGCCGATTCTATTGAAGTGATGGCTATGGCCCATGCGCTGGATGCCCTGGTTTTGATCACCAACTGCGATAAGGTTGTGCCGGGGATGCTGATGGCTGCCGCGCGTTTGAATCTTCCGGCGGTGATCGTCAGCGGCGGGCCCATGATGGCCGGCCGTTATCAGGGAAGGGATGTCGATCTGAACACCATTTTTGAGGGAGTAGGCGCGGTGCAGGCCGGAAAGATGACCCCTGAAGAGCTGGGAGAGCTTGAGGAAGCCGTCTGTCCGGGCTGTGGTTCCTGTTCGGGGATGTTCACCGCCAATACCATGAACTGTCTTTCTGAGGCTTTGGGATTGGCCCTCCCCGGCAACGGTACTTTCCCTGCCGTGAGCGCCGCCCGTATCCGCCTGGCCAAAGAGGCGGGGTGGCAGGTGATGGAGTTGGTGCGCAAGGGTATCGGGGCGCGCGATATCCTCTCGGAAAAGGCCTTCATCAATGCACTGGCTCTCGACATGGCTTTGGGGGGTTCGACAAATACTGTCCTGCACCTGCCGGCCATCGCCCGCGAAGCCGGGGTCAGCCTTGACCTGGAAACTGTGGACAGAATCAGCGGCAAGGTACCGCACATCTGTAAATTGAGTCCGGCCGGGAGCATGCACATCCAGGACCTGCATGAAGCGGGAGGGGTGTCCGCGGTCTTACAGGAACTCCTGGCGCATGGACTGATCGATGGAGGAACCATGACCGCCACAGGCCGGACCCTGGCTGAGAATGTAAAAGGACACGGCGCCAAGCGCTCTGAGGTGATCAGGAGTGTAAGCGCTCCCTACAGTCCGACAGGGGGTCTGGCTGTTCTCCGGGGGAACCTGGCGCCTGACGGAGCGGTGGTTAAGCAGGCCGCGGTGGACCCGGAGATGCTTGTCCATACCGGCCCCGCCCGTGTGTTCGCCGGTGAAGAGGACGCTGTAGCAGCCATTTTGGGAGGCGGAATCAAGCCGGGGGATGTAATTGTGATCAGATACGAGGGGCCCAAAGGGGGACCCGGGATGCGCGAGATGCTGACCCCTACTTCGGCTGTCGCCGGGATGGGCCTTGACCGAGAGTGCGCTCTGGTTACAGACGGGCGTTTCTCCGGCGCTACCAGAGGGGCCTCGATCGGGCATATTTCTCCTGAAGCCGCGGAGGGCGGTCCGCTGTCTCTTGTCAGGGATGGCGATCTGATCAGCATCGATATACCTGCGCGCAGGCTGGAGCTCCTTGTGCAAGACGGGGAGCTGGAGAAGAGGCGCGCTGCCTGGCAGCCTCCGGCGCCCAGGGCAAAGAAAGGCTATCTCGCCCGCTACGCCCGCCTTGTTTCCTCAGCGAGCAAGGGAGCGGTGCTTGATGTTTAAAAGGAGAGGAGGGGGGCGTTCATGATGACAGGTGCAGAAATCATCGTCAAGTCGCTGGAAGAGGAGGGCGTGGATGTAGTTTTCGGTTATCCTGGGGGAGCTGTTATCCCTCTCTACGATAAGCTGTACGATTCTTCACTGCAGCATGTCCTGGTGCGGCATGAGCAGGCGGCCGCTCATGCCGCAGACGGTTACGCCAGGGCGACGGGGAGAACCGGTGTGGTGATTGCCACCTCCGGCCCGGGAGCGACCAACCTGGTGACCGGTATCGCTACGGCTGCTATGGATTCCATACCGATGGTGGTTTTTACAGGGCAGGTCGCTCTGCCGGCAATCGGGCGTGATTCCTTTCAGGAGGCGGATATAACCGGTATTACCCTGCCTATCGTCAAGCATAGCTATCTGGTGCGAGATGTCAATAAACTCGCCGCTACCGTTCGCGCCGCCTTTTACCTGGCCGGTACCGGCAGGCGCGGCCCGGTCTTGATCGACCTACCTAAGGATATTCAGACCGCAGAGGCGGAGTTTTTCTATCCCAGGGAAATACACTTCCCCGGGTATCGTGTTCCGGGAGAACCGAACGCCGCGCTGGCCTATCGGGTGACGAAAGCGATCGGACTCGCCCGCAGGCCTGTCATCTACGCCGGAGGCGGCGTTATTTCCTCCGGCGCCGCGGAGCAGCTCACCGAACTGGCGGAAAAAACTCAAATACCTGTGACCACAACTCTGATGGGCAAGGGCGCCATACCGGAGAATCGCCCTCTTTCACTGGGGATGCTGGGGATGCACGGCACATACTATGCCAACTACGCCGTATCCCAGTGCGACCTGCTGATCGCCATTGGCGCCCGCTTCGACGACCGGGTAACAGGGAGGCTGGATACCTTTGCTCCGCAGGCCAAGGTTATACATATTGACATCGATCTGGCGGAGATCGGCAAAAACGTGCGCACGGACTGTTTTCTGCACGGAGATGTCAAGGCTGTGCTGCGGGAACTGCTGAAGCACATTGAACTGCCTCAAACCGAAGAGTGGCTTGACCAAATCGCCTCCTGGAAAGAGGAGCACCCCCTTGCTTATCGGCAGGAGGGGGAGCGGATTAAGCCCCAGTATATTGTCGAGCAGATCTGCGACCTGACGGGGGGCGAGGCGATCGTCACCACAGAAGTGGGGCAGAACCAGATGTGGGCCGCCCAGTACTATCAAGTGACGAAACCGCGCCGTTTTATATCCTCCGGCGGTTTGGGAACCATGGGTTTCGGCCTGCCGGCGGCTGTGGGCGCGCAGATGGGCTGTCCCGATCAGCTGGTGATCAATATCTCCGGAGACGGCAGCTTTCAGATGAACCTGCAGGAACTGGCCACAATTGTGCAGTGCCGTCTCCCGGTGAAAATCATTATACTGAATAACGGTTATTTGGGGATGGTGCGGCAGTGGCAGGAGCTTTTCCACAATAAGAGGTATTCTCAGACCGAACTGATTCCGGTGCCGGACTTTGTCAAGCTGGCTGAAGCCTACGGAATCGAGGGGCGCCGCGTGCGGAGCAGAGAGGATGTGCGCCCGGTATTGAAGCAGGCCATTGAGCATGCGGGACCGGTGCTCATCGACTTTGAAGTCGCCAAAGATGAAAACGTTTATCCGATGGTTCCCCCGGGGGGATCCTTGACAAAGATGATGGGGGGGTAAATATGCGGCATATACTTGCGGCGTTGGTGCAAAATCAGCCCGGCGTTTTGACCAGGGTTTCCGGGCTGTTCAGCAGGCGCGGCTACAATATTGAAAGCCTGGCTGTGGGCCGGACCCATGAACCAGGGGTATCGCGCATAACTATCCTGGTCGACGGGGACGGACTGGTGCTGGAGCAGGTGGTCAAGCAGCTGGATAAGCTTGTCGATGTCATCGATGTGCGGGACATTACCGCAGAAGAGCATGTGGACAGGGAGCTTGTTTTAATTAAAGTTGAAGCCGCGCCGGAGATCCGCGGCGAGATCATGCAGATCGTTGATATTTTCAGGGCCCGCATCGTGGATATCGGCCAGGATTCATTGATCATCGAATGTACCGGCGACCATGGGAAAATCCGTGCTATCGAAAACTCGCTCAAGCCTTTCGGCATTCTGGAACTGGTGCGCACCGGCAAAATCGCCATGGTGCGGGGACCCAAGTACGGAGAAGTTCAGAATAGCGGCGGCAAGTAAATTGTAAGGGTGTGATGTTCATATGGGAGAAAAAGTATATATCTTTGATACGACGCTGAGGGATGGGGAGCAGTCTCCCGGGGTGAGTTTGAATACCGAGGAGAAGCTGAGGATCGCCAGGCAGTTGGAAAGGCTCAATGTGGATGTGATCGAGGCCGGTTTCCCGGTGGCTTCCCCCGGAGATTTTGAAGCGGTGCAGGCCATCGCCCGCCAGGTGCGCGGACCGGTTATCTGCGGTTTAGCCCGGGCCAATTACGGCGATATCGACAGGGCATGGGAGGCCTTGCAAGAGGCGCGGCGCCCTCGCCTCCATCTTTTTATCGCCACCTCCGACATTCATTTAAAGCACAAGCTGAAAAAAAGCAGAGAAGAGGTTTTGCAGCTGACCATAGATGCGGTTAAGTACGCCAAGCGCTATACCTCTGATGTGGAGTTCTCCGCGGAGGACGCCTCCCGCAGCGATCTCAATTACCTCTGCCAGGTTGTGCAGGCCGCCGTCGAAGCCGGGGCGACGGTGATCAATATTCCGGACACGGTAGGTTATGCCGTGCCTGTCGAATTCGGCGAATTCATTGCAGCGATCCGCCGGCGGGTTAAGAATATCGACCAGGTGATCATGAGCGTGCACTGTCATAACGACCTGGGCCTGGCTGTGGCCAATTCCCTGGCCGCGGTGAGAGCGGGAGCGGACCAGGTGGAGGCGGCGGTCAACGGCCTGGGAGAGCGGGCGGGAAACGCGGCTTTAGAAGAGATCGTGATGGCCCTTTATACCAAGCGGGGGTTCTATAATAAAGAGACAGGGATCAGGTACAATGAACTCTATCGCGCCAGCAGGATGGTCAGCTCGCTGAGCGGGATGCAGGTGCAGCACAACAAAGCCGTTGTGGGTAAAAATGCCTTTCTGCATGAGTCGGGGATTCATCAGGACGGAGTTTTAAAGGAACGAACAACCTATGAAATTATGAAGCCGGAGCTGATCGGCGTTCCTCAGGAGAATATTGTCCTGGGGAAACACTCGGGGCGTCACGCCTTGAGAGAGCGTCTGGCAGAGCTGGGATATACGGTGGACGACGCGGAGCTGGACAAGGCGTTTACCCGTTTCAAGGATATCGCGGACCGCAAGAAAGAGGTGACGGACCTGGATCTGGAAGCCCTCGTCAAAAATGAAATACACATTTCCGGGGATCTCTACCACCTCTCCTATCTGCATGTCTTCAGCGGCACGAATATTGTCCCTACGGCGACTGTGGGGCTGAAAAGAAACGGGCAGAAATATGAAGAAGCGGCGTGCGGGGACGGGCCGGTGGACGCGGCCTATAAGGCCGTCGATAAGGCGTTGGGCGGCCGGCATGTCGACCTGGTAGACTACGACCTGAAGGCGATTACCGGCGGCAAGGACGCCCTGGGCGAAGTGATGGTCCGGGTGCGGCACCAAGATAAGTGCTTCATCGGCCGCGGTGTGAGCACAGATGTGATCGAAGCAAGCGTTAAAGCTTATTTGAACGCCTTGAATAAAGTACTTCAAGAATTCGGAGAGGATGCCTTATGAGCATGACGATCACGGAAAAAATCCTGGCAAAACACGCAGGCAGAGAAGAGGTAAGCCCGGGCGAGCTGATCAACTGCAGCCTGGATCTGGCGCTGGGCAACGATATCACCGCTCCGGTTGCTATCCAGGAGTTCTCCAGGCTGGGTCAGGACCATGTCTTTGACCCTGAGCGGGTAGCCCTTGTACCGGATCACTTTACACCCAATAAAGATATTAAATCCGCGGAACAGTCTCATTATGTGAGGGAGTTTGCGCGCAGATATAAGATCGTCAATTACTTTGAAGTAGGCAGAATGGGGATCGAACACTGCCTGCTTCCGGAGCAGGGGCTGGTCCTCCCCGGCGACCTGATTATCGGAGCGGACTCTCATACCTGTACCTATGGGGCGCTGGGCGCTTTTTCCACGGGGGTGGGAAGCACCGACCTGGCGGCGGGGATGGCCCTCGGGGAGTGCTGGTTCAAGGTTCCTGAAAGCATGAAATTCGTCTATCACGGGAAGCTGCGCCCCTGGGTGGGGGGGAAGGATTTGATCCTGCACACCATCGGGGACATCGGGGTAGACGGGGCGCGCTACCGCGCCATGGAATTCATCGGGGAGGCTATCGAGAACCTCTCCATGGATGGAAGGCTGACGATGTGCAACATGGCTATCGAGGCGGGGGCGAAAAACGGGATCGTTCCCCCGGATGAAAGGACAAAAGAATACGTGGAAAAGAGGGCGAAAAGGCCTTATACGTTCTACTCCAGCGACGCGGATGCTTCCTATGTGGAGACGAGGGAGTATGACGCCTCTCAGATCCGGCCCCAGGTTGCTTTCCCCCACCTTCCGGAAAACTCCCGTCCGGTGAGCGAGGCTGAGGGGATCGAGCTGGATCAGGTGGTGATCGGCTCCTGCACCAATGGGCGCATGGAGGATCTGCGTACCACGGCGCGGATCATGAAAGGGAGAAAGGTACACCGGCGCTTGCGGGTGATCATCATCCCCGGAACGCAGGAGATCTACCTGCAGGCCTTGCGGGAAGGGATTTTGGAAGCATTTGTCGAGGCGGGCGCCGCGGTCAGCACACCCACCTGCGGCCCTTGTCTGGGCGGACACATGGGGATACTGGCAAGGGGGGAAAGAGCTCTGGCCACGACAAACCGCAACTTTGTCGGCCGCATGGGGCACCCGGAAAGCGAAGTCTATCTCTCCGGTCCTGCCGTGGCCGCGGCCTCCGCGCTGGCCGGATGCATTGTTTCTCCTGAGGAGGTGCTTGGTGATGCAGATTAAGGGGGTTGTCTATAAATTTGGGAATGACGTGGACACCGATCAGATTATACCGGCGCGCTACCTGAACACGATTGATCCGGCGGAGTTGGCCGCGCATTGTATGGAGGACGCGGACCCTGAGTTTGCCGGGACTGTGCGGCCGGGGGCAATAATGGTGGCCGGAAAGAATTTTGGCTGCGGCTCCTCCCGGGAACACGCTCCCATCGCCATCAAGGCGGCAGGCGTATCCTGCATTATCGCCGCTTCCTTTGCCCGCATCTTTTACCGCAATGCCGTCAATATCGGGCTGCCCATCCTGGAGTGCCCTGAGGCCGCGGCGGCGTTAGAAGAGGGAGAAACAGTGTCCGTCGATCTTGCCGGGGGCGTGATCAGGAATCTGACGCGGAGCGGCGAATACCAGGCGGCGCCCTTCCCTTCCTTTATGCAGGAAATTATCCGGCAGGGCGGCTTAATCAATTATGTGCAGGAAAGGATGAAGAAACGTGCCTGATGTTCTATTATTACCTGGAGATGGGATCGGACAAGAGATCGTACCGGAAGCTGTGAAAGTTTTAAAGGCGGTGGGGAAGCGCTTTCAGATCGATTTTAGCTTCCGTGAGGCCTTGATCGGCGGGGCGGCCTATGACCACTGCGGCCATCCCCTGCCTGAGGAGACGCTGCGCCTTTGCCGTGAATGCGACGCCATTATCCTGGGCGCTATCGGCGGTCCCAAATGGGACCGCCTTCCGGTGCATCTGCGGCCGGAGATGGGGGCGCTGCTTCCCCTGCGCAAGAAACTAGGCCTTTATGCCAATATCAGACCGGCTGTTCTTTACCCCGCGCTGATCGACTCCTCTCCGTTAAAGCCGGAGGTGGTCGAGGGGCTTGATCTGGTGGTGGTCAGGGAGCTGACCGGCGGTCTTTACTTCGGGACGAAGAAGAGGGAACACGTGGATGGGGAGGAGCAGGCCCAGGATACTCTCGTCTATAAACGCTCCGAGATCCTGCGCATCGGCCGCCTTGCCTTCCAGATGGCCGCCAAGAGGCGCAAAAGAGTGACCTCTGTGGATAAGGCTAACGTCCTGGCCAGCGGCCGTCTCTGGAGAGAAGTGATCACAGAGCTGGGGCAAGAATACCCGGATGTGCAGCTGGAACACATGTATGTAGACAATTGCGCCATGCAGCTGGTGCGTAAGCCCACGCAGTTTGACGTGATCGTCACAGAGAACACCTTCGGGGATATTTTAACCGATGAAGCCAGCGTTTTAGCGGGCTCTATCGGCATGCTGGCCTCCGGCAGCATAGGAGGGGAGGTGGCCCTTTATGAGCCGTCGCATGGTTCCGCTCCGGATATCGCCGGGCAGCAGAAGGCTAACCCGCTGGCTACGATTCTGTCCGCGGCCATGATGCTTGAGCTGTCGTTCAATAAACCGGATACGGCGCGCTGCATCGAAGAAGCGGTGCGCCGTGTGGTGGAAGACGGTTACCGCACTCCGGACCTGATGCAGTCCGACAGCCAACAGCTGGTTACCACAGCGGCTATGGGGGACCTGGTCGCAGAATATGCAGAGAAAGGATGAGAGGCGTTGGGGATTTAGTATATGTCTATGATACGACATTGAGGGACGGTACGCAGGGTGAGGGGATCAGCCTCACTGCGGAAGATAAGCTGAAGATCACGGCTAAACTTGATGAACTGGGAGTTCATTATATCGAAGGGGGCTGGCCCGGCTCTAATCCTAAGGACCTTGATTATTTCAGGAGAGTGCGGGACATCTCCTTAAAGCAGGCCAAAATCTCTGCCTTTGGCTCCACCAGGAGGCCGGGGGTCGCTGTTGAGGAAGATCTGAATATAAGGGCTCTCCTGGAAGCCGCCACCCCGGTGGTCGCTATTTTCGGCAAGAGCTGGGATTTTCATGTTACCAAGGCTTTGAACACTACCTTGGAAGAAAATCTCAGCATGATCCGGGAGAGCGTGCGTTTTTTGAAAGACCGGGGCAGAGAGGTGGTCTATGATGCCGAACACTTCTTCGACGGCTACGCCGCAAATCCCGAGTATGCCCAGGAAACGCTGCAGGCAGCCGCTGCCGCGGGGGCGGACTGGATTGTGCTCTGCGATACCAACGGCGGCAGCTTGCCCGGTGATATAGAAGCGGTGTTGGCGCGGATCAAAGGGGAGATCAACTCGCCTTTGGGCATCCATGCTCATAACGACGGGGAACTGGCTGTGGCCAATACCCTGACTGCCGTTCGCTGCGGGGCGCGGCAGGTCCAGGGAACGATCAACGGGTTTGGCGAACGCTGCGGGAATGCCAATATCTGTTCGCTGCTCCCCAATCTGCAGTTAAAGATGGGTTTTTTCTGTTTGAGCGCCGCCTCTCTGCAGCGGCTTACCGAGGTCTCCCGCTATGTGAGCGAGATCGCCAACATGACGCCTTTGAGCGGCCAGCCCTTTGTGGGTTCCAGCGCTTTTGCCCATAAGGGGGGGATCCATGTCAGCGCTATCCTGAAGGACCCCGGCACTTACGAGCATCTGGATCCCCAACTGGTAGGCAACAGCAGGCGCGTTCTGGTTTCCGAGTTGTCGGGCTCGAGCAATATCAGCTATAAGGCCCGGGAATTGGGGCTGGATCTGGTCAATGATTCTGAGTCTACCCATCGCTTATGCAGCGAGGTAAAAGAGATGGAACACCGCGGCTTCCAGTTCGAGGGCGCGGAGGCATCTCTGGAACTGCTGCTGCGCAGGGGCAGCGGGCAGTATGAAGAGTACTTCATCCTGGAGAGCCTAAAGATTCTTGTGGAGAAGCGCCCGGTAAACGGGGAAGGAGCGGAGTCGATCAACTCCGAAGCCATGATCAAACTGCGCGTAGGCGAGCAGGTGATCCACACCGCAGCCGAGGGGGAGGGCCCGGTCAACGCGGTGGATAACGCCCTCAGAAAAGCCCTGGAGGGATTTTATCCGGCCTTGAAAGAGATGCACCTTGTCGACTATAAGGTGCGCGTCCTCGACGGCAAGGATGGAACCTGCGCCAAGGTGCGCGTGCTCATCGAATCCGCTGATGCAACGGAAACCTGGAGCACGGTCGGCGTTTCGGAGAATATTATCGAAGCGAGTTGGCAGGCCCTCACAGACAGCATGAACTATTTCTTGCTGAAGCGCCGCTAGGATAAGATAAAGCAGGGAAGCAGGAGCAGTCTTTCTCCTGCTTTTATTGTTTTCTGAAAGCCGATGTCCGGCGTTAGGCATGGCGGTAATCGCGGGGGAACCGTCCCGGTGGTCGGCCGGTGATCTATTGACATGCAAATAGCTTACTGGTATAGTACATTACAGGAGTAATGGGCCAATGCGCATTCCTTTTGCGGGGGTGTAATATTGCGACAGGATATGATTGGAGACAAACCAATATATATGCAGATAGCGGAGTGGCTGGAAAACGAAATACTCTGCGGCAATATAAAGGAAAACGAGAAAATGTATTCTCAGTATCAGCTCTCGGAGATGTTCAATATTAATCCTGCTACCGCAGCTAAAGGGATCAATATCCTAGCGGATCAAGGCATCCTCTATAAAAAGCGCGGCTTGGGCATGTTTCTTTCAGCCAGCGCCAGAGAAAAAATTCAGTATAAACGCAAGAACCGGACTTTAAAAAAACTGGTGGAGGAAGCCGCCGCGGAGGCCGGGCGCCTGGGAGTCGGCGAGGACGAGCTGATCGCTATGCTGCGGGAAGCGAAGAAGGGGCTTGACGAACGTGAAAAATAGGAGGGGGGTTAAATTGTGGATGTGATTTCCTGTACGGGGCTGACCAAAAAATTCGGGAGAGTGACGGCAGTCGATGATCTGTCTTTTACCGTTGCGCAAAACAGAATTACAGGGCTGATCGGGCCGAATGGGGCGGGAAAAACAACATTGCTCAAGATTATAGCCGGTTTTATGCGCGCTTCCTCAGGGCAGGTCACGGTTTTCTCGAAAAACCCTTTTAACAGTCTGAAAGCTGCATCTAATATGGTCTTCATTGATGAGAGCATGAAGTTTCCTCCATCATTATCTCTGGCCGATATTATGCTTTCCGCGTCTGTGTTTTATAAGAACTGGGATATGGAGCTGGCCAGGGGTTTGTTCGATTATTTTTCGTTTAAGGCGGGGCAGTATCATAGCGGCCTCTCCAAAGGGATGAAAAGCACATTTAATGTAATTATAGGACTGGCGGCGCGTTGTGCGCTGACTATTTTTGACGAACCGACCTCCGGGATGGATGCCGGGGTAAGAAAGGATTTTTACCGTGCGCTGCTCAGGGATTACCTGCAGAAGCCGCGTAACATTATTTTTTCAAGCCATCTGCTCAATGAAGTGGATGATGTTCTGGAAGATATCCTGCTGCTTGATGGGGGCAAAAAACGACTTCAGCTGCCGGTTTCCGAACTGAAGGAATTCGCCGCGGCGTTGAGGGGCAGAAATGAAGTAATCGCAGAACTAACGGCAGGTCAAGAGATTTATTATAGGAAAAGAATGGGCGAAGAGCATTGTTATGCGGTCCTCAGGAGAGATGCGGCTGAGGGGGTATTGAAGAAAAGCGGCGCCGCTGTGGAAATCCTTCCGGTAAAGGCTGATGACCTGTGTGTTTATCTCACCGACGGGAAGAGGTGAGGCGTTGATCGTGTCTTTGACAGAAGCCGGTCTGTTTGAGGTCGTCAAGAGCCAGTATTTGTATAAAATGAAAAGCCGACTGGGTTTGTTTTTAAGCATGGCGGGAATGCAGGTGATGGGCCTGCTGTTTTCTCTGGGGGGTGTGATGTCGTTTAGTATGGGATCACAATATATCGATCTCTCTGTCCGCTACTTTTCCAGCGACCTGGTGATCACTTTTACTTTTATCTGGCTTTTTGTCGTCGCTGTCTTAACAACAACTAAAGAATATCAAAATATTGATTTTACCTTTATAGCCAACCGTTTGAGCAGCAATCTTTCCAACGCCGCGTTTTTAGCCACCGCGGCGCTGTTCGGCGCCTTTACGGCGATGCTGAGCGGCTTTTTATTGAGGATCATAGTCTACTTTAAAAGCGGCGGTTATCTATTAAGCCAGAATTTTATTGCGGTCCCCGCGGATGTCTTTACCGGTATTGCCGTGACCCTGGCATATCTGCTCCTTATCGGTTCGCTGGGGTATTTTTGCGGGGTATTGGCGCAGCGGAGCAAGGTGTTTATCGTGCTGCTCGGCGGTTTGCTTTTCGGTTTGCTTGTTCTCGCCGGGAGAGGATACCGGCTGCCGGCAATTTTCAAGGCGTTTGAATTCTTTCGCTTAGAGACTTCTCTGGCTCTGCTGGCTCTCAAAGTAATCCTGGCGGCGGCTTTGTTCTATGCCTGCTCTATTGTACTTTCCGACAGACTGGAGGTGAGATAGATGAATGTTCGCGTGATCGCTGCCGGCGTTTTTTTATTAATAACTATCTTTCTGTTTATTATATTGGCGAGGCGCGGCAGCTTCTTCTTGCGGCATAGCATGCAGTTTAGGCTTACGGCCGGGTATATCCTGCTGCTGCTTGTTTCTCCTTTTCTTCTCCAAATACTTCCTCTGGATAACCTGCATGATATGAAGATGAAAGCAGTAAGCGAAAAAGAGATGGTTCATCACGAAGATCTACTGCAGCAGGCCACGCAGGGAAGGCCGGAGCAGGCTGAGGGGGCTTTTGTGCTGAAGCGGTGGGAGTTTCCCTTTAGCGGCAACCTGCTTAATGTGGAATTATCTGAAAATGATCTTGTAATAGTGGAGAGGAAGGAAAGTGCCGACGGCAGAATCGAAGCCGTCAACTATGCCACGAAAACCGTCGTTGAGCTGATTGATTTCTCTGAAATGATGATGCCCTACCGGTTAACCCTGGGGGGTAATGTTTTGAAAGTTATGGCGCCGCAGCCTCTGAAGATAGAGATGTGGGCTTTCAGCAAGGAATTTGCGGTCAGACAGATCTTGGGTGAATCGGGGGCGTCTGAGTCTGACGCCGACTCTGTTCCCGGAAGCGGAAACAACAGCAGTTCGTCGGCGGTCATCCCCGGGCAGGTGGCGCTGAATGAGTCCGCATCCGGAGCTTTCCCGGGAACGCTGCTGCTTTATTTGCGTATCCCTGCAGATGTAGAAATACAATCTAAGAATTCCATTACCTTTGTTGAATAATGATAATCTCAATCAGCTTTGGGGGTCAGATGCTTGGCGGTGTACTGACCGGCGGCCGGCAGCTCCAGCTTATCTTTTTTCTCCACAGTAGGGTAGATGTTATAGAATTTCAGGTTGTCGAGCACGCCTCCCAGAAGTTCTAATCCGGATTGAAGCCTTTCCGGGTCGCCGATGGCCCTGATGGTGCAGGGGAATGTCACCTTTCCGCCGTCGATGGTGAGGGCCATCGCTTGTTCGCTCCAATATATCTTTGACCAACTGGTAATCCGGCGCTCGTTGACCGCGATGGCCTCAGCTTTGGAGTTCCAGAGTTCATTGATGATGTCGATCAGATCGTATTCCGTAATGGAAAGGTCGGATTCAATAGTGATGGCGACACCCGGACCATCCACGGGCACGGTTCCCAGGGCCATTTTTTGTCTGGTTATATCCTCGCGCATTTGGTTGAGCACGGTTTCATCCGCGGAAACGTCGCTGCTGAGCAGGTTTTGCTGCCACTCCAGGTTTTGCAGTTCTTTTTCCAGTTCGTTTTTTTTGTCGCTGGTTTTACTCAAAATTGTGTACAGATCGTCGGTCGTCCTTTGCGGGAGATCTCTTAAATAGTCTTGCTGAGAGCGAAACTGTATGGTAATGAGAAGACCCAGCAGCAAAAAGGTGATAAAAACAGGGGTTTGCCAATTGCTTAGCTTACTCATCGCTATCCCTCTTTTCCTTAAGGGCCCGGCGCTTTTTGGCCCAGCCGGAGAGCAGTTCTCTTCTGATTATGGCCAGGTTTTGGAAAAGACGGACCCCAAAGGCGAAGACAGCCGCCAGATAGAGATCGACCCCCAGCTGATCCCCCAAATAAGCGAGCAAGGCGGCGAGGAGGGCGTTACTGAAAAAACCGGTAAGCAGAATGGCCGCGTTGAATTTTTCTTCAAAGATTGATTTAACCCCGCCAAAGGATGAGTCCAGAGCAGCCAGAACGGCGATGGACAGATACTTGGCATAGACTCCCGGAATAGGAATGTTGAGCGCCCAGCCGATAAATAAGCCGATCAGCAGCCCCACAATGGGAACCCACATTTATTGTTCCTCCTTTGGTTGAGCATAACTATACTGATAACTGCCTTTATAAGCCCCGATAATTAATTTACTCTGTTTCTCGATACTCGCCGGGTATCCTGCCATTTTTAAGCTATAATATTGACTTTTTTTCCTTTCCAGGCTCTCCGACAGGCGGTCGGGATCGCCGATAGCCCTGATCACAAAAGGAGGGCTGAGTGCTATGGTATTCACTCCGATGGTTGTTCCCATGCATCTGATATCCGAGGAGCTTACAACCCTCTGCCCGTTGATGGAGATGGCTTCCGCTCCCGCTTCCCGCAGTTCATAAACGATATAGAGCAGGTGTTTATCATGGATCAGGAAATCATTAGCTGTAACATGTTCCGGGTCTTTGTTTTTTGCCGCTTCGTAGCCCTTATTGTTGTCGTCCAGATGAATGATGATTCCCGCTCCCTCGACGTCGCTGATGCCTGAAAGAATTTTTAGCCGGTCCAGCTGATACTTTAAGCTCTCTTCTTCTTTTTTGCCGGAAGAAATGCTTTCCTGGTATTTATCCAGAGACTTTCTATTAGCGTCGATTTGCTTCTCCAGCTCAGACAATTCTTTTTCCTGTGTCTCGATCTTGGCTATCAGATTTTCCGACTGCGTCTTTGTAGGAAGATCTTCTTGGCCTTGGAGCGCCTCGATAGCGGATACCAACAATATTCCGGTCATAAACAGAACAAATGTTAGCGGCAGCTGCCAGTTTCGCATTTTCACACAGGACACCCCCTTTTGATAGCTTTCACAAGGGATTTCTAATCTCTTCGTGATATAAGGTTAATCTCCTGCTGCCAATATTTATACAATTCATATTTTGGTTTTGCGATGCGTATTATCCTGAGCCGGGAGCGGCTGGTACTTGCCCCAAATGAGTATGGATAATATGCTGAGCAATCCGAGCGCCGCTCCTGCCGCCAGTCCGGCGGGAGCTCCCCCCGCGTTGGCCACAGAACCGCTGAACAGACTTCCCAAAGGCGCTAAACCCAGAAAAACCAGGGTATAGACGCTCATCACCCTTCCCCGCAGATGGTCGGGAGAGTTGATCTGCAGCGTCGTATTCACCGAGGTGACGAAGACGAGCATCGCTATGCCGGTTACCCCCAGCAGAAGCAAGGCAAGAAGAAAAGAACGGTTGACAGCCAGCAACAGCTGCGCAACGGTCAGTCCCATAGCTCCCCCTATGATAATATACCACTGCGGCCCTAAATGACTTACAAGCGCCATAAAAACAGCGCCCACAAGAGCTCCCACCCCCATTGCCGACAAGAGATAGCCGTATCCCTGAGCCTGCAATCCAAGAGTGTGCCGAGCCAGTACCGGTACAAGAACATTGAAGTTCATAGAGAATATGCTGAGCAAGATCAGCAGCGCCAGCGTGCGCAGAATGAGCGGCGTTTGCCTGATGTAGCGCAGCCCTTCCTTGATTTTGGTAAAGACCATCTGCTCCGCTTCTCTGTCTTGGCCGGCATCCTTGACCTGCAGCGCCAGGAGACCGGAGATTACCGCCAGATAGCTGGCCGAATTGACCAGAAAACAGGCGGCTATTCCCATTTTATCAATGATCAGCCCGGCTACGGCGGGACCGATGATACGGGCGCCGTTAAAAGCCGTAGAGTTCAAAACGATGGCATTCATTAAATCGCGTTTGCCCGCTAATTCTACAATAAATGACTGACGGGTAGGGTTGTCCAGGGAATTTATCGTCCCTAAAACCCCGGCTAAAACTAAGACGTGCCAGTAACGCACATTACCTGTAAGAACCAGCAGCCCCAGAATGAGCGCGGTTAATGCAGAACCGCTTTGAGTCAGGAGCAAAATTTTTCTTTTCGGCAGGCGATCAGCCGCCACTCCGGCAAGCAGGGAGAAGAGCAGCATTGGTGTGAACTGTACGGCGCTGACGATTCCCAACAGTAACGGCGAATCGGTGAGCGTTAGCACCAGCCACCCCTGCGCTAAGTTCTGCATCCAGGTGCCGATGAGGGAGATTAACTGGCCTGTCCAGAAGATGCGAAAGTCTCGGTGTTCTAAGGCAACGATCGCACGCATCAACCCTGTTTTCACATGCTCACTCCACTTCCTGCGACCGGTTTTTCAATTGTTTGTAAATGGGCGGTTCTTTGTCATCCTAATATGATTTTAGCTCTTTTATCCTAAGTTGTCAGCAAAATCTGGCCTTTCCTGCAGGATTTTATTTGTAGATCTGTGCTCAGTAGTGTATATTCTATGAAGAAGATTTACACGCGGGTGAAAACGATGATGTCCAGGTTTTTAACGTATTTTAATTACCTTGATTTGCGTACCTTGATCGATATTCTTATCGTTGCCTTTGTCATCTACAAGCTTCTGTTGTTGATTAAAGGGACGCGCGCGGTGCAGCTGCTCAAAGGCCTGGCTGTGCTGTTGATCGCCAGCGCGATCAGCGCCCAGTTTAACCTGGCGACTATCAACTGGCTGCTGGGTAAAACCTGGACAGCTCTTGCCGTCGCTCTACCGGTTGTCTTTCAGCCGGAATTGCGGCGAGCCCTGGAGCAGTTGGGGCGAGGAGGCCTTTTTGGACGCCGCTCGGTTTTGGCTGAGGAAGAGGCCAGATATGTCGCCCATAATATAGCTCTGGCCGCTGAAAGCCTTTCCCGGCGGCATACCGGAGCTCTGCTGGTGTTCACACGAGAAACGGGGCTTGTGGAATATGTGGAGAGCGGAGTGAAAATAGATGCTCTGCTCTCCGAAGAGGTGATCATCAATATTTTTGAACCGTATACGCCTCTTCATGACGGGGCGGCTATCATCGGGGGCAACCGCATTATGGCTGCCGCCTGTTACCTGCCCCTCACGGAAAACCCTTTTGTGAGCTCACAGCTGGGAACGAGGCACCGCGCCGCTCTGGGGATTACTGAACAAAGCGACGCGGTGGCTGTTGTTATTTCTGAGGAGACGGGGATTATTTCTATGGCAATAAGCGGCACGCTGATCAGGGGTCTGCGGAGAGGAGATCTCGAACAGAAACTGATGGATCTTTTAGGTACCGGCAAGGCAGTGAAAAAGAATGAAAAACAGTAAGGTGTACAGCTGGTTTAAGCGAAACAACATAGGTTTTAAGCTGCTGGCGTTGTTACTGGCGTTTATGCTCTGGTATTATGTCGCCGGGCAGCGTGATCCGATCATTGAGCGGGAGTTCACCCTAACGGCAGAGGCCAGAGGATTATCCTCTGAACGCTTGCTGGTTTCGCCGCTTCCTCAGGTGCGGGTTACGGCAAAGGGTATGAGGAGCGTCATACGCGGCCTCAAAGCTGATGACCTTCATGCTTATGTGGAGATCCCTGATCAGGAAACGGGCGAACAGCTTATACCAATAAAGGTAGATGTCCCCTCTGATGTTGAGGTGGTCGCTATCTCTCCCGAGCGGATCAAAGTGGAGCTGGATGTCATGACGGAGAAACAAGCGCCTGTACGGGTGCTGGTGCGCGGGGAAACATCCCCCGGCTTTACCTATAGCACCCCTGCGGCGAACCCTGAACAGGTTACGGTAAAGGGACCGGGACGATTCCTGGATGAGATTACAGAGGTGCAGGCGATAGTAGAGCTCAAAGGGGCGAAGAATGATATCAGCCGGCAGGTAACGGTGCAGTTGACCAAAAATGTTGGGGAGCAGGTAACAGTTGAGCCCGCTTCCGTTCAGGTACGGATTCCCGTGGTGACCAGCGGCCCGGTGAAGACCGTAGCGCTGAGCGTTGTCTTGCAGGGGGAGGCAGCGGCAGGATTTGAAGTTAAAAGCCAGAGCGTGGAACCTAATACTCTGCGGGTGACCGGTCCGGCGGAAATAATAGACGGTCTCCAGGAGATACGCACTCAGCCTGTCGACCTGAGCGGCGCCCAGGAAAATATCGTCAAAGATGTTGAGCCGGCACTTCCCACAGGGGTTATTCCCCTGAGCCAAACTAAGGTAAAGGTAAACATTGTTATCGGAGCGGTCGAAAAGGAGAGCGAACAAGCGCCTAATGAGTAGAATAATGATATAATAGCACATGTCTGTGTTATTAAGTGGGAGAGGGTGGTAAGAAAATGGGTTTGTTGTTTGGTACAGATGGGGTGAGGGGGGTTGCCAATAAGGAGCTAACGCCTGATCTCGCCTTTAGATTGGGAAGGGCGGGGGCTTTTGTTTTGGGCAGGTCCGGCAGACGCCCTGCTATTGCTATTGGCAAGGATACCAGGATCTCCGGGGATATGCTGGAGGCGGCATTGGTCGCCGGAATACTATCTGTCGGCGGTGATTGCCTGCGCATGGGAGTTATTCCTACCCCCGGCCTGGCCTACTTGACGCGGGCATATGGCTGCTGCGCCGGAATCGTCGTTTCAGCCTCTCACAACCCGGTCGCGGACAACGGTATCAAGTTCTTTGCAGCAGATGGCTTTAAACTTCCTGATTCGTTAGAGGAAGAGATGGAAAGCCTCATTCAGGGTGATCATCATGTTTTCCCTTGCCCTACGGGAGCTGATGTGGGGCGCGCCTTTGACGAGGAGGCGGCCGCAGAAAGGTACCTTTCTTTTCTGAAAGAGGAACTGGGCTTGGATCTCAGCGGATTGAAAATAGTGCTGGACTGTGCTAACGGCGCTGCCTCGCACATAGCCTCGCGGCTTTTCACGGATCTGGGAGCCTCGGTTGTGGTCCTCAACGGCGAGCCTAACGGCGTTAATATCAACGATCAATGTGGTTCCACTCATCCTGAGCAATTGCGGCAGGGCGTCGTATCCCGCTGCGCCGACCTGGGGCTGGCCTTTGACGGGGACGCAGACCGGCTGATCGCTGTTGATGAACAGGGAAATATTGTAGACGGCGATCGAATGATGGTGATCTGCGGTCTATACCGCAAGCAAAGGGGGACCCTGGAAGGAAACAAGGTTACCATTACAGTGATGAGCAACCTGGGGCTCAAAGAGGCATTGGAAAAGGCCGGCATCGCCGTGCAGGAGACCAGGGTAGGGGACCGCTATATCATGGAAGAGATGCGCAAAAATGGTGGAGTGCTCGGCGGAGAGCAGTCCGGGCATATCATCTTTCTGGATCGCTCGACAACAGGGGATGGAATGATTACAGCGTTAGAATTGCTGCGGGTACTGCGGGAAACGAAACAGCCGCTTTCCCGGTTGAGCGCGCAGATGAGATGCTTTCCACAGGTTTTGGTCAATGTAAGGGTGGAAAATAAAGAGGCGTTGAACGCCAATCAGGAGGTAAAAGACGCCATCCACAGCGCCCAAAAACAGCTCCAGGGAGAGGGGAGAATTTTAGTGCGTCCTTCTGGGACAGAGCCGCTGGTCAGGGTTATGGGGGAAGCGCTGGATGAAGATAAGTTAAACAGCGTTGTCAACGGGCTGGCTGAAGTTATCGCAGAAAAGCTGGGCTGCGGGCTGGTCAAGAGTTAGGCTTCTGCGCTTTACAAAAAATTAGAGGTTTCCTGCGCAAAAGGAAAACAAGCGCCTGGACCAGCGGACAGCTGGTTGACGAGGAAGGGGTTTATCGAAATATTCGGCGGATGCCCCTCGGTGCGCCACCATCGTGAGGATGTCCTGAAAAGCGAGGAGCAATTTCCGTCACAAAGGGTCATCTGTGTGGGGAGACCGCGTAGGAAACATAAGGAGGAGAACCGAGGTTTGAGCGGTATAGTTGGATATCTTGGTCAGAGGGACGCGGTCTCGGTGCTGTTTGAAGGCCTCAAGACCCTGGAGTACCATGGCTATGATTCAGTTGGATTGGCATATTTGCAAGAAATGAGACTGCAAGTGCGTAAAAAAGCCGGCAAGATCGCGGCATTGGAGAAGGAAATGCAAGACTGCGGCCATCGTTCGCCGATCGGAATCGGACACATCCGTTTGGCGACTCACGGGAGGCCGGTTGACGCCAACGCACATCCCCACTGTGACTGCACCGGTAAATTTGCGGTAGTACACAATGGGATCATAGAAAACTCTTATGAACTTCGCAGCAAGCTGGAAGGGAAGGGGCATCGCTTTGCCTCGGATACAGATACGGAAGTAGTCGCTCATCTGGTGGAGGAGTTCTATCAAGGCGATCTGCTCTCCGCACTGCGCAAAGCATTGGAGCAAGTGCGCGGTTCTTACGCCCTTTTGCTCCTCAGCGAAGACCAACCGGACAGGCTGCTGGCTGCGCGCAAAAATAATCCGGTTATTGTGGGTCTTGGCCAGGGGGAATACTTCCTGGCATCTGATCTGCCGGCCTTGCTTCCCTTTACCAGAGACGTATACTTTATCGAAGAGGGCGAGCTGGCGGAGATCACCGCCCAGAGCGTACGGGTTGTGGACGGAGACGGCCATACGGTGAAAAAGGAAGCCTTTCATGTGAATTGGGATCTCAAGGCTGCAGAACGCGGGGGCTATCCCCACTTTATGCTCAAAGAGATCCATGAACAGCCCCAGATGCTGAAGAACACCCTGGGGAGCAGGATTACGCCGTCCGGTGATGATATTCTTATTGAAGATCTCAGTCTGACCCCGGAGGAGATCCGCGGTTTCTCCAAAATAGTGATTACGGCGTGCGGCACATCCTACCATGCGGGATTGGTGGGTAAGTACCTGTTGGAAAAGTGGGCGCGGATTCCGGTGGAGGTGGATCTTGCTTCAGAATTCAGGTACCGTGACCCGCTGCTCGATCCCGGCAATCTGGTGATCGTGATCAGCCAATCAGGCGAGACGTCCGATACCCTGGCCGCAGTCAAGGAGGCGCGGGAGAAAGGCTGCCGCATCCTGGCGATAACCAATGTAGTGGACAGCACTATCACCAGAGAAGCAGATGAAGTGATCTACACCTGGGCCGGACAGGAAATTTCCATTGCCTCCACCAAGGCTTATACAGCTCAGCTGCAGGTGCTCTACCTGCTGAGCTTGCTCTTCGCCAGAGAGCGGGGAACGATGGGCGGCGAGGAGATCAGGGATAAGCTATCGGCTCTGCGGCAGGTTCCTGATCTGCTCGAGGATATACTGAAGCGAGAAAAGGACATTGAGGAGATCGCCGGCCATTATTATACCAGCAAAGACTTCTTTTACCTGGGGCGCGGTCTTGATTGGGCGATCGCCCTGGAGGGCGCCCTCAAGATGAAAGAGACATCTTATATACACGCTGAGGCCTATGCGGCGGGGGAACTGAAACACGGTCCCCTGGCCCTGATCACGGAAGGAATGCCTGTCGTCGCCCTGGTCACCCAGCACGACCTTTTGGAAAAGCTGGTCGCCAATGTGAGAGGGGTGAAAGCCCGGGGCGGTTCGGCTATCGGGGTCGTCATGGGCAAAAACGAGCTGGTTGACGAAACCTGTGATCATATCATCCATCTCCCTGAAGCCCCGTCTTTTGTGAGTCCGTTCCTGTCGGCGGTCGCCCTGCAGCTCTTCGCCTACTACATATCCTGCGACAGAGGCTGTGATGTTGATACGCCCAGGAACTTGACGAAAAGCGTCACCGTCGAATAGGTTTCGAATCTTGTGAGAGTGTGCGCTGAGGTAAGTGTTTTTTGACGGATCGTATAAGCTGCAGTTAGGCGCCCTGGTCGTCTGCTGCAGCTTTTATGTGCTAATGTGTTGATTCGCTGCAGATAAGATACTTCAGGCGCTGGAATTTAAATGTAGGACTTAGGTACTATAAATTCTTGTTTTTAATACAAAGGAAAAGGTAATTTTAATATGATGCAGAAGTAAATACCACTAAAGTTATTGGGGTCTTCATGATCGTCAAGCAAAAGATGATCTATAATTTTTGCAGCAGAATTGTCCGGGAAAAAAGTTCGCTGTCGGCGAACAGATCGCGGTTAATGCTTTGGCTGAGGATGAGGGGGAAAAATTGGCGGCATCCGGATACAAAAAAATAATTTTAAAGATATTTCAGTTGATGAGACGTTTAGTTGTGGTATCCATAGAGGAGCGCTACAAAAAAGAGTTCAGTATAGCTGTGAATAGGGTTAATATCAATATCGCCAAAGTCGCCGCAACAACCTTCGTCATCTTGGAAAGTATAATGATTCTTATTTCTTATATAAATAATAAGGATGACTTCTTCAAAGAACCGGATATTTATTATAACGGCATGTATGTTTTATTGTTTACAGTGATGTTCATTTATCTATTTATATTTAATAAATTAGGGAGAAATATTTCCGGCAATAATACCGTTATCTGGGTTTGTATAATATCTTGCGCCTGTTTCATTTTGTACTGGAGCGCGGGGATAGCTTTGCTGGATCAATTGTCTTACGGCCAGATCATAGTGTATGTCGTAGCGCTGATAACAGTTTCCGCGGTTCCGCTTTTTCCATCGCTCACTTTACTGGTCATACTATTTTCTGCTCAGGTTTTATTTATTTTTTTCATGCCCTATTTTCAGCAATCCGTTGAAATACTCTACGGCAATTATGTAAACAGCACTTCATTTATTGCAATTTCGTTGGTTATATCACGTATCAGGTATAAGAATTTTGTTGATGATTTCCATAATAAAAAGATAATACAGGAAAAGAGTGAGCAGCTGGAGTCGGCTAACAAGGAGTTGGAGGATGTCAACCGGAAGCTGGAAAAGCTTTTACAAATCGATGGTCTAACAGGTATTTTCAACCGCTCTTTTTTTGATAAGACTTTAAAAGCTGAATGGGATAGGTGCAAGCGTCAAAGCATACCTTTGTCCTTAATTTATCTGGATATTGATTATTTCAAGGCCTTTAACGATAATTATGGGCACCAGGCAGGCGATGACTGCTTAATACTGGTTGCAGAGTCGTTAAGCTCCTGTGCAAGGCGTTCCTCAGATGTTGTGGCCAGGTATGGCGGGGATGAATTTACTGTTCTGCTTCCTCATGTAAAAAAAGATAATGCGCTTCAATTCGCTGAGCGATTAAGGAGCAGGATTGCAGATAAAGCCATTCCCCATGCATACTCCCCTGTCGCTCCATATTTAACCATCAGCTTGGGGGTATCTACATTGATCCCCTCCGATCAATCTTCAATCAGGGAGTTTATTTTAACAGCCGATCAGGCGCTTTATGAAGCTAAAAAAGAACACAATAAAGTTTCAGTCTTCCAACACTAATCTTTCCAAAAGCAGGGGCTCGATATATTCTCCGTCTTTATAGGCCCGCATGTTTCCCCCCGAAATTTCGTCGATCAAAGCGATATGCTTATCTTCGCCTATTCTGCCGAATTCGAACTTGATATCGTATAGCTCGATTCCCTTTTTGGCCAATTCCGCTTTTACTATGCCGCCGATTTCCTTGGTCAGGTTTTTTATCGCTTGGTATTCTTCAGGCGAAAGGATCCCCAGCATGACCAGGGCATCCTCGGAAATGGGCGGATCCTGGCGCGAGTCGTCTTTTAGCGTGAATTCCACAAAGGCGTCTAAGGGCTGTCCTCCCTCTGCATACATGCCGTACCGCCGCAAAAAGCTGCCGACTGCTCTGTAGCGGCAGATTACTTCCAGACCCTTGCCGAATACCTGCGCCGGCCTCACCGTCATTGTCGCTTCCTCTATATTCGCCTCTAGATAGTGGGTGGGTACCCCTTTTTCCCTCAATAGCTCAAAAAAATGTTCTGATAATCTCAGCCCTGCCCTGCCCGCGCCCTCGATGGCTAAACCGACCATATTCGCACCCGGATCAAAGACGCCGTTTTCTCCTGTTACATCATCCTTGTATTTAAGCAGGTAGTTACCGTCTTCTTTGAGGGCATATACATCCTTTGTTTTACCCTTGTATATAAGTTTCATCAGTTTTTCTCCTTTAGAAATGGATTATATAACAGACATACCAGGGCTATTTTACCACAATGCAACGTTTTTTTCCGGAGTAATTATTCAACACGCATACGGTAGTTTGCGGTCTTCAATTTGACTATGCGATGGCAAGAAGGGAAGAGTAAGCGGCTCTATATGGCGAATTCGGTCGAAAGGAAGGATTTACCGGCAATAATGTAGAATTAATGTAGAATATAAGTTTAGAATTAAACAGCTTTATGAGCGGGGTGAAAGGGTGTCTTCCTGTGGTATTTATTATTGATCTATCATTGGCGGCGCTTGCGAACTCATTAATGGTCTTGTTGATAAAAGCCCTCTATAAGGGTGTAGATATTTATTATTGG